>DASRIZ010000514.1:0-19291 GCA_035649735.1 Blastocatellia bacterium | reverse complement strand
ACACACTGAGCGCGCTCAAAAACAAAACGGTCCAACCGATGGCTCGCTTCATCATCTCACCTCAGTTCATCAAGCAAAGTTCTGGCATCTTTCAGATCTGTGGAGTCAAGGCCTTCCGTGAACCAGCCAAAAATCTCCTCGAGCATAGTTCGGCCCTCGTCACGTCTACCCTGCTGCTGCCACAAGCGTGCCAGGCTCATGGCAGCGCGTAACTCAAATGCCTTCGCTTCCTGTTGCCGCGCGGCTTCCAGAGCTCGTTGAAAACAAGCCTCGATCTCCGTCGGCGAAGCCATACCGACTCTTGCTAATGCCTCTCCCCGCAGACGGTACAGCTCGGCTTCATAGTAAGGCTCATTAGTCTGCGTCGCTACGTCGATCGCTTCTCCGATGGTGTCCAGAGCCTCTTGTTCCCGTCCGGCGACGCGTAGAGCTTCAGCAAGAAGAGCGAGAAAATAGCCATGCTGCTGTTTGGTACCGATGGCGAGATAAGACCGCAGCCCCTGGCGAATCAGCGCAATCCCTTCGCCTTCCTGATTCTGCATTGCGAGGGCCCAACCGCGCATCATTACGGCGACAGCTGCGTAATAAGGCAACCCGTGTTCTTCACCGTACCAGGCGGTACGTCCCGCGAGTTCCAGCGTTTTGTCGACGTTGTGATGAAACGCTTCGACGTAACAAGCAAGCGCGAGAGTGTTCGCAACGCCGACCGGCAGACGAACGCGCTCAGCGTTGGCGATAGCCTCGTTCATCATCTGGCGCGCCTGCTCGGGATAGCCAAGGTAGAGAAGTATTCGCGACAGATGCGCGCGGCTTAACACCGCCCCGTACATCGAAGCCGTTGAGTCCATGCGAGCGGCGTCGTGAATGGCTATCGTCTGCTCGAAATGATCGCGAGCGTCTGAGAATTTGCCGAGGTAGCATTGGCTCAGGCCGATGACCCAGTGAGATTGCATCAACATCGACTGATGCCCAACTTTTTCCGCGAGCCGAAGACACTGTTCCCCCTGGTCGAAAGCCCGTTGGTATTCGGCTCGCACGACGCACACTATCGCCAGACTGACCTGCGCGCGAAAAAGTTGAGCGACATCGTTTAGTTGCAAGCTTAGTTCGCGTACTCGGAGGAAAGCCTGCTCGACCTCGGGCAGCGCATAACCTTTGGCGACCATCACTGATTGGCCTACCAATGTTTGAAGCGACATTTCCTGCTTCGCGGAATCAGTCGTTTCCGGAAGCATACGCAGCATTTCCAGACCGCGATGTGCAAGCGTTCCAGCCTCCTGAATGGCGTATACCTCCGACGCATTATTTGCCGCCACAATGTAATACTCTGTAGCTCGCGACCAATCCCTGGCGGTCTCGAACAGAAAGGCCAGCTCCGAAGCGACGCTCGCGCTTTGTTTTCCGTAACAGTCCAGCAGTGCTTCGGCAACCGTCGCGCTCAACTGACCTCGTCGTGTCGGTCTCAAAGACGCATATAACGCATTCTGATAAAGGACGTGGACGAATCGGTAACGAAGGGTGAGCACACGCCCCGGAAACTCCTTTTCGGCTACGAATCGAACCAAAGCGTAGACGCGTTCAAGCGTCTCGAGGCGCTCTTCAATATCGGCAGGGTCCAGGTCGAGGGCTTTGGCGACGATGGTCGAATCAAACTCATAACCCTGCACGCTCGCGGCTACCAGAAGTCGACGATCATCTTCGCCCAATTGAGCAATCTTACGCTCAATCATCCCACGTACAGATTCCGGCAAGTCACGTTCGATGCTCGACAGCGATTGGGCGAGCACCCAGCGCCCATCCTGCGCGGCGATAACCTTGCGATCGCGCAGGTATCGCACAAGGTCGGCCATAAAAAGCGGGTTGCCTTCAGTCTTGGAGTGGATCAACTCCGGGAGTTCCGAGGGGAATCGATGTTCGGGGAATTCCAAAGCGAGATACTTTTCGATTTCTGAACGCGATAGAAACTCGAGGTCAATATCACGACAAAGACCGCGCCCCAGCAAGTCCGGCCTGACCTGCAGAAACGGATGCTTGGCCAGCAGTAGATCCGAGGGCCGATACGTCGCGATTACCAGCACTCGAAGAGAGTCGAATTTGCTCGCCAGATAAGCCAGCAAATCAATAGTCGAGACATCAGCCCAATGGAGGTCATCAAAAAAAAGCACGAGCGGCCGTCGTTGAGTCACTTCCTCCAACAGCGACACAAACTCGCGTTTCATCCGTTCCTGTGAGGCAGCGCGCTCGGCCAGCAATCGCTCGACCGAAGAATCATCGGGCTGAAGCGGCATCGCCTGCGCGTACCAGGTGGGCGCAAGCCGCTTGGTTGTTTGGACGATTGACTCAGTGCTGAAGACAGAGGTGCGTGCCTGGCCGTCGGCCCCGCGCAACAGACCGTCCAACGCTTCGAGCCACGGCAGATAGGCTTCGGTTCCCGCAAGACGCTCCGAGCAACGCCCTCTCGCGATTACGCAAGATTGACCTCCGGCGCGGAGATCGCTCAGAAATTCTTCTACAAGCGTAGTCTTGCCCATACCCGGCTCACCCGGCACGCACGCGAGCAGTCCCTTGCCCGCAATTACAGAGGCGATAGCCTGATGCAATTCCGCGTGCGCTTTGTCACGTCCAACCGTATGACGCTCGCGAGGCCGCAGGAGTGGAGCGTGGCTCTCCGCGCTCGATCCGCGCCCTCCGAATTCAACCAGTGCTGTTTCAACTTCGACGGCTGTAGGCCGAAGCCGCGAGTCCTTTTCGAGCATCTGGAGAATCAATGAGTCAATTGTGGAAGGGACATCAGGATTCAATCGCGACGGCGCCACCGGCACTTCGAGATTTATGGCATTGAGCGTGCCGAGTATCGAGTCTGTCATGAACGGATGCCGCCCAGTTGCTGCTTCGTAGAAAATCACTCCGAGCGAAAACACATCCGACGGGTGACTCGCGTTTTCGCCGCGCGCCTGCTCCGGCGACATGTACCGCGTGCTGCCAAGCAGAGTGCCAGGCTCAGTGTGGTGAAGAGTCGCGGCCTCTTTATCCGTAGGCCCGGGAACCAGTCGCGCCAACCCGAAGTCAAGCACCTTTACGTAACCGTCGTCACGCACCATTATGTTTTCCGGCTTTATGTCGCGGTGGGTAATCCCAGCGGCGTGGGCCGCGCGCAGCGCCTTTGCCATCTGGCCGCCGAGCGCCGCCAGCGCGTTGATCGAGAGTCCGTCTTCAATCATCGCGCGAAGGGTTCTGCCCTCAACCAGTTCCATGACGATAAACCGGCCGGCATCGACTTCACCCAGTTCGTGAATAGTGACAATGTTGGGGTGATTTAGCGCAGAAGTAGCGCGCGCTTCCTGTTCGAATCTGAGCAATCGGCTCGCGTCGTTTGCAAGTGACGCGGGTACGACCTTGATGGCGACTTCACGATTGAGCCTGGTATCTGCGGCTCGATAGACCTCACCCATCCCGCCCGCGCCAATCGCGCTGAGGATTCGGTAGGAGCCAAGAGTCGTGCCGGGTTGAAGAGCCATCGAGAGTTGATTGACCGCAAGAATACCAGAGCACTTGAGGGGGTAACAAGAACATCATCGGTCAGAAAATTTAGCTTTGGAGGTCCAAGATTGCGAGCCCGTTGTACTGGCAAGCCTTTTGCAGCAAAGCATGATGATGCTGGTCGTGGGGTGAATTGGCCCACGAATATGGTTGTTAGCATGCCTATTGCGCAGTGACTTGCGTAGTTTTTCGCAAGTCCGTTAGGGAAATGACCCGGCAACGCTCCTTCAAGGGGAGCCGTTAACCAGGTCATTGGAAAAGCGCAAGATGATGCCTCTGAAGGTTCACATTCCTGGTGAGGGGTACCATCAGAGCCTGATCTCCTGTCAGGTGGCCTGTCCGGTGCACACCGACGCGAGGGGTTATGTTCGCGCAGTCGCGGACGGAGACTTCGAGCAGGCTTACTTGATAGCGCGTGGTCCCAACCCCTTTGCTTCAATCTGCGGCAGGATATGCGGAGCGCCGTGCGAAGCGGCTTGCCGGCGAGGCAAGGTGCCGCGAGTTGATGACGACGGTCATTTCGTTGCCGCGGACCGCCCGATCTCGATCCGGGCTCTCAAGCGCTTTGCGTGCGAGCAAGCAGGTCCAGAGGCCCGACCCACCGATGAAGTCCTGGGAGTCGTCCAGGCGTTTGTCCCGAGTATCGCTTCCCAAACTGACGAGATGGCCGCTCTTCTTACGGCAGCAATGGAAGGACGGTTTATCAAGGCAACCGGCCAACCGATCGCGATAATTGGCGCAGGACCTGCCGGACTCTCGGCCGCCCACGACCTCGCGCTGATGGGATTCAAACCGGTGGTCTTTGAAACAGAGCCCGTGCCGGCGGGAATGCTCGCGGTTGGGGTTCCATCTTATCGGCTTCCTCGGGAACTCATTGCTAAGGAAGTAGAGGTGATCCAGGCGCTGGGAGTCGACATTCGCTGCGGGGTGACTGTCGGCAAAGATATTTCGTTCGCCGAGATCCGCCGGGACTTCGCCGCAGTGATAATCGCCGTTGGGGCGAAGTCGTCCAGAAGCCTCGGTCTGCCCGGCGAGCGCGGTCCTCGCGTGTTCGGCGGGGTTGACTTGCTCCGAGCAGTCGCTCTGGGCTCAAACCTCGATATTGGCAGTGATGTTGTGGTGATCGGGGGAGGCAACGTCGCTTACGACGTAGCCCGCACCGTCCTGAGGCAAATCGCTTACGACACCGCGCGCACCGTCGCCCGCTTGCCCGTGACCTCCCGAGTCAGGTTGGTCTCGCTCGAGAGCCTCGAGGACATGCCCGCGGACACGGTCGAGATTCTCGAGGGCGACGAGGAAGGTATCGAGCGACACAACGGCTGGGGGCCGATTGAGATCGAGCGTGACTCCAGCGGCAATGTGACCGGCGTGGCATTTCGCCGATGCCTGAGTGTCTACGATGAAAACCGGCGTTTCGCGCCGGTGTTCGACGATGGAGACACCAAGACCCTCGAATGCAATACAGTTCTGTTGTCAGTGGGCCAATCCCCCGAGCTGACATTTCTTGAAGACAACGGCGCGGACATCGAGATGATGCGTCCAGGCTGGCCGAAGATTAACCCTTCAACACTGACTACCAGCGCGAGAGGCGTTTTCGTCGCCGGGGACCTTGCGCACGGGACGCGCCTTCTAATCGACGCCGTCGCTTCGGGGAAGGCGGCGGCGAGATCTGTCTACAAGCACGTGACTGGGCGGGAAATCATGCTTGAAGCGGTAACTGCCCACATCACGCTTGATCGTTACCGTCGAGAGCGAGGCTACGAGGCGATCCGGCGCGTTCCAGTGCCGGTCGCGCGGCCGGAAGAACGGCTTCAAGATCCCAGTGTTGTCGTTGAAACGGGGTATACGCGAGAACAGGCAATGCTTGAAGCATCACGGTGCCTTGACTGTGGCGTGACGCCGGTCTTCGACGGCACTCGTTGCGTTCTCTGCGGGGGCTGTGTTGACGTTTGCCCGACCGAATGTCTCAAGCTGGTTTCGCTTGCGGACCTGGAACCAGATCCTGATCTTGCTGCCGCTATTGAGCACTCGCTCGGCGGCGACGTCGATCTCACCCAGCACTCAGCCATTCTAAAGGATGAGGATCGCTGCATACGCTGCGCCCTTTGCGCAATGCGATGCCCGGTCGATGCGATCACTATGGAGCGAGTTACGTTCAGGACGTTTTGGAGGGGTCAATGACAATAAAGGCTGGTAAAGAACGATCGCGGTTGGATCCTGAGCCCATGCCTCGTCGAGACTTTCTGGGTCTTTCGGCGCTATTCGCGTTTGCCGGGTCCATGCTCTTTGCGGTCACGGGAATGCTGCGCTTGCCCAAGGCCGCGGTTCTTTCCTCGCCCTCAAAAAAATTCAGTGTAACGTTGCCCGACTCGTTGGCGACGGGCGAGCCGTTTGTCCCGCCAGGCCGTTCCGTCGCTCTCTTTCGGGACGCCGAAGGGGCATATGCGATATCGACAACATGCACGCATCTTGGTTGCGTCGTTAAGGCCTCGGCTGGTGAGTTCGAGTGTCCTTGCCACGGATCACGCTTTTCCGCGGACGGTTCAGTTACAAAGGGGCCGGCTCCGCAGGCGCTGCCCTGGCTGAAGGTGACCGCAAGCGGCGCCGGGCTGATCGTCGATGAAGGCACGACCGTTCCCGCCGGCTCAAAGGTGACAGTATGAGCACCGCAGGCTCTCCCAATTCGGCAATGCGCGGGTTCCTGGACAACCTGCGCGCGGCGCCTCGCCGCATTCTCGATTCCGCGATGCGAGGCGGCGCGCCGAAGACCGATCGAACCCGGTCGACTTTTGTGTTCGGCAACGTCTTTCTGCACCTTCACTCGGTCCGGACCCATCGCTGGAGCCTTCGATGGTCGACGACGATGGGACTTGGAATCGCCAGCACGGCAGGGTTCTTGATTACACTGGTGACCGGTTTGTTGCTGATGTTCTATTACAAGCCGTACCCCGACGCAGCGTACGATTCGATCAAAGACATTCACTTCGTGGTGCCCACGGGGCGGTTTATCCGCAACATTCATCGCTGGGCGGCTAATGTGATGGTGATCGCGGTGCTCCTGCACATGGCGCGCGCGTTTTACACGGCTGCGTATCGCAAGCCCCGCGAGTTCAACTGGCTGGTCGGTTGGGGGCTTCTGGTCACCACGCTCGGTCTATCGTTTACCGGTTATCTCCTGCCCTGGGATCAGCTCGCCTACTGGGCGATAACTATCGGGGCCAACATCGCGCAATCTCCGCGTGAAGTAACCGATGCCCTCGGGGTCACCCAGTCGTTCGACCCTGGCGGACTACAGCGGCTTCTGCTTCTCGGATCCGACACGGTGGGCGAGGAGGCGCTCATCAGGTTCTATCTGCTTCACGTGATGATTCTTCCGCTGGCATTGGTCCTGCTGATGGCGGTTCACTTCTGGAGAATCAGGAAGGACGGAGGGATCGCACGCCCGGCGGACGCGGAAAAGCGACTCGGGCCGTCCGCCGGCGACACATATCCGGTCTTTACCGAGGCGCCGGCCAAGACCTATCAGTTGGCGGCAATCGTTCGAGGAAAAACTTCTGCGGTCGGCAGCGGTCCCGAGAACACCGTGCCATCGATGCCTCATCTGTTTTACGCCGAGCTGGCGGTGTTGATGATTACAGTTTTTGTTTGCGTGGCGCTGGCCCTGGTTTCCGACGCGCCGCTAAAGGAGCTTGCCAACCCGGCGGTTCCGGAGAACCCGGCAAAAGCGCCGTGGTATTTCCTCGGTCTCCAGGAAATGGTCTCGTTCTCGGCGTTTATGGGTGGCATGGGGATACCCACGATAGTTTTGATCGGGCTCGGTCTGATTCCGTTTCTGGATCGTGAGGAGTCAGGGACCGGCGAGTGGTTCGGAGGAGCGGGAGGCTGGCCGCTCGTTCGAACATCGATCCTGGTCGGATTTGTTGCGGCGCTGGGAGTCGAAACGTTCGCGATTCGATTCGGTTGGATTCGCGAGTGGCTGCCGAGCGTGCCTCAGTTGGTAATCACTCTGATTAACCCGGGCACCGTGCTCACATTGATTTATGCCGCGTACTCGATTTGGCTTTTGCGCCGACACAACTCGACCCGCGCGGCGGCATTGGGCTTGTTTACCTGCTTCCTATGCGGGTTCGTACTGCTGACAATCATCGGCTCCTACTTCCGCGGACCGAACTGGACGTTCTTCTGGTCGCCCACCGACTGGGCGAGGCACTAGCTATGAAGAAGACAAAACATTTGTTGCTTTGGTCCAGCGTAGGAGTTCTGCTGCTCCTGATCTTCGCTGCATTCGACGAAAACATGCTGAAGGAATGGCGTCGCATTCAAGGCGCGGCCAGCGCTCAGGATGCCCCGATCGATGTTGGCCTCCGCCAGGTAGTAACCCCCGGCTTGAACGTCTCCGATCGATGTGTCTCTTGCCATATCGGGATGGGTGCCGGAGAGCAAGGCATTCTTGGGCCAGGCGTCGTAGCACCTCACAAGCCCATTCCTCATCAACCGTCCGAGTTCGGCTGCACTATTTGCCACGGAGGGCAGGGCAGAGCAACTGAGAAGCGCGACGCCCACGGCGACGTCCGCTTTTGGCCGGCACCAATGTTGCCGGTCCGATACAGCTTTGCCGGCTGCGGAACCTGTCACGCGCCACTGCACGTGCCGAACCTCAGCGCGCTTGAAAAGGGGCGTGGCGCCTTTGAGCGTCTCGACTGTCTGGCCTGCCATCGCCTTGATGGGCGCGGCGGAACTCTACGCCCGGGGGGCGGTGGTATGGAGGGTCCCAATCTCTCCTATACCGGATTCAAAGGCTACGATCCTCTATGGCACGAAAAACACACACGCCACAGCGAGGAAGCGCAGCGGGGTCCCTGGAAGGACTCGTTCGGACCGGTTGGCGATGCGGACCGCGAATCGCTAGCGGTGTTCTTGGCATCGCGTATTGGCGCGCCAACGCTGATAGAAGCGAAAGCATTGTTCCATTCAGTTGGCTGTTTAGGTTGCCATAAGGTAAGTGGCGTGGGAGGGGACGCCGGACCCGATCTGTCGCGCAGCGGAGAGAAGGACCCTGGACAACTCGACTTCACGCATGTGCCCGGGCAGGCGACATTCTCAAACTGGCTCGCGGAGCACTTCCGGTCGCCCGCCTCTACGGTTGCCGGTTCGCAAATGCCGATACTTGGCCTCTCTGAAGATCAAATCGAGTTGCTGACTATGTACATGTTGTCGCTCAGGCGAAGAGAGCTGCCGGGTGCCTATCTGCCCAAGGACAGAATCCAGGCTACGCGATTCGGCGCCCGCGAATTCGCGATTGATGGCGCGACGATTTTTAGCGCGTTCTGCGCGGGCTGCCACGGGGCGGACGGCAGGGGCAGGCGGTACCCAGGGACTCAGCCGTTTCCGGCGATAACCAACCCCGACTTCCTTTCTATTGCCTCAGACGCGTTCATCAGTGAGACCGTCACGAGAGGGCGCCCCGGCCGCAAGATGCTCGCGTGGGGTGAAAAAGATGGAGGGCTTCGTCCGGATGAGGTCAGATCCGTAGTCGGTTACTTGCGGCAACTGGGCGGCGGTGTCGCGCAGCAACCTGATCCTTCTCCCGCGCGCTGGGTGAAGAGTGATGCCTCAGCCGGCAAAAGGATCTTTGCAGCCTTCTGTGCCGGGTGCCACGGAAAGAACGGCGAGGGGGGGGAAGGCCCAGCGCTCAACAACAAGGTTTTTCTTTCAGCCGCAACCGACAGGTTTCTTGTTGAGACGATAGGTAAGGGGCGTCGTGCAACTGCGATGGCGGGTTTCTCGATCTCGTCGCCGGTCCGTCCCGCTCTCAGTAAGGGAGAGATCGAAGCGTTGGTGAGTTTCATACGTACCTGGGAGGCTAAGTAGAGTCATGAAAAATGAGATGTCGCGACGCGAGTTCTTTGAGAGAGTATCAGCCGCCGGTTTTGGCGCGCTGGTAGCTTCCACCAGCGGCGCCTGGTCCCTGGACAACATCACCAATCCTCTCGCGGTCTATCCGGATCGCGGGTGGGAACGAGCCTATCGCGATCTTTGGAAGTACGACTCCAAGTTCACCTTCACCTGCGCTCCCAATGACACCCACAACTGCCTCCTGAATGCCTACGTGCGGTCCGGAGTCGTTACTCGGATCGGACCCACGATGCGTTACGGCGAAGCGAAGGATCTGGGTGGTAAGGGCGCGACCCATCGTTGGGACCCGCGAGTTTGCCAGAAAGGGCTGGCATTGACGCGACGCTTCTACGGCGATCGACGGGTGAATCAATGCATGGTTCGCGCGGGCTTCAAGCGGTGGTACGAAGAAGGATTTCCGCGAGAGAAAGACGGACGCCCGCCGTCCAAGTACTTCCAGCGCGCACGCGACGAATGGGTTCGAATGTCGCACGACGAAGCTGCCGCAATTGTGGCCGCGTCTCTTAAGAACATTGCCGAGACTTACACCGGGGAGGACGGAAAGCGCCGGCTGCGAGAGCAGCACTACGACGAAGCCACGATCGAGGCGACGCAGGGAGTAGGAACCCAGGTGCTAAAGTTTCGTGGAGGCATGCCGCTGCTCGGCATCACTCGCGTCTTCGGTCTATATCGGATGGCCAACTCGATGGCGCTTCTGGATTCGGCGATTCGCAAGGTCGGACCCGACCAGGCAGTTGGCGGAAAGGGATTTGACAATTACTCGTGGCACACTGATCTACCACCGGGCCATCCAATGGTGACCGGACAGCAGACTGTTGAGTTCGATCTCTCCGCGGTTGAGCACGCCAGAAACGTCGTCGTATGGGGGATGAACTGGATCACGACGAAGATGCCTGACTCGCACTGGCTTACCGAAGCGAGACTCAAAGGAACTCGCGTGATCGTCATCGCCTGCGAGTATTCGGCTACCGCGACCAAGGGCGACGACGTGCTGGTTGTCCGGCCTGGCACCACCCCGGCGTTGGCGCTCGGATTCGCCAACGTTATCTTGCGTGAGAATCTGTACGACAAAGACTACGTGCGACAATGGACCGATCTCCCGATACTCGTGAGGATGGACACCCTTAAGTATCTGCGCGCTGAAGACGTATTCGGAGACAAGCCGGCGGCGCTGAAGTTTACTCGAGTGTTGAAAGAGGGCGAAAAAGAGCCGCCGCCGGCTCAACAGAAAGAATCGATCATCACAGCAAAGATGCGGGCGGAATGGGGCGATTTCGTTTGGTGGGATCGCGCGTCCAACTCCCCGAGGCGGATGACCCGCGATGAGGTTGGGAAGTACTCGAAGATTGGCGACGCGCTGCTTGAAGGGTCCGTCGAAGTCACTCTCGCCGGCGGCCAGAAGGTCCGTTGTCGTCCGGTGTTCGATCTGGTCAAAGAATACGCGATGCATTTCGATCCGCGGACTGTCGAGGAGATAACGTGGGCTCCCGCGGCAGCGGTGGAATCTCTTGCGCGCGACTTTGCAAAGCAGCCAGGTCAGACGTTGTTCGCCATCGGCATGGGCCCCAATCAGTTCTTCAACAATGACAACAAGGACCGGGACATCTTTCTGCTCGCTGCTCTGACCGGCAACGTTGGAAAGATCTCGGGCAACGTCGGATCGTACGCCGGGAACTATCGCGTCGCGCTTTTTAACGGCGTCGCGCATTACATAAATGAGAACCCGTTCGATCTCGAACTTGATCCTTCGAAGCCGGCGCGGCCGAAACAGTATTGGAAAGCCGAGTCCGCCCATTACTACAACCACGAGGACCACCCGCTGCGCGTAGGCAATAAACTGCTTACGGGCTCGACTCACATCCCGACCCCTACAAAATCGCTTTGGTTCGCAAATGCAAACTCGATCCTTGGAAACGTGAAGTGGCACTACAACACGGTAGTGAATGTTTTGCCGCGCATCGAGATGATTGCCGTCCAGGAGTGGTGGTGGTCGACTTCGTGCGAATGGGCCGACGTTGTCTTCGGCGTCGACTCGTGGGCCGAGCTCAAGCATCCCGATATGACCGCATCGGTAACGAATCCATTTCTCAGTATCTTCCCGCGGACTCCGCTTGCTCGAATTTTCAACACCATCGGCGACATCGAAGTGCTCGCGCTGGTGGGTTCGAAGCTCGCTGAGTTGACCGGCGACCAGAGGTTTTCCGACTGTTGGAAGTTCGTCCGCGAAGACCGCACTGACGTCTATCTTCAGCGCGTGCTCGACAACTCGACGAACACCAAGGGATACACGCTCAAGGATCTTGAGGCAAAGGCAGTCGACGGCGTACCGGCGCTGCTGAACAGCCGCACCACGCCGAAGGTTGTTGGGTACGAGCAGGTCATAGATTCGCAACCGTGGTACACGAAGAGCGGCCGGCTCGAGTTTTATCGTGAGGAGAATGAGTTCATCGAAGCCGGCGAAAACCTCCCGGTACATCGTGAGCCGGTTGATTCCACTTTTTATGAGCCCAACATCATAGTCGCTCCTAACCACGAAGCGCTTCGTCCCGACGGCCCGGAAGTCTACGGCGTAAAGCGCGATGACCTCTCGTGCGACACTCGGTGCGGCCGCAACGTGGTTATGACCTGGGAAGAAGCGAGGAAGACCGCTCACCCGCTGATCAAGGATGGCTATCGGTTCGTGTTTCACACTCCGAAGTACCGCCACGGCGCGCATACGATGCCGATCGACACCGATATGATCGCGGTGTTGTTCGGACCCTTTGGCGATATCTATCGGCACGACAAACGCAGCCCATTCGTGACCGAGGGTTATGTCGATATAAACCCCGAGGACGCCCGCGAACTCGGAGTTGATGATGGTGATTACGTCTGGATCGACGGGGATCCGGAGGACCGCCCGTTTCGCGGTTGGCAGGACAACAAGCGCGATTATGAGTTCGCCCGGTTGATCTGCCGCGCGCGTTACTATCCCGGGACGCCGCGAGGCGTCACCCGGATGTGGTTCAACATGTACGGGACTACGCCCGGTTCACAGCAGGGCCAAAAGGAGCGTCCCGACGGGTTGGCAAAGAATCCGAGGACAAACTACCAGGCTATGTTTCGGTCTGGATCTCACCAATCAGCGACTCGTGGTTGGTTAAAACCGACGTGGATGACCGATTCGCTCGTGCGAAAAGGCCTGTACGGCCAGAGCATCGGCAAAGGGTTCTTACCTGACGTCCACTGTCCAACGGGTGCGCCTCGCGAGGCGATCGTGAAGATCACGCGTGCTGAGCCCGGCGGGATCGATCAGAAGGGACTGTGGCGTCCGGCGACTCTTGGAATCAGACCGCGCTACGAATCGGATGAGATGAAGAAGTATCTCGCCGGCGAGTTCATTGCCGAGCGAAAGGAGAAATAAGCTATGGCTCGCGTCTACAACTGGCAGCTTGGCAGGGAGATGTCTTACTGGTACCCGGAGAACCGGCCGCAAAAACAGTTCGCGGCCGTCTTCGATATCAACAAGTGCATCGCTTGCCAGACCTGCACGCTTGCTTGCAAGACGACCTGGACCTCCGGAAAAGGTCAGGAGTACATGCTGTGGAACAACGTCGAGACCAAGCCATATGGGTTCTATCCGCTCGCCTGGGACCTCAAGCTCCTTGAAAAGCTCGAGGGACAATCCTGGTCACAACGCGAATACGAAGGTCGCGCAGTTAACACCTACGAAGGACGCACGATTTTTGAAGCCGCTCCGCCCGGCGAACGAGTCCTCGGCTGGAAACCCGATGATCAGGACTACTCCTACCCTAACGTCGGCGAAGACGACTGCGCTGGCGAGATAGAGAAAGGCGCAAGCCTTCAAGTGCCTCATCTGAACTGGTTCTTCTACCTCGCGCGCATCTGCAATCATTGCTCGTATCCGGCGTGCCTTTCATCCTGTCCGCGCGGATCGATCTATAAGCGTCCCGAAGACGGCATAGTTCTTCTCGATCAAAGCCGCTGCCGCGGTTATCAGGAGTGCGTGGGGGCTTGCCCGTACAAAAAGGTTTTCTTCAACCCGATGACCGGCACCTCTGAAAAGTGCATCGCTTGTTTCCCGAAGATCGAAAACGGGCTCCAGCCACAGTGCTTCGTCAACTGCATTGGGAAGATCCGACTGGCCGGATGGATCTCTACCCCTGAAAAAGCCCGGCCGGACAATCCGATCGATTACCTCGTGCACATCAAAAAGGTCGCGTTGCCGCTTTTCCCGCAATTCGGACTCGAGCCCAATGTGTACTATATTCCGCCTCTCCATGCCCCGGCGTCGTTTCTTCGGCAGATGTTCGGCCCCGGCGCGGAAGACGCAGTCAAGACTTATAGGGCAGCTGCGCAGGATCAGGACCTCTCGGGTCTGCTCGGTTTGTTTGGATCGACTGAGATGGTCATCTCTCGATTCAGGCGTCAGGGCGACTGGGTAAGCGGAATTAACGAATCGGGCGCGGAGGTTGTTCGCGTGCCGCTAAAGGAGCCGGTCGTCATCAGGGCCGCGTTCGACAAGTTGCATCAGATCACGCGCACCAATTGTCCATAGGAGGTCGGCCATGTGCACGCACACACGATCTATCGCGCCAATAATTCTTCTGAGCCTCGTCCTCGTTTCGAGTTGTGGAAGGGGGCCGGTAATGACGACGGAAGTGGTGGCGCTTTCGGCGGCAAGCGTCCCGTTGGACCCAAATGATCGAGCTTGGGACAACGCTTCTGAACACCTCGAACCACTCGTGCTCCAGGACCTCGTCGATCCGCGATTGACCGAAGCGTCGACTCCGTCCCTTCGTGTGAGGGCGATCACCAACGGCGAGGAAATCGCCTTCCGTATCGAATGGCCGGACACAACAAAAGATGATCTGCCCGGACCTTCGCACTTCGTCGACGCCTGCGCCATTCAGACGCCTGCGGCGGTCGAAGCGACTGTGCCTGCTCCGCAGATGGGAGAGGTGGGTAAGACCGTTGAGATCGCCTACTGGCGCGCCGACTGGCAAGCGTCGGTTGACGGGCGAGAAGACTCAATAAGGAGCACCTATCCGAATGCGTCGGTTGATCACTATCCCTTCGACGCTCCGTCCCTGGAAACGGGCTCAGAAGCGCAGAAAGAAATGGCAACGCGTTACGCACCGGCTGCTGCCGTTGGCAACCGTCGAGTTGGTAAACGCGAGTCTCCAGTCGAAGACCTCCTCGCAGAAGGACCTGGCACCTTGTCACGGGCGGCGCAGACTCACTCAAGAGGGAAAGGATTGCGAACCGAAGCCGGCTGGTCGGTTGTCATCGTCAGACCAATTCCCATCGGGCTGGCGCCAGGTGCGCGTTCGCAAGTGGCGTTCGCTGTTTGGGAAGGTGAACACCGCGAGGTAGGAGCGAGAAAAATGCGGACGGGTTGGGTTCCTCTGGTTATGGTCAAATGATCGTGATTCAAAACCATGATTGAAGTTGGAACACAACCAAGATGCAAACCAGGACTACTATGAACCCTCAATCAATGAAGACACAGACGCGCAAAGACCGATTGCTCAACGAGGCCGCGAAGTGGCGCCTGATCAGCCTGCTCTTTGACCGCCCAACCGAAGTGTGGCGCAAGCATGTGGCCGAACTCGCAAGCAGCATTGGCGACGAGACGCTGAAGCTCGCGGCGGAAACCGCTCAAAAAGAAGCCACAGAGGGGCTTTATCATTCAATCTTCGGTCCCGGGGGGCCGGCCCCCGCTCGCGAAGTCAGCTACTGCCGGCTCGTTCAACTGGGTCAGCTCTTGTCTGAATTGGCCGGGTACTACGACGCGTTTGCTTATTCGCCTCATACTTCGGAGGTAATTGACCATGTTTCGGTTGAGGCAGGATTCATTGGCTACCTTCGCCTGAAGGAAGCGTACGCACTGGACTGCGGCGAGACCGAACACGCTGACGTTACCGCTGAAGCAGCGGAGCGCTTCCTTTCCGAGCATCTATCGAGGATCGCCAAGCCCCTGGCTGACGCGCTGAAAGAATCGGGCAGCCTCTACCTCGCCCTCGCCGGGTCCGCCCTGCTTTCGCGCACTGGTCCACCTAAAGACAAGCCGGTGAGACCAGGCTTGCCTATTCTTCAGGACTCGGAAGACAGTTCTCTCCACTGCGGTGAGATTTGATACGAAGATTAAGTCGACTCCCCGTAAGAAAGGGGATCTGATGTCCATCAGACTTAGACACATTTCGATTGGCGAACTGATTCGTCGCTTGTGCTTTGGAGTCAGTCTGGTCGTTATTGCAGCCGGGATGTCGGTTGCGCAGCAATCCGATCGTGCTGCGGCAAAGCCCACTCCTATTCAATCTCCGCAGCCGATCAAGATTGGCGACGTTATCTTCTCCGGCAACTTGCGGCTCCGGGTTGAGAATTGGGGTTGGTTCGAAACGGGAGGCGGCTTCGAGGATCATTACACTTTTGGCGCGGCTGTCTTGCGCCTGGCCCTCGGGCAACAGAGAGAAAAGATCGATTGGCAAGTTGAAGGAGCGTTCCCCTCGCTGATAAATCTTCCTCAGAATGCCGTGGCCCCTGCGCCCCAGGGACAACTGGGGATGGGTGCTTCTTACTTCGCGGCAAGCGGCCACCAGGACGGGAGCGCGGTACTCAAACAGGCATTTGTTCGGTTCAAGGGGTTGGGGAGCGACAAACAGAGCAGTATTCGAATCGGACGATTCGAGTTTTCGGACGGCGCGGAAACAACACCCTCGGACGGCACGCTTGCGGTGGTCAAGCGCGATCACATCGCGCAAAGGCTTATTGGTCCGTTCGGATTCTCCCACGTCGGGCGGAGCTTCGATGGAGCGCAATACACACGAGCAAAGAAAGAGTGGAACTTCACACTCCTTGCAGCGCGGGTCACCGAGGGGGTGTTTCAACTCCGCAGCCGCGACGAGTTGGATGTCGATTTCTATTATGGCGCTTTTACCAAGCCGCTGGCGGGCAAGACCACACAGGGTGAAGCGCGAGTTTTTGCTCTCCACTATCACGACGGCCGAGGCGCACTCAAGGCGGACAATCGCCCTCAAGCGGTTCGGCTCGCCGATGCGGAGAACATTCGATTGACGACCGTCGGCGGTCACTATATCGGCGCGATCAAATCGGGCGCCGGAACCTTTGATCTGTTGCTCTGGGGCGGCGGCCAGTTCGGACAGTGGGGCAGACTGGATCACCGCGCGGGCGCTATAGCGGTCGAGGCAGGCTTTCAGCCGGCAGGCAGAGCGGTAAGCGACCTGGGAGGCAAGCTCAAGTGCTGGTTGCGCGGCGGCTATTTTAGAAGCAGCGGCGATGGAGATCCCGGGGATGGCGACCACACAACATACTTCACGGTACTTCCCACGCCACGAATCTATGCGCGTTTCCCTTTCTTTAATCAGATGAACAATGAGGACATCTTCGTTGAGATTCGCCTGAAGCCGCATTCCCGTGTTTCACTTCGGGCGGACGTGCATCATCTACGGCTCAGCAACGTGCGTGACTTGTGGTATGTGGGAGGTGGTGCGTTTCAGAGGAACACATTTGGTTATGCCGGACGGCCAGGAGGTGGTAAGAGAAACCTGGCTACGATGTTTGATTTGAGCGCCGATATAAATCTCGCCTCTAGAACGATGCTGACCTTCTACGCGGCGGGCGTGCGCGGCGGTGGTGTTTCGAGCAGCCTCTATCCCCTTGGCGGAACAAACCCGCCGGCACGTTTTCTCTACGTCGAGCTCGTCCAGCGTTTCTAGAACGGCGCCGCGTTTCAACGTTTGCGTTCTTTGCGGTCCTTTGCTGCTCTGCACTAAACACCTTTCTCGCATTGATACGAGTCTTCTCCAAGCCCGGAACAAGAACGCGGCTGTCTTGCCTGATTTCGGTCGCAAAAGCTAGGATTCGCACAGTGGTGAGAAGCCTTCGGGCAAAGGAGGAGTAAATGGCAACGCCAGAAAAAAATATTCCGGGTCAGCGAGTCACTAACGACGGCGATTGGCGTCACATGTTCTCGTATCACGCATTCACGCCGGCTCTCGAGCGGGCCGAAGGCATTTACCTCTACGATACCGAAGGCAATCGCTACATCGACGCTTCGGGAGGACCGATCGCTATGAACATAGCCCACGGCGATCGACGGGTCATCGAAGCGATCACCCAGCAAGCTGAGAAGTTCGCTTACTGTCACCCGGCGCTTTCAAACCAACCACGAGCAGAGGTCTGCGCCAGGATTGCCCGGCTCGCTCCGGGAAATCTGAACACCACCTATTTGTGTTCGGGCGGATCCGAAGCCGTCGAGACCGCGATCAAGATCGCGCGCCAGTATCACCTCGCTCGCGGCAACGCGCAGAAGAACGTGGTAATTGGGACGTGGGACAGTTATCACGGAATGTCGCTCGGAGCGTTGTCGGTAGCCGGCGGGCCGGGCTTTCGCAAACCCTTTCTGCCGATGCTCGCCAATTGGCCTCACGTTAGACACTATCGCAACCCGAAGGAGCGCCCCGAGGGAATGAGCATACCGGATTGGGGGGTTCATTGCGCTCGCGAGTTGGAAGAGTTGATCTACTTCACTGGACCCGAACAGGTATCGGCGTTCATCGCGACTCCGGTCGGCGCCGGGAAAGACTACGGTTTGATCCCGCCTCCGGAGTACTGGCAGGCGATTCGCGAGATCTGCGATCGCTATGACGTGTTGTTGATCGCAGACGAAGTGGTGACCGGGTTTGGACGCACCGGGCGCTGGTTTGCGATGGAACACTTTGGTGTGCAGGCAGACATCATGACTTCGGCAAAAGGTATCTCCGGGCTTTTTGTACCGATGGGTGCGGTAACCGTTAGCGACGCAGTGAACGAACCCTTCGCCGCTGGTGAGACTTTTGTGCACGGCTTTACGAACATGGGTCACCCGCTTGCGTGCGCGGCGAGTCTGGCGGTTCTGGACATACTCGAGAACGACAAGCTTGTCGAGAACAGCGCGGAGGTCGGCGAGTATCTGCACTCAAACGCCGAAAGATTTCTTGCGCGGCGGACGATAGCCGAATCTCGCGGCAAGGGTTTGTTGATGGTGTTGGAGCTGGTGCGTGACCGCGAAACGATGGAATGGTTTCCGACGGAGATGAACGCCGAGGAAAAATTCCAGGGAATAGCTCTGAAGAACGGCCTGGCGATTTATCTATCGCTGTTTGGGCCGCGCCGCCCGGGCGCATTGAAGCGAGGGATGCCGATCTACATCGCTCCGCCGCTTTGCATTACTCGCGAGCAGGTTGACGATTTGATGGATCGGTTGGATCAGACGCTGAATGAATGGGAATCGGCGATGGGGATCTAATTCCGGATAATCGATGAGACCGTATCGAATCGTTTGCTATAATGCCAATGTGTCCAGACGTAAAAACACCGTAATAAGACAGACGCCGGCTTTCGAGGCTGCCGATATTCAGGGTCGAGTAAATGGGGTCTTGGCTTCTAGTGTCGGCACCATATTCTGCGCAGGAACGCCTACGATTGCAGAAAATGGAGGGACCTGGCGGGTTCCCATTCTTTACGCAACTCCTGGGTTCGTAGTTGATGAAGTGGGTGAGGCGCTGGTAGATGCATCAACAGCGGAAATTCTGTCACTGACTGATATCGATCTGCTTCATCAGCACGGTAGAAAACTCGGGAAACAACACAGTGCGGAGATCGAAGCCGCGTTTTCACGCACAAGAAAAGGCTAACTCTTGCTTGCCCGCTTGTCTGCGAATGGTCTTATCAGCGCGCGGCGTGGAAGCTTCTGAGGATGACGTACGCAAGGCCTGCCGATGGGATCCTTTACTTGCGACGAGCTCAACGGCGGTGGTCGCAGCAGCGCGAA
>DASRIZ010000513.1:0-11124 GCA_035649735.1 Blastocatellia bacterium | reverse complement strand
CCGGCTTCAGCCGCGTGGTGTTTCAATTTCAACCTACGTCACGGCCCCGCGCTTCTAGACACCACCGGCTTCAGCCGCGTGGTGCTTCAACTTCAGCCTACGTCACGGCCTCGCGCTTCTAGACACCACCGGCTTCAGCCGCGTGGTGTTTCAATTTCAGCCTACGTCACGGCCTCGCGCTTCTAGACACCACCGGCTTCAGCCGCGTGGTGTTTCAATTTCAACCTGGAACTGCTGCGCTAACTGCTCCGAACACCACTCGGACTAAAGTCGGTGGTATCGGTGACGGGGTCGCGCGTGATCGTAGGTTGAAGTTGAAGCACCACTCGGCTGAAGCCGGTGGTGTCCGGGTTCCCGTCGCCGCGTGGTCGTAGGTTGAAGTTGAAGCACCACTCGGCTGAAGCCGGTGGTGTCTGGTACCGGTCGCCGTGATCGTAGGTTGAAGTTGAAGCACCACTCGGCTGAAGCCGGTGGTGTCTGGGTTCCCCTCGGCGCGTGAGCGTGTCCTATCGATAGTTTGCTGCTACGCGGGCCAGAGATCCCGAACTCTGCAACGTCAGGTTAGTGCGTCGTCATCTTCCTCATCAACACCCTGGCCGATCCGGAACACGTGACCATCAGGGTGACGCACGTGCATCTCGCGAACGTGCCAGGGCATGTCTGTGGGAGGCCAGGTTATTTCAAGTCCATGAGCCAGGCAGTTCTGATATACGGCATCCACGTCGTCAACAAATATCGACATCCATACGCCGTTGTCAGCGGCATCATCGCCTTCCGCACCGAAGGTCATCGTGACACCTCCCTTGCCACGTCCTCCCTGTCCGTTGACGCACAGAAAAATCTCACATTCGCCGGAGCAGACTGCGCCGAAGTTCGGCGGATCACCCCAGTCCCAGCTCTTCTTCCATCCGAGCCGCTCGAACCACGAAAAACTTTCTGCTATATCGGAGACGTTCAGGATTGGTATCACTCGTCTAGCCAGCATAATGGAGATACTATGTCGGGACCTTGAGCCGCGCAAGGATTTGAATTGCGACTAGGCGACCCGCACACGACACCACCGGCTTCAGCCGCGTGGTGTTTCGATTTCAGCCTACGTCAAAGGCTCGCATCCCCAAAACAACACGACCCTGCTGTGACGCAAGTGGAACTTGAAGCACCACGCGGCTGGAGTCGTTGGTGTCGGTTACGCGAAGCTGCGACGTAGGCTGAAACTGAAACACCACTCGGCTGAAGCCCGGTGGTCTCTAGAACCGCGAGGTCGTGGTCGTAGGTTGAAGTTGAAGCACCACTGGGCTGAAGCCGGTGGTGTCTGGCTTCGCATCGCGTGTGGTCGTTAGCTGAAATTGAAGCACCACGCGGCTAAAGCGGGTGGTGTCTGGGTTTGTGTCGCGGTGAGCTTGCATAAAAGCAGCTTTCAGGGTTTGCTATGTTTCTGCAATCCTGGAGGACACTCATGCATCGACGCACTTGTCTCTCATTCGCATTACTCGTCATTGTCGCGCAGGTCTACGCACAAGCACCGGCTACTCGTCCATCGATGATGACCAACTGCGACCCTGCGCTACTCAATGGCCTGCGGTATCGTCTCGTCGGGCCGTCACGCGGCGGACGGGTAACCACCGTAACCGGAGTCCCTTCTCAACCCGCAACCTTCTACATGGGTGTGGCCAGCGGAGGTCTGTTCAGAACGACGGACTCCGGAAACAACTGGGTTCCGATAACCGACGGCAAGGTGCCGCTCGGTTCCACCGGGTGCGTGGCAGTGGCGGATTCGGATCCGAACGTGATCTATCTTGGCACGGGCTCGGACGGAGTCCGCAGCAACGTGTCGACCGGACGCGGCGTGTACAAATCGACCAATGCCGGCCAGACATGGGTATTTGCCGGGCTTTACAACGCCGGTCAGATCGGATCAGTACGCATCCATCCAACCAATCCGGATATCGCGTGGGTGTCGGCGGTCGGTGACATATTCAAATCCAACGCCGAGCGCGGCGTATTCAAAACCACAGACGGAGGAAAGGCCTGGCGTAAGGTGCTTTTCCTATCCGACACCGTAGGCGCGATGGATGTGGAACTGCAACCCGGTAACCCAACCATAGTGTACGCGTGGATGTCGCGGCTCGAGCGCAAACCCTGGACGATAATAAGCGGTTCGCGGGAAGGCGGCTTCTATAAGAGCAGCGACGGCGGGGAAACATTTGCGAAGGTCTCGAGTGGGTTGCCGGCGGAATTGATCGGGAAGGCCAATCTCGCGGTCACTCCCGCAAGTCCAAATCGCATCTACGCGTTGATCGAAGCAAAACCCGGCGGGGGTCTCTACCGCTCGGACGATGCCGGACAATCGTGGATCCAGGTCAACTCTCAGGGGTCGCTGATTCAACGCCCGTTCTATTACACAACGCTCGGCGCGGACCCGACAAACGCCGATGTCGTGTATGCGGGCGCCGAAGGCTTTTTCAAATCCATCGATGGCGGCAAGACGTTCACGGTTTTTCGTACGCCTCATGGCGACAATCACGATATCTGGATTAATCCAAAAGACAGCCAATTGATGATTCAGTCGAATGACGGGGGCGCCAACGTCTCAACCGACGGCGGACGCACCTGGTCATCACAAATGAATCAAGCGACGTCGGAGATCTACGGCGTGTGGGTGGACAATCAGTTTCCCTACAAACTCTACGGAGCGCAGCAGGACAACACGACGCTTATCATTTCCAGCCAGGCCAATCCGGTTTCGCGCGATGATTGGCGTTCAGGTCCCGGTTGTGAAACGGGACCCATCATTCCTCATCCTTCTAATCCCGATATTGTCTACGGGTCGTGCAAAGGGCAATACGCGGTAATGAATTTGAAGACCGGGCAGCAGAAGAATTACTGGATCGGAGGTCAGTCGCTCTACGGCAATCCTGCGAGCGATCTAATTTACCGGATGCAGCGAGTATCGCCGATGGCTACCTCACCTCACGATCCCGAGGTTCTGTATTACGGATCGCAATACCTGCACCGCACCCGCGACAAGGGCGTAACCTGGGAAAAGATTTCACCCGATTTAACCGCAAAACCCGAATGCTGTCAGGGCGCAAGCGGCGAGCCGATCACTCGCGACGTAACCGGAGAAGAATTTTACAGCACTTTATACGCGATCACCGAGTCGCCACTCGAGAAGGGGGTGATCTGGACGGGCTCAAACGATGGCCCATTTCATGTCACCCGCGACAACGGAAAAACGTGGTCGAATATCACGCCCAAGGATCTTCCGCCGGGCGGACGCGTCCAGTACATCGACGCATCGCCGCATCGCAAAGGATCCGCGTACTTTGCGGTGTACCGCTGGCTGCTCGGAGACTACCAGCCTTATATCTATCGGACTGATGACTATGGTAAGAGCTGGACTCGGTTAACTGATGGCAAGAATGGGATACCCGGTGATTGGCCCACGCGTGTTGTACGCGAAGATCCCGATCGCGAAGGATTACTCTATGCGGGCACGGAGTTTGGAATGTTCATCTCGTTTGACAACGGCCGGCATTGGCAGTCGTTTCAGTTGAACTTACCGAACGTGCCGATCAGCGATATCAAAGTCCACCGGAAGGATCTGATTGTATCAACGCAAGGTCGCGCATTTTGGATTTTGGATAACGTTAGCTCGCTGCATCAGCTGACAGCGCAAGTGAAGGCGACCGATATGCATCTGTTCAAACCGCGCGACGGCTATCGCACCCGGGTGAACGCGAACATCCTGGGTCCAAACATTGAATACTATTTGCCGGCGCTGCCCGCCGGGCGGGTGATCATCGAGATACGCGACGCAAGTGGTCAGTTGGTCAGTTCCTACAACAGCGATGCGCGTGCGCCGGCTGGTGGCCGGCGCGGAGGATCTGAAGCTCAACCCGAGGATCCCGATGCTCCGATGACCGGCGGACGCGGCCGTCCGGGTCCGCCTCCCGTCGTGTCCAAGCTTGCAGGGCTGAACCGCTTTGTTTGGGATGTACGAAATCTGGCAGGCATCACGGTTCCGCCTGGTAAATATCAAGCTACCATCAAGGTCGATGGCATCACGATGACTCAAGTCCTCAATCTGCTCATCGACCCTAGAGTTGCGGAAGACGGGGTTACCGTGGCTGACTTGCAGGAGCAGTTCGAGCACAACATGCGAATGTGGGAACTCGTGAACGGCGTCAATCAGCTTGTTGCCAAAGTTCGCGAGGCCCAGACTAAGCTGCGCGAAAGTTCTGGAGAAGCTGCTGCCCGAGTAAGCAAAATCGCAGCGAGATTGTTGACGGAACCAGTTCGGTACAGCAAGCCTGGGCTCCAGGCGCATATAACCTATCTGGCTGGGATGACGACCGGCGTAGATCAGAAGATAGGACGCGACGCAATCGAACGATATCAGGCACTGCGCAAGGAACTTGATGAGATTCGAGCCGAGCTGGAGAGCGTGTTATCTCAATAGTCGCGCAGAATTGCGGAATACCCACAACTTCAGTTGGGGGTATTACGGGATTAGACAAGAACGAGGTAAACGACATGAAAGCAGTCAATGACTACAATAACAAAAACGCGAGCGGATTATC
Source organism: Blastocatellia bacterium (assembly GCA_035649735.1). GTDB lineage: Bacteria > Acidobacteriota > Blastocatellia > UBA7656 > UBA7656 > Onstottus_A. The sequence continues at coordinate 6,541 of DASRIZ010000513.1, read as the reverse complement.
GCGACGTGCATTCCTGGCTAGCTCGTTAATCGCTTTGCCATCGGTTGCGCTGGCATCCAAAGCAACAACCGCCGAACCCGAGCAGAACTGGCCAGGGTTTCGAGGCCCCGGCGCTCAAGGCATCGCCGACGGTTATCCAACTCGCGCTGCTTGGAACGTGGATCCAGCGGCCGGCAAGCTTTCGGGGGTGCGGTGGCGCGCCGAGATCCCGGGCCTCGGCCATTCCAGTCCGATCATCTGGGGCGACCGGGTTTATGTCGGAACCGCCGTTCGATTGTCCGGCAAGGCTCCTCTGCGCATCGGCTACTACGGGGATGTCAAACCGGCGCAGGACAATGATGAACAGAAGTGGATGATCCTGTGTTTCGACAAGAAGTCCGGTAAGAAGCGCTGGGAGAGAATCGTTCGTTCAAGCAAGCCTTTGACGGAACGACATGAGAAATCGACCCACGCAAATACCACGCTTATAACTGACGGCAAACGGCTAGTGGCTTTCTTTGGCTCTGAGGGTTTGTATTGCTTTGATCTCGACGGCAAGGAATTGTGGCGTAAGGATCTGGGGGTTATCAACAACAGTTGGCGCGGAATCGGTTGGGGGTACAGCAGCTCGCCTGCCTTGTATCGGGACCGCATAGTCCTGCTTTGCGATGATCCTAAGAATCCGTTTCTCGGGGCTTTCGATCTGTCAAACGGAAAAGAGTTGTGGAGGACATCGCGAAAAGGCGCGTCTGAAGGAAGCTGGGGTTCTCCTCTGATTCACAATGATGGAACGCGGACGCAAGTGGTTACCAACGGATGGCCTTTTGTCGTCTCCTATGATCTGGCAACCGGCAAAGAGCTTTGGCGATTGCGCAGCGGCGGAGACATTCCGATTCCGACTCCGTTCGTAGCTGACGGTTTGATCGTGGTTTCAAACGCGCACGGCGGAAAGTCGCCGTTGTTCGCGATCAAGCCTTCGGCGCAGGGCGATATCTCGTTAGCCGACGGAAGCACCAGCAATGATTTCATAGTGTGGAGCGTTCCTAACGGAGGCTCCTACATTTCGACACCTGTTGTGTACGGCGGTTATGTTTACCTCGCCAATCACAACGGCGTGATTCGCTGCTTTGACTTCAAGACAGGAAGCAAGATGTACGAGGAGCGGCTTGGAAAGGATTCGTCCTGTTCGGCATCACTGGTCGCCGCCGACGGCAAGGTTTACTGTCCGGATGAGCAGGGCGTCGTCCACGTGATCAAATCGGGACCCACGCTTGACGTACTGGCGAGGAATGATCTGGGCGAGCCTTGTTTGGCGACGCCGGCGATTTCACAGGGTGTGCTCTATTTTCGAACCGCCGCGAGTCTCTTTGCGATCGGTTGAGCGCTTTAAGCAGCAGGAATTAGACAATGCGTACACTGGACGAAACGACCCTGGAGTTTTTGAGCGGTCGCCGTTACGCCACTCTGGCCACGCATAACGACGACGGATCGATTCACACCACGCCTGTCTGGTATTGGGAGTAGTCAATGGCCATTGCTCGTTCAATGAATAGAAGAGAATTTATCCAACACGCGATCATCGCCAGCAGCGTTATTCCTGCCGCCAGTTCTGATGAGGTGTTCGCAAAAGGCGTCAAATGGCAACTCGGCTGTCTCAACCGGCCGTGGACCAAGTGGCCCTTCGATCAGGCTCTGAATGCGATCAGCACCGCGGGTTTCAAGACTACCGGGCTGCTCACTCGCACTCGAGAAGAACCGTTCATTGCCTCGGATGCTACATCCGAATATCTCGAAGGTCTGAAGAATCGAATTGCGAAAAGCCGACTTAGCGCGAACATGGGCGCGCTGAGATCGCGACACGACATTGCAATCGGAGATTCAATCCGCGAGGTGCGCAAGCAAATAGACAACGCCCGGTTGCTCAAACTCAAATTCGTGTTGTCATTCGGTGCGGATAAGCCGGAAGAGTACGCGCACTACTTTAAGGTGATGAGCGACGCGGCAGCTTACTCCGCGGATAAAGGTATCAAGCTGGCGATGAAGCCGCACGGCGGGATCAGCGGCGCCGCTGATGAGATACTTCGGGTCATAAAACAGGTGAACCATCGCAACTTCTCGATCTGGTACGACGCAGGAAATATCATCTATTACACGGGCAAAGATCCCGTTGCGGAACTCGATCCGATCGCGCCGCACGTGACCGGCTTCTGCGCGAAGGACTGCGCGGAACCGAGGGGCGATGTGATGATCCAGTTCGGGACCGGAAAAGTTGACTTTGCAGGCGTGTTCAAAAAGCTGAAGTCTGCCGGGTTTGACGGACCGGTAATGGTGGAATGCTGCAAGGTAGGCCAAACAGCGGAGGAAACTACCAGCTTCGCGCGAGCTAATCGTGAGTTTCTGGAACGTATAATGTCGGCTTTGTGAGAACAGAAGGCGGAAAGCAGAAAGCAGAGAGCAGAAGGCGGAAGGCAGAAGGCAGAAGGCAGCCAGACGGCGGTAAGCAGAAACAGACGGCGGAAAGTGGAAAGCTGAACGCAGACGCTTTCTGCCTTCTGCCTTCTGCCTTCTGCTTTCTGCCCAGAGGGAGGAACAAAATGAAGCGGGTACGAACAATTGTTGTGCTCCTTGTAGGGTGTTTTATATTGGCGGACGCAACCGCTTTTCCTCAATCATCGAGCACCAATCAGCAGAAGTCCGAACAAAAGCGGCAGTATCCAAACCTGCCAAGCGAAACGCCCGACAAATTGGTGCCAACCAACGACGGCTTCGATCACGTCAGGCGAGACGTGATGATACCGATGCGCGACGGTGTGAAGCTACACACGGTCATCCTCGTGCCCAAAGGAGCGAGCCGCGCGCCAATTCTTCTTACTCGTACCCCCTACAACGCCACGGAGCTCACCAGTCACGCGCAGAGCTCTCACCTGGGCACTGCCCTTTACGGTTATGACAACGCTACCGATGTGATTGTAGACGGCGGTTACATTCGCGTGGTTCAGGACATTCGAGGCAAGTACGGCTCGGAAGGCGACTATGTAATGAATCGCCCGCTGCGTGGGCCGCAAAACCCAACGCCGGTCGATCACGCCACAGATACCTACGACACTATCGAGTGGCTTGTTAAGAATGTCCCGGAGACCAACGGCAAGGTCGGCATTCTCGGCATATCCTACGACGGATTCCTCCCGTTGATGGCTCTGATCAACCCACATCCGGCGCTCAAGGTGTCAGTGCCGATGAACCCGATGGTAGACGGCTGGATGGGCGACGATTGGTTTCACAACGGCGCGTTCCGGCAGGCCGGTATGAGTTACATCTACGATCAGCAAGCGACTCGCGCGAACGAGGTCAGGTGGTGGACGAGTCATTACGACGACTACGATATGTTCATGCAAGCGGGCTCGGCCGGCGAACTGGGACGCCGTCGCGGGCTCGAACAAGTCGGTTTCTGGCGAAAGATTCTCGAGCATCCGAGCTACGACGCGTACTGGCGTGACCAGGCGGTAGATAAGATTCTCGCCACCCAGCCGCTACAGGTGCCGGTGATGCTCGTCCACAGTCTGTGGGACCAGGAAGACATCTACGGCGACATTGCGGTCTATAAAGCGATTAAGCCGAAAGACGTCAGGAACGATAAGGTGTTTCTGGTGATGGGCCCCTGGCATCACGGCCAGCAGATCAAAGACGGCAGCTCGCTCGGCGCGATCAAATTTGATAGCGATACGGCGCTCTATTTTCGAAAGGAGATTCTTCGGCCGTTCCTTGATCAGTACCTCAAAGACGCGGCGCCCAAGGCCGACATCGCGCCGGTCGTGGCATTTGAAACCGGAACAAACAGGTGGCTGCGACTGACTGGGTGGCCGGCTGGTTGCCCGAGCGGGTGCGTAGTTCGAGGCACGCCACTCTATTTGAACTCCGGACTCAAATTGAGTTTCACCTCACCCGCTAACGGCGGCGCGCCCTACGAGGAATACGTGTCGGACCCCGCGAAGCCGGTGCCATATCGGGCGCGTCCTATCGACAACGCTCCAGTCGGCGGCGGTAGCAGCGCCTGGGCGCGTTGGCTGGTTGACGATCAACGTGAGGCCTCCGGCCGGCCTGACGTTGTCTCGTTCGTGTCGAACATACTGACCGAGCCGCTTAAGATCAGCGGTGAGCCAATCGTGAATTTGATCGCCTCGACCAGCGGCACAGACTCGGATTGGGTGGTTAAGTTGATCGATCTTTATCCTGATGAAGTTGCCGGACAACCAAACATGGGCGGGTATCAGCTGATGGTTTCCGCGGACATTCTGCGCGGGCGTTATCGAGAGAGCTTCGAAACACCAAAGGCTATTGCATCCAACCAACCGCTGCCGTTTCGATTCGCTTTACCGACGGCGAATCATGTTTTTCTAAAAGGCCACCGGATAATGGTGCAGATTCAGTCGAGCTGGTTTCCGCTGTACGATCGCAATCCCCAGACGTTTGTACCGAGTATCTTTTGGGCCAAACCGGAGGATTACAAAAAAGCGGTTCAGCGGATTTATCACGCTCCGGGCAAAGCGAGTTTTATTGAGCTCCCCCTGGTGACGAAACCTTAGCACGAGTCAACAGTCCGGTGCCCGTACGGTTGACCCGTGCCTGCTGGCGATAAAAGCCCTCTTAGGTTTGTGTTATGCGCTGCGATGATCAGCCATTTCCCATTTTGCTTTTCTACTACCCAAGTGAAGATACCCTGCCTCGGTTGTCGCGGTGTCCCGTCAGGGTCTTTATCTCCTTTCATCGCCCATTCAACATGAGCCGTTGCTATATCAGGCCTTATGAATTTGATGTGACTCTTTTTGATCGTCAATACGCTCTCTTTGAACTGCACTTGATGAGTTCTGGCATGATGCTCCTCAAACTCTTTGCGGTTCTTCAACCAGCCACCTCCAACAGTGATGAAGTCTACGGCCTCTGCGACTAATGCGCTGAGTGTTTGAATATCGTGACGATTCCAAGCATCTTCAAAACAAATAGCGAGGTTATTTATCTCGCCTTGATCGCGGGTACCTGTCTTTGTTTGTGCGATTGCAAGTAGGCCGATCAAGACTATCGCGCTTAGAAGAGCAGGTGATCTTTTCATTGTCTTACTCCAAGTCGATTTTCGCTCTGATTAGAAACCGGTATTGGCGCTCTAAGCTTATTCAATGAAGTTGCGACTGTATTCCACGTCTCCAAAACAAGCAGATGCCGAGGAAGAGTAATCTACCTCGGCATCTGGTTGTCACGTTTGCTAGGGTGCCGGGTCCGCATGTGGAACCGCTCGCAGGTACTCATAGATGGCTTCCAAATCATCATCGGTCAGTTTTCCCAAGAAGGGCCAGGGATGCGTCTGCAGAAGAGGAGATATCTGTGGGTGCCTGTTCTTGAAGTCTTTTCCCGTTCGCATGGCTTCTATGAACTGGTCCAGAGTCAATCCGGCTGGTCGTCCTTGAGCGTCAGGCGTAATGTTGGCGGACCTGATTTGTCCGCCCGCAAAGGTCCTTCCTCCCGCGAGGTACCGTTCGGTGTTTATCCGCTCCGGCTGGCCCAAGAATGGATTCCCGCCGGGCAGGAAAAAGGGGTTTGTATGGCAATCAGCACAAAGACTCATTGCATTGACCATATAGCTGCCTTCGCCAACAAGCCTTTTGCTTTTTCCCTCCAGATTGAGGGGGACGGGAGCAATCGCGAGGCCTCGCTTCCATATCTTCTCCGGAAGGTCAGTTGCGTCCTTGGGCTCCAGTTGCTCCTGCTGTGCCGCACCGAATATGGTTCCCGTCAGAACAAGCCCGGCAACCGCGACAAAAAGCATCAGGCTTCTCTTCATTATCGCAGTGTCTTTTAGATTTCCCTGTCGCATTGCAGTTCTCCTTTTTAGCTCTGAATTAACGAGTTAAGAAGGCCAGCAACGGTTGGCCGACTGCTTCTATCAAATGGAACCGTCGGCTTCGCGTCTGTCGGCCGATTACTTCTTCACTCAAGCGAGACAAAGAGGCATCGCTCAAAGTGACTACCGTTACCTCTTTACCGCAGCTCTCACACCAGCTTCGTCTAGTGCTACTGCTCCGGCTTATGACCAGAACTTCGTAGGTCTCGATGGTGATCTGCGTGCTTCTATCCGTCACAGCGCCTCCGAAGTTTTGTGCCGTCCCGGAGTTCGCGTATACTCGCTATCGGCATTTGCTGCCGGGAGCGATTTTCCGCCCGAACGTCGGCCGCATAGTCGCCTACAAGCGATCTAAATGTCTTGAATCGAACACATTTACTTTCTGAATCTTTTGAATAGCAACTGTAAGTAATGCTGACGAGGCGCTTTTACCAATTCGGTCCCTTCTGTCTGGACGCTGAAAAGCGGGTGTTGCTGCGCGGGCAGGAGGTGGTGCCTCTTAAGCCTAAGGCTTTCGATGCGCTGCTCGTACTAGTGCAGCATCACGGCCAGGTGCTCGAAAAAGACGACATGATGGAGATGCTCTGGCCCGATAGCGATGTCGAGGAGTCCAATCTGCCTCAGCACATCTCCGCGCTGAGGAAAACTCTGGGCGAAGGACCCAATGAG
>DASRIZ010000512.1:0-3859 GCA_035649735.1 Blastocatellia bacterium | reverse complement strand
TGGAGGGCTTGATCAAAACGATGCGGAATTTCTTAATCCCTGGCGCCGGCTCGGTGATCGATTCATGTTCAGTTGTCAGTGGGCTTAACATATCTTTGTGCCTTCCTGAGATGGAATATGCGTTCTTGCACAGAATGCGTGATTATTCTCACACCTAACGGGTACCCGACGACAATACGGCAACTCGGCCGGGGGTTGCTGTCTAATATTGGACGATTTTGAAAAGAATTATGGTAGCGTTCCGATGGGGGCCACAGCCGCTCTAAGCGATTTGAGCTAGGTAAGCAGTGAGCTTGTTTTCTTTGATGATGAGAAAGTGTTCTGTGCTCATCTCAATCAACCCAAGGTTACGGAACCGCTGCATAAACATGCTGATCCGAGGCCGCGTCGTGCCCACCATCTCCGACAATTCTTCGTGCGAAATCTTCAGTTCGATGCGAATGCTGCGCGGGTCCTTCTTGCCCATAGTGCGAGCCAACTGTAGCAACGTCTGGCCCAGCCGCTGCTCGCTGTCGACGGTCACCAGATTGGCGATCACCTGCTGCTGGTCCGCGATGCGTACAGCCAGGTAGCGCACAAACCCCTCAAAGAGCGAGTCGCGACCGAGACACGCAAAAAAATGAGCGCAGGGTATTTGTTTTAGGGTCGTTGCTTTCATCGCCGTGGCCGTTTCCAAGCGCGCGCCTAAACCGGATAAAGACAACTCACCGAAGATATCTCCGCCACTATGGATCGCTAGGAGGCACTCTTTACCGTCGGAGGAAAGCATCAGCAGTTTGATCTGACCGCTCTCGATGAAATAGACCATATTGCCTTGATCGCCGCTGGTGTAGACGTTGTCATGTCGGGCGACCTTGAGGGCGCGAGAATTCACGGTCTCGCGTACTAACGAATCCCGTAACTGTCGCTTGAATTCTTCTGCTTGGGGTGTCTGTTGAATCGCCATCGTGCCTCCAATCGAAGCCCACGACGATATTAACTATAATTACAACAGCAGTGTAATTCTGGGGGCTTGCACAGTCACTTGCTCGGGCAATAAGCTACAACTTTCCCTGGCCAGAGTCTAGACGGGATTGGCTCCAATGCCTAAGCTTCATCCGTATGAAGCGCGGTTGCAATCCGAGCACATCGCAAACAGACACGAAGGAGAAAAGCCAATGAAAGTCATCGCTAAAAAACCACTCTTCTGCCTGCCGCGCGCCCTGCATAAACCGCTGACCCGACACAAACTGTTTATGAAAGGAGAGAAACGCATTTTCGAGCACAGCGTACATCAATGCCGTCTCCGGGCACACGGCGGCGAGTTTGACCCGACAGTCGAAGAACTCCTCCGGCAGTTTGTTGTTATAGGACGGCGCCTCATACCAGGCGTCCCGGTGTGCAGAAGTAGGTTGGGATGGGTGGCGGCTCCGATGGGTGGGTTTGGGTTTGGTGTGCATCTCATTCTCCACTTCTGCATTAGTTATACCGTTATACAGGTGCAGTATTCTGTCTACTTTAGAACAATTACATACGGAGTTATGGCACGCTCCGAACAGCCGCAGCACAAACTAAACTGAGTCATTCCAAATTGCTTGCCGTACCACATCAAGATTTGAGTAGGCATGAGCATGCTCAGAGCGACGCACGCTGCTTTCGAGCTAACATGACTCGTTCGCCTGGTAGGCAACCACGCGGTCGCGCCCGGCCTTCTTCGCGGCAAACAAAGCAACGTCCGCCGCACGAACCAATTCAGATACCGTGGAGCCATGTTCAGGCGCCGCGGCGACGCCGGCCGATACCGTGACCTGACCAAGAAGTGAGCCCTGTCGAGTCTGCTTTTGTTTAATCAGAACGAGGATTTGTTCTAACCGTTGCCGAGCGTCCGCTAGCGATGAATTGGGCAGAACGAGGACAAACTCATCCCCGCCATAGCGGCTTAAGATATCGCTCTTGCGCAGCTTCTCACGCAGCACTTGGCTCAACTCGCGTAACGTCGAGTCACCGGCATCGTGACCGAAGGTATCGTTGAATGGCTTGAAGTGATCGAGATCGAGCATCACGACGCAGAGCGGCCAATTGCCGCGCTGCGCTCGATGCAGCTCGCGCGCCAGATTCTCTTCCAAATAGCGTCGATTGCATAGGCCAGTCAGCGGATCATGGGTAGCCTGTTCGCGCAGTTCCTCCCGTAGCTTCAAATTATACAAAGACAGCTTAATCGTTTCGCAGACGGCGACTGCCAGTTGTTGCCTGGTGATCGAACCTACAGTCGTTCCTGCCGCGCCGGTGAGACACAACAATCCTATTGTTCCGCTCTTGACTATCAAAGGCACACACAAGTAGCCCGCCTGCGCTTGATGGACAAAGTGATGACACAGCAAATCAACTCCTGGATCGATGACTTCATGCAATTGACCGCGCCGTATCGCCCAACAATCCTCCAATGAAAACCGCGCCTTTAATGGTGACTCGTTGCCCCAACCGGCAACCATCTCCAAGTGTTGAATCGGGCTGCCGGAAATAGCGAATCCGCCACTCTGCCCGGCAAATAATTCATTGGCCATCAGGCCAACCACCTGGTAGGCCTCGGCCTGGATTGTACAGGATTGAAGCAGATCGTTCAGGCGGATGAGCGACTTCATCTCCTCGTCACGCCGTTTCAACTCGGCCACCGAAGCCAATAGCTCGTCATTGACCTTCCGTAGAGCGTCCTCGGAACGTTTGCGGGCGGTGATATCACGGATATTGCATTGAATGACACGCTCTCCGTCGACTAGGTAGACATTGCTATTGAACTCCACTTGGATGTGTTGTCCCGCTTTGGTTTCCAGCGGCAGATTCTCGTAGCGAATGTATTCCTCTTTCTGCAGGTGGCGCATGGCATCCTGACTCGCCGCAATATCCTTGACCGGACCGATCTCCCACAGCGACTTGCCAATCAACTCGGTGTGAGAATATCCCAACATGTCTTCCAGGAATGGGTTGACATCGGTAATCTGTCCCGTGTCCGCGTCCAGGAGAATTATACCGTCCTTGGCCGTCTCGAAGAGACGCCGGTAACGAAACTCGGAAACCCGCCACTGCTCACGCGTGCGCATGCCCCTAGCGCTCCGATCGTTCATTTTTTAGGCCCCCTTTCCGTGCCGGTACGCTGCTGAACGAAGGAAATCAAATCATGTACCGAGACAGTTTATGGAACTATTATCTTGTGCTCATCGGCCAGAATTCTGTCTAATATTAGACAATCTTGAAAAAATGGTGCGACCCCCCCGGGCAGCGGAGCTGCCGGCCCGTCTAAAGATATCCCGATATTCTTGCCGGATAGGGGGAAGATGAATTATCGCTAACGAATTTCTTCGGGTCAAGTTAGGCGGTGTCGGCCGATTTGTTCCGGTTGGCGCCACTCATGCCGCTGTTCCGAAGAGTGCTCCGACGCCTGCAGTCACTCCCATGGCCAATGCGCCCCACAGGGTGACGCGCATCGCGCCGACTGCCATCGGTGCGCCACCCGCGCGCGCGGCCAATCCGCCTAACAGCGCGAGGAACACCAGTGAAGTTCCAGACACGAGAGGAATAAGACCCGCCTCGGGAACGATCGCCGCGGTCAAGATAGGCATCCCTGCTCCCACAGCGAAACTGCCCGCGGAGGCAAGCGCCGCCTGTATCGGACGCGCACTGAGTGTCTCAAAGATGCCGAGTTCGTCGCGCGCATGCGCGCCGATCGCGTCATGGGCCATGAGTTGATCTGCGACCTTTTTGGCGAGCGCAGGATCGAGGCCGCGACCGACGTAAATTGCCGAGAGTTCCCTGTGCTCGCCCGGAGCGTCTAATTTTAGTTCCGTGCGCTCAAGCGCAAGATCGGCCTGTTCGGTGTCCGCCT
>DASRIZ010000511.1:0-13821 GCA_035649735.1 Blastocatellia bacterium | reverse complement strand
CGTGTCTGCCGCTGACAATTGTCCCGGAGTGACCACTTCTGTTGCGGTCTTTGGTGACGAGAACGACGAGGAAGCTACTGGAGACGGCAACCACTCGCCGGACGCCAAGGACATCGCCGCCGGGACTTTGCGGTTGCGTGCCGAACGCAAGGGGAACGGTGATGGACGGGTTTATCTGATCATCGTCACTGCAACCGACGCCTCCGGCAACGTGTCGCGATGCTGTCGAACAGTTACCGTAGCCCAAAGCCAATCCAAAGCTTCGGTAGCAAGCGTTGCGGCACAGGCGGCAGCGGCACGCTTATTCTGCGAACAAAACGGGACGGCGCCTCCGGGATATTTCGTCATTGGAGACGGCCCCATCATCGGGCCAATCCAGTAACCCCGGAGTAGGTGTTCGATAAACGCGTTTGAAAGCATAGGGAGGGAGTCCAGACGAGATGGGCTCTCTCCCTTCTTTTATTGCGTTATTGGGACGTCTATTCAGCCATCCGACCTTCGACCAGCCGACTCAGGAGCATATCTTCAAAGGAAATATCGGCGGGGGCCATCATGTACCCGATGCCGGTCGCGCGGCAGAATGCTTCAAGCGACGTTGTGTACGCCGTGAGTGACGTGCGATACGCAGTTAGCAATCGTTCGTTGATCGTGACTTCACGCGAGGCGCCGCTTTCGGAATCGACAAGCATCAAGTCGCCTCTAATCTGCGGCTCCAGTTCTTCCGCGGCCAGAACCTGAATCAGGTTCAGATCAAAGCCCTGCTGCACAAGCAGCTTCATTTCAACGCGGAAGTCATGGGCGTCCAGAAAATCCGAGATCACAAACAGAATCCCCGGCTTGATGTTGGATCGCCGGTATCGTCTGATAACCGAGCTCAGGCTTGTGACGCCGTCCGGGTCGCCGGACTTTTCGGCTGCCGGCGCTGCGACCGACCGGCGAACATCGTCAGCGGCCTCGATGCCCTCAGCCTCGTGCGACTCGAATGACAGCTTCCCAAGAAACGCAAGCACCGAATGAAGGTGTCCGCGGCCTCTCATTGCTCGAATGCGCGCTCGTAAGTCGGAATCGAATGTGGCTACGCTCACTCGATCGAGGCTGCTGACTGCCAAAAACGCCAGGGCCGCAGCCGCTCTCCGCGCGAAATCGAACTTGGTCATCGGGTAGCCGAACCGCATAGAGCGGCTCTGATCGATCAGTATGTCGATCCTCACGTCTTCTTCTTCGACGAACTGCCGAAGCATCAATCGTTCAAGCCGCGCGAAGATGCTCCAGTCAACGTGGCGGAAGTCATCGCCCGGTTCGTATTTCCTGAAGTCCCGAAACTCGACCGAAGCTCCTCGACGCGTGGATCGGCGTTCGCCCCGCATTGTCCCCGGGAAGGCGCGGCGCGCCTGAATCCTGAGACGTTCGAGCTTTCTCAGGAAAGCAGGATCTAAAAGGGTTTCTGTGGTCTCACCCATGCTGTACGGGCGGCCGTCACTGGCCGTCCTTTCGGATGCGTCGAAGAATGGCTATGACCTGATCTCAAAAGCGCGATCTATTTCGGCAATTGATCGGCTTGGCGAGGTTTAACTGATCGTTGCGAGACGACCGACTCCAAAACCTCATCGAGGAGTGCATCGGTGCTGAGACCTTCGGCCTCGCCTTCAAAGTTCAAAATTATGCGGTGACGCAACGAAGCCTTAGCGACTGCACCAATGTCCGCGGTGCTCACATTGTAGCGCCCCGCCAACAACGCTCGCGCCTTTGCAGTAAGCACCATCGCCTGCGCGCCGCGTGGACTCGCCCCATAACGGACGTACTTGCGAACGGTCTCTGGCGCACTCTCGTTTTCAGGATGAGTTCTCAGGAGCAAGTCGGCCGCCAGCTCCTCAACGTGGGGAGCGATAATCACCTGGCGGACGAGCTCGCGCATCTCAATCAATTCAGCCGGCGTGAGAATGTTCTCGGCGTGAGGCAAGTCGCCCGCAGTTGTGCGGCGCATTACTTCGAGTAGATCCGAACGGGTGGGGTAGTTGATCACCAATTTGTAAATAAACCGATCGAGTTGGGCCTCGGGCAACGGATACGTGCCCTCCATTTCGAGCGGGTTCTGCGTCGCCAAAACAAAGAACACACGGTCAAGCGGATACGTAGTCCCTCCGACAGTAACCTGTCTCTCCTGCATTGCTTCAAGCAGGGCGGACTGAGTTTTCGGGGTTGCTCGATTCACCTCATCAGCCAACAGCAGATTGGTGAACACAGGACCCGGTTGAAAACGAAAAATCTTGTCGCCGGTCTCGTCCTCGATGATGATGTTGGTTCCAACGATATCGGCCGGCATGAGGTCCGGCGTGAATTGTACTCGCGAGAAGTCGAGTCCCATTGTTTCGGCGAGCGTTCGAACCAGCAGGGTTTTCCCGAGACCGGGAACACCTTCGAGGAGAACGTGGCCACCCGCCATCAACGCCAGGAGAACGCCCTCTACAACCTCATTCTGGCCGACGATCACCCGGGCAATCTCAGCCCTTAACGCCCCAAACTTGTCGACGTAATCTTGAACCCTTTCTTTTAGATCACCGAGAGTTTGCATGGGGATAGTCCGTGGTCCAGTAGTCCGTAGTGCCAATATAGGACATATACGACCTATAGGACCTATATTCGGACTACGGACTCTCCTTTCACCACGGCATCTTGAGCCTCACAATATCCTTCATCTGAACAAGGTGGTTGAGATCGTTGCCCTTGATCTGCCGAACCACGAGTTGCTCAACACTCATTGGCCCGTCAGTCGAGTGAGTGCCGCGCCGCGACCAGGCGTCGATCGGGGCTCCTTCAAGGGTCTGGATTGTTTCCCAGCGCAGCCGCTTGAACTCCTCCAGCGCAGCTCTTGCGTCCTGATTGATATAGTCGCTCTCGATTGCCAACCGATCCTGATCCACACTTGGAAGGTGCGGGTTGTCCTCGCTGAGCATTTTTCTATAGCGCCCGAGATATGCTAGCCGCTCCATGTCACGTAGATGACACATAATCTCTTTCACCGACCATTTGTTTGGTATCGGCCGCCATCTCAGGGTCTCTTCATCCAGGTCTCTGAGCAAATCTTCAAGCTCGTTCGGAAGCGACTTGAGATTCGCCAGGATTCGATCCTTATCTCTTTGTTCCATGACATCCTCCTGTCAAACCGTGACACAGACTAAAGCCGATGCTACGTGTACACAGACTGAAGTCTATGCTACTTCTGCACAAACTGAAGTCTGTGCTACTCACGGCCGCTTTGAATCAGGGTTGATCGCGTCGAAGTACTTTCGAACGACCGAGCGCAAGTTTGGCGGTACCTGGCTTCGCCGAACCGTGCGTTCGGCCTCTCGGCGATACTGGGGATAGGCCGAGGAATACGGCGCTCGAGCCGCGCCAACGCCGGCCTTTGATTGCAGGTACAAGTATTCGCCCCCTGCCCGCCCCTGAAGCTTGCCGCCCTTCAGGCTCGACTCGCGTCCCTGTCCAGCAAATCGATTATCGGCTTTCTCTACGTTCTCCGGAACGCCCCCTCTGCCAGCTCGACTGCTCGGAGAGGACTGAGCGTCCGCCCGGTTGCTCCTGGCTCCAGGATCTGTTGCCGGATCGCCGCGACGGTTGTTACCGGTTTGACCAATCGGATCTTGCATTCGTCGGATCTGTCCAGCAAGACCGGCGACTGTTTCTTTTGCTTGCTGATTCTCCGAGAGCAATCGGGCCGCCGCCTCGAGTTCTTGCTTTAGCTTCTCGTGACTCGCGAGCTCGCGGGCGACCTGTTCAATTTGCTCCGGTCGAACCTGACGGGCCATCTCCTCGAGCGCTTTCTTTAGCTGCTCGGACTGCGCGATATTTGAAAGATCGCGAGCCAGAAACTCGGCGGCTTTTCTAAGCTTCTCAATATCCTGGGGACTCAGCTTATTTGCCCGAAGTTCGGCGGCCTTCTTCAACAACTCCTCTGAAATGTATGGAAGTGCCTTTGCCGCTTGGCTGGCGATCGACTCCGGTACCGCTTTGAGCGCATCGAGGGAACCCGCCGGCGGTTGCGCTGGTTGCTGATCCGCTTTTCGCGCTTCGGTGTTCGGCTCGGGCGTTTTTTCTCCGCCGGGTTTTGGCGCGTCGGGCGCGGCGTCACCCGGTTTCTGAGCATCAGCCTTTTTGTCTGTAGTGTTAGCGGACTCGCGGGCGGTTTCACTGGCAGCCCTGGTGTTGCTATTGGTGGGCTCCGGTTTAGTTAAGCCGCTGCCAGGTGGCTTGCTTGCATTCGGCTCCTGGAGCCGCTTCTGTCGCTTTGCCTGGGTCTCACGATTGGTGCCCGCCGTATTGGAAGGTTGTCCGTCACTGGATTGGGGTGAAGTCGCTGCATTCTTATTGCTTGCTCCCTCGGCGCCGGCGCGGTCAGGCGAAGATAATTGACGATCTCCCTTAACAACATCGCGCTTTACGTTGGGAGGCTCATCACTCGATCGCGAGAGTGAACTCTGCTCGCTATCGGCGGTTGCCGGTCGTTTGGTGGATTGAGTGGAGAGTGTTTCACCGAGTCGACGATCTGCGAGGCTGACTATTTCGTCTGCTCGGGTGCTTGTAAGATCACCGTGCCGCTTGCGTATCCGCTCCTCGAGCGCGCTCAACCGTCTCAATGCTTCTGAACGGGTGGCAAGAGCGCGGCGGAAGCCTCGCCCGATCTCCGCTTGTTCTTTTGCCAATGCTGAGGTCTCGGTTCCCGGAACGGCCTGTTCGATCTCCGTCGCGCTCTGCTCGAGCTGCTCACCTGCACTCGCGACATCAGCTCGCTCAGCCGCGAGAGCTTGATCAGCGGGCATCGAGCGCCCTGGGATCATTAATGCGGTGGCAACTGCAGCTATCGAGACCAACGATAACGCGTACCAGCGGTGCGCTCGAAACGGCACGATCGAGGCCGCCTTTTTTCCGCCGATGCGCGCAGCCGCATCTTCGATCAACGCGACCTCAATTGCGCCGGTTGGTCCGCCGCGCTCGATGATCATTTGCGACGTAGCGATTCGGTCATCAAGCGTTAGCGACTCATCGATCAAAAACGCGGCGTCGTCCTTGCGTACGCGAGTCAAATACCAGCGAATCAGAAGGGCCACTAATACGAGACCAACCGTGAAGATGACAGCAATCCACCACCGAAAGGTTACCGGCTGAAGCCGCGCAAGAATCAAAAACGCCGCAGTGATCAGCCCCGACAACATCACCGTCAGCACGAGCGCATCTTGAAGCGACAAAAGCCGCTTGCGCCACATAACTCGCCGCTCGAATTGAAGGATCGTCGATGCCCCTTCGTTCATATCCAGTTTCTCACGCGTTGAAGCCGTCTCAAGCTCAAAAACAAGCTCATCGAAGTCAGGAGTAGATAGAATATCACCTGAGTCACCCACATCGGAACGGTGTTAAGCCACACGTTGGCGGGAATTGGAATCCCGGGAATCTGGAATGCGATGGCCGCAAAGGGATTCGACCGCAAAAGTAAAAACATGATGTTGGTAAAGGTTGGCGACGGAGTGTTGTTGAAGCTTCCGGCGAGAGCTGAAAAGAACAACGCCAGCGCAGGCATCGCGGCGACCAGAAAGATTACCGCGATCAAACTTGTAAGTTGCGCCAGAACGCCTCGGCGAATCAGCGTTGACCAGTAAAAACTCATCGAGCAAAACGTGATTCCGGAAACCGCCATTATCAAGTAGGCGATCGCGATGTCGCGGAGGGCTACGCCGCCCAACGAATATGTAAGCGCAATCAACGGAAGCGATCCGAAAAGAGTGAGAAAAAGGTACGACAATGCCGCGCCCAGTTTTCCAAAAAGAATTGTCGAGGGCTGCGCAAGCGAGGCGATAAGCAAATCGAACGTCTGTTGTTCGCGTTCCGACGATATGGCGCTGGCCGAGAAAGTCGGGGCGATCAGACAGATCAATCCCATCTGTACGTAGATCAACACCGGTGTAAGCACCGAACCAGCCTGATTGACCACGTTCGTCGGGGCGTTCTTGTGCAGGACAATATAGATCAAACTGATAATAAGGCTGAGTACAAAGACGTAAGCGGTAAGCACCAGAAACGCGCGTTTGCCGCGCATCCGGCTGCGCATTTCCTTTATCAGGATTGGATTTGAGAAGTCCATCAAAATCCTGGTTTGTAGTTTCTGGTTTACGGTTTATGGTTTCTAGTTTTGGTTTCCGATTCCCGTTTCGCAAAACGGACCGTTCCACCGCCGAAGCAAACCAGAAACTACAAACCAGCAACCAGAAACGACGTATCTATGCAACAACTCCTCGCGTTACCTTCAAGAATATGTCTTCGAGATCGGCCTGGGTTCTTGTGAAACCCAAAACGCGAATGCCCCGACCTACAAGATACTCAAGCAACTCGTTCAGGTCGTCGGCCTGTCCGCCATACTCCACGTGGATGACTCTCCCATCACAAGTCGTGCGGGTGACATCGGGGCGCTCGGCGAGCACCTCCAACGCAACCAGCGGGTCGCCTTTCACGGTGATATCCACGACGACGTTGCCCGCAAGTCTCGCGGTTATCTCGTCTATTCGCCCTGCGGCAAGCAGCTTCCCGGCCTCGATTATTCCGATCGACGTACAAAAGTCAGCAAGCTCGGTCAGAATGTGAGAGGAGACAAGCACGGTCTTACCCATCCTGCATAGCTCGCGAATCAGTTCGCGAATCTCGATTCGCGCGTGTGGATCGAGTCCCGATGCCGGCTCGTCAAGCATTAACACTGCCGGATCGTGCAGCAGCGTCTTGGCGAGACACAGCCGCTGTTTCATTCCGCGCGACAAGCTCATCACCTGCGAATTGCGCTTTACATTTAGATCTGTCAGCTCGAGCACATCAGAGATTGCTCGTTTTCGCTCCGGCGGGCTTAGCCTGTAAAGCGACGCGAAGTAATCGAGATATTCCCAAACAAGCAAATCGTCGTATACCCCAAAGCTATCCGGCATGTAGCCGATCAACCGACGAACCTCGTGCGCTTCGCGAACAACATCGAAGCCCCCAACGCTCAGCGCGCCGTCGGTTGGCAGCATCAACGTTGAAAGCATCTTGATGGTAGTGGTCTTTCCCGCGCCGTTCGGACCGATGAATCCGAACACCTCGCCTTTCCCGATCTCGAAGCTGACGTCGAGCACCGCTGGAAAGTCCTTGTAGTATTTCGAAACGTTTTCGAGCTTGATCATAATAATTTGGTTTCTGGTTTGTGGTTTCTGGTTTAGGTTCAGGGTTCGGGGTTCAGGGTTCGGGGTTCGGGGTTCAGGGTTCCGGGTTCAGGGTTCGGGGTTCAGGGTTCCGGGTTGGACGCTCGCCCGTGAGCGACAACCACCCTGAACCCGGAAATCTGAACTCTGAACCCGGAAATCTGAACTCTGAACTCCGAACCCTGAACCCCGAACCCCGAACCCTGAACCCGAACCAGAAACTACAAACCAGAAACCAGAAACCGCCTTAAAGATGCACTACATACAACGTCTTGCTTCGCCGCTTGAACGAACTCGGAAATCCAATGCCTGCCGGGCCCTTCTCAACAAACCCGATCAGCAGCGGCCGTTCCAGACGCTTGACCGCCTCGGTCATCAATTGAGTAATGAAAAACC
Source organism: Blastocatellia bacterium (assembly GCA_035649735.1). GTDB lineage: Bacteria > Acidobacteriota > Blastocatellia > UBA7656 > UBA7656 > Onstottus_A. Next base: position 6,211 of record DASRIZ010000511.1, on the reverse strand, counting down.
CCTGAGTGAAGGCTCGGTCGCCTCCAACTTCCCTGTCCAGTAAAGCCGCAAGCTCCTGAAAAAGTTCTTCCTCGTCGCTTCCCGTTTCAAACTGGCTCTGGTACCAACTGCTGAATGCCATGGGCTCGGGCGCCCAAACCGAAACTTGATGCTGCTGGCCCGCGCCAACGTCGAACAGCTCAGAGACGCCTGCGGAACTCAAATACACCGCATTGGTTAGAGGTACGTCTCCCAGATTGCGGATTGCGACGGATGTGTCGCCGGTCTCGATCGATACCAGCGGTTGAACTCCCTCGTGAATCGATCGCATTTGAAAAAGCCCTGATGTCCACGTGGTCATCGGTACTCGCAGCGTGAACGACGTCTGGCCGCGTTCGCATTCGATGCTGCCGACGGCCGATGCGCTCGAGTTCTGACTGCCGTTGTAGACATCGCTCACGTACGTGTCGCGGCCCTCAAATGTGACCTCTTGAGTGCGTTTCGTGGCCGGCATCATTAGCAGCCCGCTCGCAACAAGTGAGATCCCGTCCCGCTGATGGAGCTCCACCAGCGACGCGTCGGCTAATATCGAATCCGCGCCGCGGCCTATTTGCGCAACCGTGATGCTGACGACCGAGAAAGCGATGACCACGGCAGGGATTGTCAGCCACGCGATATCTGTCTTGCGTCGCCATCGCAACACCAGATAGTTGAGAGGGCCAAGCGTCACCACATACGCCAGCAGGAAGAACAGCACATAACCTGGAGAAGGAGGTTTGATCTCGGCCAGTCTAAACAGAAACCCCTGGACGCCCCACCTGTTGGATGACGAGTTGCCTCTTCGTCCAGCGGTAATCCAGTTGACGTGCTTTGGCTTTGTCTCAGCAGCGGGCAAGAGCAAATCAGTCCAGAGGTCTTTCGCCGCAGTCCAGGCTCTGTACGGACTCAGTTTCGGGTTGATGGACACGAAGCGCACGAGCCCGCTCCCGTAACTCTTCTCGGCGACGATTGGCTTGTCATTTTGGCCGATCAGGGCCTGAGCACCGGGCCTAAGCCTGGCAGTCATTAGCGCAAGTCTATCTGTCGAATCAAATGAGCCGTATACATCGGTCAACTCCGGAAGCGAAGTCACCGTTGTTGTCGCCTGCACGTCCACAGGAAGAATTGAATCGATTTCGAGACCGCGAATCCCGGCGACATCAGCAGCGCCGGTCACGACCAGCAGGCCTCCCGAAGCAACCCACAACCTGAGCGCTCGCGCCTGATCCTGGGATATCTGGTTCAGCGGCGCATCACCGATCACAACCACGTCGAGTTGATCGTAAGAGATGAACTCCCGTGGGAGGTCCTCAGCAGTTATGACTGTCGGATGGGCGAGAGGAATTGGACGTCCGAAACTCGGTCCGCCGACTCTGGGGCGTCGTTGCGCTTGAGGCGATGGAGGAGCGATCGCCAGTTGAGGATCCGGATTTGGAAGCTGACCACCGAGCGGAGCGGCGCTCTTAAACGGAGCGCGGTTTGGCGCTCTAAGGACTTCCGTGGAGGAAATGTTGTTGAGGGCAGTCGAGTCGGTGTCCACGACGGCGATCATCAACTGATCGCTCAACATGTAGGTTCTCTCGACGTTTACTTTGGTCTCGGCTACCACCCGATCTTCAGACTGAACGCGCACGATCGGGCTGTCACCTGAGTTTAGAAACGCTGTGATCTCGTGAAGCTGCCGCGAGCCCGTCGGCACTTGAATTTCTTTTACGTATTCTCGGACCTGCGGAGTTGGATTTGGCGACGACTCACTGTGAACGATCAGCCGGCCGGTGATTGGGGCGCCCTGATTAGAAAGCGTTATTCGAAACGGGACCCAACTACCGTTCCAATTGCTCACCTCGAGCCGCCCGAATCCAGCCCGGACGGTCATCTCGAAGTCTCCGCTGCGGGCTAGTCCAGTTTCAGGGGCAGCGCTCTCTTGTGCATGTATGTCGCGTGGGGCGAGAAGGCTAGCAGCGGCCAGGCTTGCGATGATCATAAAAACGACGAGGCCGGCAACCGAGGTTGTCCTCAGTCGTCGACTTTTCCGCAGCGATGCTGGGCCAGAAGCGCGGGCTAAATCCAAATAAAGTTTAATACTCAATAGACCGTCCAAACCTAAGAGTGACTGAGACTATACAATTATCCTGAGATAGTGTTCAACGAACCGGGAGTACGTGCGGAACGCCGAAAGTCTTCAGTTGTCGAAAACCACGCGGTGGTTGCTTCAGCATTTTACTTAGCACTGTTGAAACAGAGACGCGTTAGCGGCGCGGGAAAACCTGACGCGCGGCTCGCCGTCAACGTCCATGCCAAAGACAATCGAAAGATGCTAGATTAAACCGAATGCGCAGGCTGAAGCTTGGCTGTACGGCCGCGGGCCAACAGCGTTCGGAACGGGCTTCAGTAGGATCACTTGAATCAGGAGAGTCATAGCTGGCCTCAGAACCTAGTGACTGGAGACTACCGGATGAAGTTTTCTACCAAGGCAATACACGCCGGGCAAGAGCCCGACCCGACGACGGGGGCGGTCAGCGTGCCGATCTACCAGACCTCAACCTACGCGCAGGAAGGTCTTGGCAAGCACAAGGGTTTCGAGTATGCGAGGACTCAGAACCCGACGCGAAGCGCCCTTGAAACGAACCTGGCAGCTCTTGAAGGCGGCAAGGCCTGCTTCGCATTCGCTTCCGGAATGGCCGCCACCAATGCAGTGATGACGCTACTAAAGGCGGGCGATCACGTGATCGTCAGCGACAACACCTATGGTGGCACGTTTCGCTTGTTCGACAAGGTGCTGACGAAATTCGGGCTTGAATTCAGTTATGTCGATGCGCGGGAGCCCTCGAATATCGAAGAAGCCGCGAGAGCGGAAACAAGAATGGTCTTTATTGAGACTCCAACAAACCCGGTGATGTCTCTGGTCGACATTCGGGCGGTATCCGAAATAACTCGCCGTCGCGGAATTCGGCTGGTAGTAGATAACACTTTCATGAGTCCTTATTTCCAACGCCCGCTCGAGTTGGGCGCGGACGTGGTCGTTCACTCGACCACCAAATATCTCAATGGCCACAGCGACGGCGTCGGGGGTGCGGTGATCCTCAACGATGAGGAAGACATCGCCAGGATGGCATTTATTCAAAACGCGGCCGGCGCAATTCTGTCGCCGATGGATTCGTGGTTGGTCATGCGTGGCACTAAGACGTTGGCGGTGCGCATGCGGCAACACGATGAGAACGGCCGCCAGGTTGCGCAGTTTCTCGCTGAGCACCCCAGGGTTCAAAAGATCTACTATCCGGGGCTGAAGTCGCATCCGCAGCACGAGCTTGCCGCGCGTCAGATGTCGGGGTTTGGGGGAATGATCTCGTTTGAGACGGGTTCGTTGGAAAATGCGAAGAGGGTGCTCGAATCGGTACGGGTATGCACGCTTGGCGAATCGCTGGGCGGTGTAGAAACGTTGATATCGCATCCGGCTACGATGACTCACGCTTCGGTGCCCGAGACCGAACGCATTCGGTTGGGAATCACCGACGGTCTTGTTCGGGTTTCGGTGGGGATTGAGGATGTGGAAGACATTATCGCGGATCTCGATCAAGCGCTGAATAAGATTGAAGAATAGTCCGTAGTCCGTAGTCCGTGGTCCGTAGCTCAAAATCGAAGGCGTACAGATTGTGCGCACTCTCAACGGACTGACCACTAATCACGGACCACGGACTACGGACCACGGACTACGGACTACGGACCACGGACCACAGACTACGGACCACGGACCACGGACCACGGACCACGGACTACGGACCACGGACCACGGACTACGGACCACGGACTACGGACCACGGACTACAGACCACGGACTTCTGACTCTGTTGCCAATGAACTCGAATTGAATCATAATCAGCGCCAACCAAGGTCATTGGTTGCTGAATAGAACAAGGGTTGCTGCGTCGTTTTAATTAACTCCGTCAGAGCTGGTCCACAAATTTGATTTATGGCGGAAGAGATCGCATTCAAAATCTCCGTTTACGCGAAGAGTGATGTGGGCGTAGTTCGGTCCGGCAACGAAGATAACTTTCTCGTCCTAAATCTCTCAACTGCAGACACCTGGAAACCCGACGAAGCCGACGAGACCCCCCCTCTGAGCCTCACAACCTTCAGCCAGAGTCACTATGGCTCCCTGATCGCGGTCACCGATGGGATGGGCGGCGCACTTGCCGGGGAAGTCGCGAGCCGCTTAGCGGTAGAATGCGTGCGCGATCGAATGCTCGAGCTGCAAGCCAGTCCGTCGTACTCAAAGTTTCCCTTCCCCGAACGGCTGCGTTTATCAATCGAGCTCGCAAATCTATACATCTACCAGATGAGCTCTAAGCGGGCCGAGTACAGCGGAATGGGCGCTACCTTTACCGCGGTCGGGTTGTCCGGCTCAAACGCCTACTTCGGACAGGTCGGCGATAGTCGCGCCTACTTGATGCGAGACGGCGTCATACAGCAGATCACCCGCGACCAATCGCTGGTGGGACAGTTGGTCGAGGCCGGCCACCTGACCGAAGAAGAGGCCGAACGGCACTCATATCGCAACGTGATCCTCCAGGCCCTTGGCGCTTCGCCTAACCTGAACGTCGTGGTAGACCAATTGGAAATCCGCAACATGGACACCTTTGCGTTGTGCAGCGACGGTCTGTCCAACAAGGTACGCCCCGAGGAAATAAAAGCCGAGATCGATCAATCCGGCTCGCTAAAAGAAGCTTGTGAAGCGCTCATCGATCTTGCCAACGAGCGAGGCGGCGAAGACAACATTACAGTTCTTATCGCGCAGGTGAGCGGTGGACGTCTCGCACCAATGAAAGACCCGAGGACAACCGCCCTGCTGACGAGCGAGTCCGGTGCGCATATGTTCGATACCGATTCCGGGCAGCAACGAAAGTGGCTCGAGAGATGGGGAGCCGAGACCCTTCCCCGCAATCCCGATCTCCCCCATCACATAGACCACGGCTTGTTGGACGACGAAGAAGAGGCGACGCTCCCGCCGGAAGAGGACACGATCCCGCCGACCGAAAAGCTCGAGACCAAGGATTTGGAGTAGCGGTCCTCCCACTTTCCAGAGGTCCTTATGGACAAGCAGGAACTTCATAACAGACTTGAACAACTCCACGCCGAGCTTGGACAGATCGAGTCCATAGATGAGCGAGAGCAACAACTCCTTCGTTCCGTGATGAGCGACATAAAGAAGCTTACCGAACGTGGCGGCCCCGAACCTTCCGATGTGCCTGATCGGCTTGGCGAAGGATTGAAGGAGGGGATACAACTCTTTGAAGCCTCGCATCCTCAAGCCACCATGCTCATGGGCCAGGTGATTGATGCACTGGCAAAGATGGGTATCTAAACCATGACTTGTCCCACCTGCGGCGCTCGACTGAAACGGGCTTTGAGCTACTGCAACCATTGCGGTGCGAACCTGAGTGCGCTTAAGTTAGACCCGGAGTACGGAAGCCCCGAGACCACGACTGATACACTGGTGTGGGTAATCATCGGAACAACGATCACCCTTCTCGGGATGGCCCTTGGCGGAATGGTTCTAATAAAAAACGGTTCGATTCCCGAAGGGCTCGGGTCCGCCTTCGTCGTTCTGAGTTTCGTCGGGCTGGTGTTGGTAGAGAGTGTTTTGCTCTGGCGATTGCTCCGCGTGAACAAAGCCGCCCGGCAGTCTCGATATCCGGATGAGGCCGAGGACTTCAAGACCGCGGAGCTGGGAGAATCCTCACCTCACGTCCTTGAAGCGCCCGCCGAATCAGTTTCCTCAGTGACCGAACAAACAACGCGCACTTTGAAGGCTTCGTACAAAGAGCGCGAGTAGCGACCTGTCCGCCTTACCCGACCAACCACCGTTTCGGCATAATCAGCGCTCCAGGAGTTGGTCCAGGCTCTCCCAACCTTCTTCCCGGCTGGGGTACCGACAAACTTCTAGTTTGTCGATGGGGTTTGGCGGTTGGTGGTTGGGGTACGTTATGTAACCGCGTAGCGGTGTCCTATCGGTAGCCTCGTCGGTTGGCCGTGCCCCCGGGCCGCGTAGCGGTCACCTATTTTGACTAATCGGTTTTGAAATACCGAGGTGACCGCTACGTAATATGAAAGGGGCGCCCCTTTAGTGCTAGGTTTTGTTTGACACGAAACCGCAGCCAAAGGAGAACCCCTATGGACAGACACAAGTATGTTG
>DASRIZ010000510.1:0-5895 GCA_035649735.1 Blastocatellia bacterium | reverse complement strand
CGTACTGGTCATCGACAAGTCAGGCAGCATGCGCGAAGAGAACAAGATGCTTTACGCCCAGGCTGCCGCCAAGGCCGTGGCAAGGCAATTAAAGGACAATGACCTTTTAGGCGTGGTGGGCTTTGATATCAGCCCGTTTATAGTTGTGCCGCTGGAAACTGTCGGCCGGCTTCGTGGAGTCGTTGAGGCTCAGATTGACCGACTCAGGCCCGGCGGCCAAACTTATTTTTATCCGGCCTTGGTTGAAGCCAAGCGCCAGCTCGAGCGAGTCAACGCAAGCCGCAAGCACGTGATCCTATTGAGCGACGGGGAGACCCGAGGCAGTCAGGGCGAGTTAATCGATCTCGTAAGCGTGATGAAAAATGAAATGAAAATCACGGTTTCAGCGATCGCGGTCGGTTCGGAAGCGGACATCCGGGTGATGAAACGAATCAGCCAGTATGGCGGCGGCTTATTTCACTACACGCTCGACCCCTCGACGTTACCCCAAATCGTATTGCAGCAACTCGACGATAAACCCAAAGACGAGCCTCCACGTGACCGAGACTTTACACCGGTTCAAGAAAGAGGTTCGGAGCTGCTGGCCAGCTTTCCCGGCAAGTTCTACCCCAGCGTTCGGGGTTACATGGAAACCGATCTCAAACGAGGCGCGCACCTGGATCTCACGATTCTCAGAGAAGATCGCGAAGCGCCGTTGTTGGCTTCGTGGCGCTACGGGCGAGGAAAAACGATTGCGCTAACGACCGACTTGGAGGGTCGCTGGAGTAGAAACTGGATCCAATGGAACGATTTGCAGAATTTTTGGACAAGGATTTTTGACTGGCTTCGTCCGGGTCCGAGTGAGCAACCCATACCGCTTCACGAGGCGAGAGTTAGCCTTTCAGCCAATCAACCCATTCTGGATCTCTTCTTATATGAGGAAGCAAGCACTGACAGCCAGTTCCGATTTTCCGCCGTTGGCAAAAGTGGCAAGTCAGAAGGTACTCTCAAGAAATTGGCACCCGGTCATTATCAAGCCGCGCTGCCGATCGCAGCTCCCGGTGACTACCGTATCGAACTTACCGAGGAGCGGCGCGGCCGGCGAATAGTTTATCCGCCGGTCGGCTACATCTTGCCGTATGATCCGGGAACCGAAATAACTCGACCTGATTTTAATACCGACCTTTTGGTCCAATTGGCGCAAGTGACAGGCGGTGAAATCAACCCACAAACACCGGCTACTGATACAAAGCAGACCGTCATGCGAAATTATCAACCAATCAGACAGCCGCTAATTGTATTGGCGTTCGTCCTTTTTCTTTTGGAAATTGCGGCTAGAAAGCTCCTATTTTCCGAGATCGACTAAGCCGCGCCATTGTACCGAAACATACAAGCCATTGGCGGGGACCGGAGGGCCTCGGTGTCGGTCGGTGCCCGGTAAATAGTTCGCCTAGACAAACTGAACTGGGCGTGCCTATCTTCGTTCCACTGCGGCGATTTCCACATCGCACTCGGTCGCGTTAGAACATTATGCGGGTTCCTTCTTTTTTTTTGTTCTTTTTTTGTGGCATCTCACAGCTACTACCCAAGGGCTAAGTGCCGATCCAAGTGAAGCGCCTCCGCTATTTGGAGCAATCGTCGATCGTACCAAGGCCGATCTTGCGGTCACCGTACCGGTTAAGGAACTAACAATTGCCGAGTACGATTGGACAGGCCCCTATGGCGGGTCCCATGTCGGCTACGCGTGGGGAAGTTCCGACTGGACCGCGCATGGAATTGGCGCAACCGGGACGAGCTTGACGGGCTCGCTCGATTTCTACAAAGGATTCGATTTCTCCAAAGGGACCGGAAGCTTCTTCGGCGGATTGCAGGCCGGCTACAACTACATGCTTCCGTCGCAGCTCGTGCTCGGCGTCGAGGGCGACGTGTCGTTTCCGAATTCCATTAGGGGGACTCAAACGATTTCCTCGGCATCGGTCGGCCAAGCGAGCTACAGCGAGATGGTGGAGTATTTCGGCACGGTGCGGGGTCGGATCGGCTACTCATTCAACAATTGGCTGGTTTATGGAACAGGCGGCTTCGCCTGGACACGCGACCAGTTCACGCGGGCGCAGCTTGTCGGCGCGCCTTTCGGCGGCACCGCGGTTGCGGGCACGGCTGAATCGGCGCTTCGGTGGCGAACCGGTTGGACGGTCGGAGCCGGCGTTGAGGTCCCGTTTGCGCCGAACTGGACCGGAAAGCTCGAATACCTATTCACCGACTTTGGCATCACCGGCGTGACGTTCCCGGCAGGAGCGCAACGGTTCGATTCTGATCTCGCCATGCACGAACTCCGGCTCGGCGTGAACTACAGGTTCGGCAGCGATGCCGCGAAATGGAATGGCGTGACAATAGACCGGTTGAGCATTCACGGACAAACCACCTACGTCAATCAGTACGCCCCTCGATTTCGAGAACCTTATCGAGGCCCGAACAGTCTCATTGCGAAATCCGGACGCGAGACGTGGGATGCAACACTCTATGCGGGCTTGCGGCTCTGGCAAGGCGCCGAGGTTTGGATCAATCCGGAGATCGATCAGGGTTTCGGCCTTAGCAAGACGCTCGGCGTCGCCGGCTTTCCGAGCGGTGAAGCGTATAAAGTCGGAGCCAATTATCCTTACGCGCGGCTGCCGCGAATGTTCATCAGACAGACGATTGGACTGGCAGGCGAAATCGAGAACGTGGAGCCTGGCCTCAACCAGTTTGAGGGATTGCGGCCGGCTAACCGGCTAGTTATCACGCTCGGAAAGTTCGCAGTCACGGATGTATTCGATACGAATAAGTATGCGCACGACCCCCGAAGTGATTTTCTCAACTGGTCGCTCATCGACACCGGGACCTTCGACTACGCTGCAGACGCCTGGGGTTTTACTTACGGGACGGCTGTGGAATGGTACCAGGACCGCTGGACGTTACGCGCCGGCGTTTTTGATCTATCGATTGTCCCCAACAGTGAGCAATTGGACCCTGGGTTTCGTCAGTTTCAATTGGTTCTCGAAATCGAGAGGCGCCATGATCTCTGGGGACAACCCGGCAAACTCGCGATCACTGGATTCCTGAGTCGTGGTCGGATGGGCCGGTACCAGGATGCGGTCCAGTTAGCGACATCGACCGGAGGAACCGCTGACGTTGCGGCCGTCCGCCGCTATACCAGTCGAGGCGGGATTAGCTTCAATGCCGAGCAGCAGGTATTGCCAGGCCTTGGCGTCTTCGCTCGCGCGGGGCTTGCCAGCGGCGATGTCGAACCATATGAGTTCACGGACATCGACAGGACCATAGCGATAGGGCTCTCACTGTCTGGCAAGCGGTGGGGCAGGCCGGACGATACTGTTGGCATTGCCGGCGTGATCAACGGCATCTCAGATAAGCACAAGCGCTATCTCAATGCCGGTGGGATCGGCATTCTGGTTGGCGATGGAAAGCTTCCGCATCCTGGCCGCGAGTATATCGTTGAGGCTTACTACAAAATGAATATCTGGCGCGGTCTTTTTGCCGCTCCCGATATTCAGCACATCAGTAATCCCGCGTACAACCGAGATCGAGGTCCGGTATGGGTTCCCGGTTTCCGATTTCATGCGGAATTCTAACGTGTGTTCTTAGGATTCTGAGACAACCTCGTCTTTAGTTACCACTCGCTTAATGCGCCTTTCCGAGTCTACGATGGGGATCATTTGCAGATTGTATCGGTTAAAGAGGTGGCTGAGCGCTTCTTGATCCAAGTGCTCCGGGGCTGTGATCACGTCGGTGCGCATTACGTCCTCAACTGTTTTATCGCCGGGTGTTATGAGCAAATCCCGGAAAGTAACGATCCCCAAGAGTCGTTCATCAGAATCGGTCACATAGGCATAGTAGGCGGTTTGCGCCCGATCCCGCGCATCCCTGCGAAGAAGGCTAACAGCCTCGTCAACACTCATATAAGGTCGCAAACGGGCGTAGCGCGGGTTTATCAGGCCTTTAGCTTTTTCCTCGACGTAATCCATCAGTCCTTTGACTTCCCTGCGGGTCTTGTCGTCGAGTAGCGATAAGAGTCCCTCGCGTTGTTCTTTCGGGGCTTCGTAGATTACGTCCGCTGCTCCATCAGCGGCGAGGAGCCTGATCCACAATTTCCGTTCTCCGGGTTGCAGAGCTAACGTCAGTTGAGCCTTATCATGGGCGCTCAGCTGCAGAAAAAAATCTTCGGCATCATTCTGCTCAAGCAGCTTAAAGCCTTCGACTCGCTCGCGTCTGGAAAGCACGGGCCATGCCTCATAGAGTTCAGTCAGAGCAAAACTTTCTCCAGCAATTTTCTCCTGAGAACTCTCTAAATATAATTCCCCGGTGTCATCGTCGTAGGCGAACAGCTCAGCATGCCGTCCCCAGTTAATTGCAATGTCTAACTGTGCCTCGGCTTTGTCGCCAAAATCGGCTTGCAGCTTGTCGTAGAAGTAATCCCAGGCCACTCGTTGGTCGTCGTCACGCTGGAGCGTTTCGTAAATCCAGGCGATAACCGGCAAGCGTAGGACTCTCCCTGCGATGATTGCTTTGCGAGCCAGAATGGTCGCGTCAGCGTATGCCCGCCCAAGAGAGGTAAGTAACAGATCGCCTTCATTGACTGTGATGAAACCTAGTAGGTCCCCCGCCTCCACGATGGGCAAGAGATCGTCAAGCTCGAGCACCAGATCGCCGCCCATCCGGTAGAGATCGACGCGTCCTCCCTCCCCCACAAGTTTCTCGAGCAGACCGGCGAGCGCGGCGAGCTGCGAATTTGGCAACGCGCGGGTCGCCCCAGGCTGCCCGGGTTGAGTTCCAAGCGCCTCTTCTTTCGGCTTCGATTGGCCGGCAACGGCCGCATACACTTTGTCTACAAGGCTCTGAAAAGCGGTATCTTTACGTTGCCGCGGCTGATGAAGCGTGACGGGAATTTCGGTTATGATGTGACCGGGCTCCTTTCCCATGATCACGATGCGATCAGCCATCAAGACGGCTTCTTCAATGTTGTGAGTAACCATCAAGATAGCCCTGGTGGGGATTTTCTTCTTGAGCCACAGCTCCATCAATTCGCCACGCAAAGCTTCGGCGGAAAGCACGTCCAACGCCGAAAAAGGTTCGTCCAAACACAATAACTCCGGCTCGACGGCCATCGCGCGGGCAAAGCCGACTTTCTGGCGCATGCCACCGGAAAGCTCGCGCGGGTAGGCGGATTCAAATCCGTCTAGACCGACGATGTCGATCAGCTTTAAAGCGCGGTCGGTCCGAGAGCTGGCCGACACGCCGCGCGCTTTCAATGCAATTTCCACATTCTCCTGCACCGTCAGCCACGGATAAAGCGCGAATGTTTGAAAAACAATCGTTGTGTATGGATTGACGCCTTTGAGCGGCTGCCCGTGATATGAGACCGTGCCCGAAGTAGCGGCGTTCAATCCCGCGATAATCCTGAGCAGTGTCGATTTGCCGCATCCTGAGGGCCCAAGCAAGCAGACAAATTCACCGGGCTTGATATGGAGATTAATGTCTTTGACGGCGAGAAATTGCTTGGTCTTCAATCGGTACGCTTTAGTGACACTTTGAAGGTCCAACAAATCATCGGTTTCATTCACCGCGGTTGCGATCGTCATGCGACACCTCCGTTGCAGATTTACTCCATGCGATAACGTTCTTCAGCCAATTTGTAGAGACGGCGCCAAAAAGTCCGGTTAATAAGAACTACAGTCACAACTAAAGCCAACGTGCCTGCCAACAATAGCGCATAGTCGCCGGTGCTCGTTGCGCTCGCGATCAGCGCGCCCACTCCTAGAGTTTCATGGGTTCGGCCGCCGAATTCTACGTATTCGGCCACAATGCTGGCATTCCACGCGCCACCGCTGGCAGTGATGGCTCCGGTAATGATGTATGGGAAGA
>DASRIZ010000509.1:0-28795 GCA_035649735.1 Blastocatellia bacterium | reverse complement strand
GGGGGTGATGCCTGCCGGCTTCCAGTTCCCCGTCGGATTCGGCTATCTGGGAAAAGTACTCAATGATCCAGTTGACCTGTATGTTCCGATCGCGGCGACCGGGGAAGAGGCGCGTCGCGGCAGTTTTTCATTCTTCTCTATTGGCCGGCTCAAACAGGGAGTGAATATCGATCAAGCGCGCACGGAGATGACCGCGATAGAAGGCCGGATAGTCGAGCAATATCCCGGAGAAAACAGCGGTATCGGAATAAGCTTGATCCCAACCCACGAGCAAACGGTTAAGGAGATTCGGCCCGCGTTGCTGGTGTTGCTGGGAGCCGTCGCCTTTCTGCTCCTCATAGCTTGCACCAACATCGCAAACCTCCTGCTGGCCCGCGCCGCGTCGAGAGAAAGAGAGATTGCGATTCGCACCGCTCTGGGAGCGAGCCGTGTGCGCGTTTTGCGTCTATTGCTGACCGAGAGCGTGATCCTGTCACTCGCGGGCGGTTTACTGGGTCTGCTGCTGGCGCTGTGGGGTACGGATGCGCTTATGGCGCTTGCACCGGACAACATCCCTCGACTTAGCGAGGTGGGAGTTGACGGCCGTGTGTTCGCGTTCACGCTGGCGGTCTCGATCCTGACAGGAATTGTGTTCGGATTGGTTCCCGCAATTCACGCATCAAAGCCCGATTTGAATGAAGCGCTCAAAGAAGGCGCTAGAGGTTTGACCGGCGGCATCGCCGGAAAGCGAATTCGAAATGTTCTTGTGGCGGTTGAGGTCGCGTTGTCGCTTGTGCTGCTTATCGGCGCCGGGTTGATGATCAGGAGTTTCTCCAGACTTCAGCAGATGGATCTCGGGTTTAATCCGGACAACGTTGTGGCGCTCAGTCTTTCACTTTCCCAAACCAGGTATCCGGAGGATCATCACCGAATCGCATTCTTTCAAACAGCGCTCGAGCGCCTCCAATCGTTGAGCGGCGTGCAGTCGGCGGGCGCAACCACAGGCCTGCCGTTGACGTTGAGCATTTCGGGTTCCGATTTTCGCATCGAAGGCCGCCCCGAACCCGAGCCGGGCACCGAGATGATCATCAGCACACGCAGCGTCAGCCCGGGTTATTTTGGTACTCTCGGTATCCGTCTTATCAAAGGGCGCGATTTTTCCGACAGTGACACAAGCGACGCCCCAAAGGTAGCAGTCATCAACTCCGATCTGGCCCGTATTTACTTTTCAAACGAAGACCCGCTCGGCAAACGAATAACGTTTGATGACGGACAGTCGTGGCTTTCCATCGCAGGCGTGATCGACGACATAAAACAACTCGGTCTGGATTCGAGCGCCCGGCCCGAAGTCTACTTTCCTTATCCTCAGGCCACGCATCCCTCGATGAGCATCGTGGTCCGCACGGCCTCAAATCCGGCAAGCCTGCTGGCCGCGGTGAAAAGTAAAATTCAGGAGATCGATCAGGATCTGCCCATCGAAGATCTCATGACGATGGAGCAGCTTCTTTCGAACTCCGTCTCTGGGCCGCGATTCAACATGCTTTTGCTGAGCGTGTTCGCAGTCGTCGCTCTGGTGCTGGCGGCGGTCGGAATCTACGGGGTGATGAGTTACTCGGTAAGTCAGCGTATTCACGAGATTGGAATCCGAATGGCGCTTGGCGCGCAGTCGTCGGAAGTACTGAAGCTTGTTGTCAAACAAGGGATGCTTCTGACGTTGGCTGGGCTGGCCACCGGAGTTGTTGCTTCGCTGTTACTGACGCAGTTGATGTCGAGCATGCTGTTCGGGGTCACCGCAACCGACCCCGTGACATTCGCAGCAGTTTTAGCGTTGTTGGCAGGAGTGGCTCTGGGAGCCTGTTTTATCCCGGCGCGCCGCGCCGCTAAAGTCGATCCGATGGTGGCGCTTAGACACGAATAAATGGTTTCTGGTTTGTAGTTTCTGGTTTTTGTTTCTGGTTTCTGGTTTGTAGTTTCTGGTTTCTGGTTTGTAGTTTCTGGTTTGTAGTTTCTGGTTATTGCTTTAGCGTTCGAACCAGAAACTAGAAACCAAAAACCAGAAACCATCACCCACGTTCGAACCAGAAACTAGAAACCATAAACCAGAAACCGTCACCCACAACGCGAGGAACCCATGGAAACCCTATTACAAGATATTCGTTACGGCGTTCGAATGCTGCGTAAAAGCCCGATGGTTACGCTCGTCGCGTTATTCTCGCTCGCCCTTGGAATAAGCGCCAACACTGTAATCTTCAGCGTCGTTAACTCCATTCTGCTCAAATCGCTTCCCTTTCACGACGCCGAGCGAATTGTCCTCCTCTGGGGCAACACCCCCAGCGAGGGCAAGGATCGCAGTCAGGTTTCCGCCACCGATGTCGACGATTGGCGTCACCAGAACACTGTGTTTGAAGATGTGACCACTTACGGCAACTGGAGCGCGACGTTCCTGGGCGAAGGCGAGTCGGAGCGGATACCCGGCATTCAGGTCGGCGATGGTTACTTCTCGATTATGAAAGGCACGCCGTTGCTGGGCCGAACGTTTCTGGCTGAAGAACAACAGGACGGCAAAGACTTCGTTGTCGTCCTCGGGTATGGACTATGGCAGCGGCGCTTTGGCGGCGATCCAGGGGTCATCGGCCGGAAAGTTAACTTGAGCGGCCGGCCTTACACCGTCGTCGGAGTTATGCCGGCGGATTTCCAACCGTTGCCGACAAGTCTTATCGATCCGCGTGGCGAGTTTTACAGACCAGTCGCCGAGCCGCACGATGAGAACGAACGTTCATCGCGTCATCTCCGGGCTATTGCCCGCTTAAAGCCGGAAGTCACTATCGTTCAGGCGCAAACCGATATGAATGGCATCGCCCGGCGAATCGAGGAACAATATCCAAGACACAACACAGGCTACGGGGTTCGGTTGATAACCCTGCCGGAAGACACCGTCGGCGGGATTCGACCGACCTTGATCACTCTTTTTGTGGCAGTCGGGTTTGTGTTGCTGATTGCGTGCGCGAATGTCGGGAACCTGCTGTTGGTGCGCGCGGCCGGGCGTCAAAAAGAGGTCGCGATACGACGCGCACTGGGGGCCGCGAGACTGCGACTTGCGCGTCAGTTTCTAACTGAGAGCATTCTCCTCGCTGTGGTAGGTGGGGCGCTCGGTTTGCTGCTCGCAACGTGGGGAGTAAGCCTGGTCGAATCGATCGGCTCGCAAGCCACGCCGCTTCTCTCCGACGTCAAGATAGACTTGCGGGTACTCGGCTTCACGCTCGCGATTTCGATCGTAACCGGCATCGTGTTTGGGCTCGTTCCGGCGCTCAGAGCTACCAACCCCGACCTCAACGAAACACTGAAAGAAGGAGGCCGAATCTCGAGCGGTGAGGCTGGTCACAATCGAATTCGCAGTGTGATGGTGGTGAGCGAAGTGGCGATGGCACTCGTCCTGTTGATCTCGGCTGGCTTGCTTATAAAGAGTGTTATTCGGTTGCGCAATGTGGACCCCGGGTTTGCTGCTGACAATCGTTTGACGATGAGCGTCACCTTGCCGAGCGCAAAGTATCCCAAGCCTCAGCAGTGGGTAGCTTTTTATGATCAACTTACCGAGCGGCTCGAGTCGCTGCCCGGCGTCAAGTCGGCAGGTTTTACGAGCGTCCTGCCGTTCAGCGGAAACTTTGACGGTCGCGGTCTCTCGGTCGAGGATCATCCCAGACCGCCAGGTGAAGCGTTCAACGTCGATCTCTATATCGTTACTCCGGATTACCCACGGACAATGGCTATGCGGCTATTACGCGGCCGGGAACTGAGCGAGCAAGACACTGAGACGACTCCTCTAGTCGCAGTTATCAACGAGACAATGGTCAGCGAAATGTGGCCCGGTCAGGATCCGGTCGGCAAGCGGATCAAATTCGTTGGTTCTGAGAGGAATCCGCAACCGTGGCGAACCGTTGTCGGAGTCGTTCGCGATGTAAAGCAGTATGCGTTGGACCGAAAAGATCCAATGCAGATCTATCTACCCGAAGCGCAGTTTCCCACACAGTTCATGACCCTGGTGGTTCACACCTCTTCAGATCCGAAGACTCTTACTGCCGCGGTGCGGGGGACAGTTCAAGAGATCGATAAAGACCTGGCGGCTTACAACATCGCCACAATGGAACAACTGCTGGCGGATTCGATCTCGCTTCGCCGTTTATCAACGCTGTTGCTCATGATTTTTGCGGCGATCGCACTGATCCTTGCGGGGGTCGGGATCTTTGGTGTGATCTCGTATTCGGTGACCCAGCGCACGCATGAGATCGGCGTGCGGCTGGCATTGGGTGCAAACCGTCGAGACATTATCGGTCTGGTTTTGCGCCAGGGAATGACGATGACCGTTGCGGGCGTTGGCATCGGTTTGTTGGCGACCTTTGCTTTGACCCGCATGTTGGAAAGCCTGCTGTTCAATGTGAGCGCAACGGATCCGGTGATTTTTGTTGTTATCCCGGTGGCATTGACGATTGTGGCTCTGGGAGCCTGTTTGATGCCTGCGCGACGAGCGGCAAAGGTCGATCCGATGATTGCGCTACGGTACGAATAGTTTCTGGTTTGTGGTTTCTAGTTTCTAGTCTGGGTTGGGGTTTCTGGTTTCTAGTTTCTGGTTATGGCAATAACTTTCGAACTAGAAACTAGAAACCAGAAACCAGAGACCAGAAACCAAGCATAGATTGATCATGGCAAAGTTTTGGCAAGACTTGCGTTATGGCGCGCGAATGTTGGCAAACAAGCCGACCTTTAGCTTGATTGCCGTCGTGACTCTGGCCCTGGGGATCGGCGCGACCACAGCCATCTTCACCGTGGTAAACGCGGTGTTGCTGAGACCGCTGCCGTATCCTGATCCGGACCGGCTGGTATATGTCGGGCAGCAGTTTCAAAGCGGTCTGGCAGGCTCGGGCGAACCAAAGTTCATTTTCTGGCGAGAACAGAGTCAGTCGTTCGAAGCACTGGCTGCCTATTCGAACGTCGGTGGCGCGGGCGGCAATCTTGCAGGCGGCAGTGAAGCTGAATATGTACACGGCTCGCGAGTGTCCGAAGATTTCTTCCGAGCTGTTGGAGTCTTTCCCGCATTAGGGCGCGCATTCACCAAAGAAGACGACACGGCGGGATCCGCGCACGTGGCGATTCTAAGCGACGCCTTGTGGCGCAGGCGGTTTGCGGCAAACGCGGCGCTTGTTGGCCAAACGGTTTTGCTGAACGATCAACCGGTAACCGTAGTTGGGATAATGCCGCCGCATTTCAAGTTCATCACCGGTGCTGATTTGTTGGTGCCAATGAAAGCGCGACCCGATAGAAACTATGATCCCAATGCTGAGGTGATCGGCCGATTGAAACCCGGCGTCACCCTTGAACAGGCACAGACGGAATTGCAGATAATCGCTGATAAGTACCGCGAGGCTTTCCCGCGTCACATGCAGGATGGCGAGAGTATAGGCGCGCGGCCGTACCAGAAATTTTTCACCGGCGACGTTTCCAGGGTACTTTGGTTCCTGCTTGGCGCGGTCGGATTTCTATTGCTGATCGCCTGCGCGAATGTCGCTAATTTGCAGCTTGCTCGAGCGGCGTCTCGGCAACGCGAAATCTCGGTCCGGCTTGCCCTGGGCGCAAGTCGAATGCGGATAGTCCAACAATTGCTCACCGAAGGGTTGATGCTCGCTTCGCTTGGAGGCGCTGCCGGATTATTGTTGGCCGCCTGGGGAACGGATCTTCTTGTAGGCTTTATGCCAAACGGCCTTCTGCCAAACCTGGCGGTGATCAGTTTGGATTGGCGCGTGTTGGCGTTTACCTTCGCCGCCGCCATGTTTACCGGGGTGCTGTTTGGTTTGGCGCCTGCCTGGCAAGCCGGCAAGGTGGCCGTGAACACCGTCCTAAAAGAGACTGCCGGCAAAGGCGGTACAAGCCGCCGGCGGTTGCGCGGCGTTCTGGTCGTAATGGAAGTGGCGCTGGCGATTATTCTCATGGTTGGGGCCGGGTTGCTGATACGCACCTTTGCGCAATTGCTTAGCGTCAACCCCGGCTTCGATCCGAGTAACGTGTTGACCTTTCGGGTGGCTTTGAACGGCGAGCGGTACAACACAACAAACAAGACCGCGACGTTCTATCGCGACGCGCTTGAACGTATTACCCGATTACCCGGCGTCGAAGCCGCCGCGATTACCAACAAGCTGCCGCTCGATTGGCAATTCAACATGCCGGTCATCTTTCCTGAGCAACCGGACAACACTCGCAGCGAACAATTCAGAACGATCTCGTCCGACTATTTTCACGTGATGAAGATCCCTCTGGAGCAGGGTCGGGTCTTCACCGACGCCGACGACGCGGCGGCGCCGCCTGTCGCAATCGTAAACCAGGCTTTCGTTAAGCGGCACTTCGACGGAAAGGATCCGTTCTCGCAGCAGCTTTTAATCGGACGCGGATTGAATGATCAGCCACGTCTTGTGGTTGGCATCGTAGGCGACATAAAGCAACAGGGACTGGACCGACCTACGCCGCCGATGGTCTATGTTCCGATCCCTCAGATGCCCGACAAGCTGATGGCCACCGTCCGCGCGTTTACAGCAGCGCACTTCACCGTGCGGACCACCGTGACCCCGCTAAGCATGACTGCTGCTGTCAAACGCGAGCTCGGCGAGATGGACCCGACTTTACCGCTCTCAGAAATCTCTTCGATGGAAGAGATCGCCTCACTATCGATCGCGACCCAGCGTTTTCACATGTTTCTGCTCGGACTGTTCGGGGCGCTTGGGCTGCTGCTCGCGGCAGTGGGCATCTACGGGGTGATGGCGTACTCGGTCACCCAGCGCACCAATGAGATCGGCATCCGCATCGCGCTTGGCGCGCAAGCCGGCGATGTCATAAGCCTCATCTTGAGACAGGGTTTTGCGCTTGTGTTGGCGGGCACGGCTCTGGGCCTTGCCGGTGCGTGGGCGTTGACTCGGCTGATGAACACGTTGCTTTTTGGGGTAAGCGCAACCGACCCTCTAACTTTCGTCGCGGTATCGGTGCTGTTTGCGGGAGTGGCTCTGACAGCGTGTTTTGTGCCTGCACGCCGCGCGGCAAAAGTCGATCCGATGGTGGCGTTAAGGTATGAATAGTTTTTGGTTTCTGGTTTCTGGTTTCTGGTTTCTAGTTTCTCGTTTGTGGTTTCTGGTTTGTGGTTTCTGGTTCTGGTTTCTAGTTTCTGGTTTCTAGTTTCTGGTTTGTGGTTTCTGGTTTGTGGTTTCTGGTTTGTGGTTTCTGGTTCCTGGTTCTCGACTCAGAACCGGTACCCTTCAGCCTGCGAACCAGAAACTAGAAACCAGAAACCAGAAACTACAAACCAGAAACTACAAACCAGAAACCAGAAACTAAAAACCCTGGAGTTATCATGGGAGTTTTTCTAAAAGATTTACGCTTTGGCGCGCGAATGCTCGCAAAGAAGCCCGGTTTTACCTTGATTGCCTTGTTCACGCTGGCGCTGGGCATCGGAGCGAACACTACGATCTTTAGTTTTGTTAACGGCATCCTGCTGCGCCCGCTGCCTTACAAGGACGCCGATCGCCTGGTGGTTCCCATCTCATTCAATCTCGCGAGAGGCTCGGATGACAGCAGCATCACTTATGCCGATTATCTGGATTGGAAAAATGAAGGCATCTTCGAACACGTGGCCGCGCTCAATCTTCTGAACGAGGCGGATTTGACGGGCGGCAACGGCGAGCCGGAACGAGTGCGGGTTGCAGCGGTAACCGAAGACTACTTCTCAGTCGTGGGTAGCGAGGCTCTTCTCGGCCGCACGTTTCTACCCGAAGACTACAATCCGCCCGGCCCGGCACGCGTACTTATCATCAGCTTCGGTTTGTGGCAGAAACGATTCGGCGCCGATGGGAACATCATAGGCGAGAAGATCTATCTAAACGGCAGGCCATATCCGGTAGTCGGAGTGATGCCCAGGGATGCGATCTGGCCCACTGACCGTGACGTCATTGCGCCGATGGCAGTCGGGCCTAATCCAGGTCCGGATCTGGAGCGTCGTGACAACATGATCTTCTCAGGGATCGCGCGGCTAAAACCGGACGTTCCTGCCGCTCAAGCGAATGCGGCAATGGCAGCCATCGCCGCGCGACTGGAGCAAGATTTCCCGGAGTCGAGGCAGGGGTGGAGCAACCGCATCGTAGATCTCCGCGAGTATGTCGTCGGCAAGCAGGCTCGAACATCGCTGCTTATCCTGCTGGCGGTCGTCGGTTGCGTACTGTTGATCGCATGTGTCAACGTCGCCAACCTGCTGCTGGTGCGAGCGGCGGCGCGCGAACGCGAGATGGCGATCCGACTGGCGCTTGGCGCGGGCCGATTGAGGCTGATCCGGCAACTCCTGACCGAGAGTCTGCTGCTTACGGTGATCGGCGGAAGCGCAGGTTTTCTGCTGGCCATCTGGGGAATCGATTTGCTGAAGTCCATCGTACCCGGCGATACGCCGCGACTGGCAGAGGTTCAAATTGACGCAGGCGTGTTTCTGTTTGCGCTCGCAGCGTCGCTGGGGACAACGGTTATTTGTGGATTGATTCCGGCGCTCCAATCGTCGGGCACCGATCTGCAACACGCGCTCAAGGAATCATCGCGCAGCGCAACCGGTGGAACACGCACTCGCTTCGTTCGCAACGCGCTGGTGGTCTCTGAGCTGGCGCTCTCGCTCATGCTACTGATCGGCGCGGGCCTCGCGATACGCAGCTTCATGCGGGTTCAGCAAATTGATCCCGGGTTGAGGACGGATCACCTGATCACAATGACCCTCAACGCTCCCAGGATCCGATATCCCGATGAAGCGCGAACCACCGCTTTTTACAAAAACGTAATCGACAGCGTAAGCGCCGCGCCGGGCGTCGAGTCTGCGGCGGTCAGTTCGGCGCTGGCCCTGGGCGGCGGCGGATTTTATCTGGGACGTGTGTTCCTTGTGGAAGGACAGCCGGAGCCGCCGGCAAGCTCAGACTTCCCGGCTCAATGGAATGTGGTCAGCCCGGGATACTTCACGACTACCGGTATCGCGCTGCTCAAGGGACGTGACTTCGAAGAGCGCGACAATGCCGCAGCCAACAAAGTGATCATTATCAACGCGACGATGGCGCGGCGGGTCTTCGGCGACGAAGTTCCGCTCGGCAAACGGATCCGCTCGTGGCGGGATGAAAATGAACTGCGCGAGATCGTCGGTGTCGTAGAAGACGTCCGCTACTACGGACGCGATGATGAGTTGCGCGGGCTCGTGTATGTCCCACACGCGCAGGATGCCTGGCGGTCGATGGCACTGACCGTTCGGACCCATACAGATCCGGCAAGCACCGCGAGCGCAATCCGAAGCCAGATCGCCGCGGTCGATAAAGATCTGGCTATCGCTAATGTCGAAACGATGACTACGATTCTGAACCGATCTGTCGCGCCGCGCCGCGCTCTCATGGTGTTGCTGGCCGGATTTGGGGTCATCGCGGGGCTCCTTGCAGTAATTGGAATCTATGGAGTGCTTTCTTACACCGTTGCCGGTCGAGCCCAGGAGATCGGCGTACGAATCGCGCTGGGCGCAACCTCGCGCGATGTGCTGCGTCTGGTCATCGGACACGGCATGAAGCTCACGCTGCTTGGGGTTGGGATTGGGGCCGGGGCGGCATTCGGGCTGACGCGATTCATGTCGACGATACTCTACGGAATAAGCCCGACCGACGTAGTGACGTTCATCGGCGTGTCACTCATTCTTGCGGGAGTTGCTCTGGCGGCTTGTTTTGTGCCCGCTAGGCGAGCGACGCGAGTCGATCCGATTGAAGCGCTTAGATATGAATAGGTTTCTGGTTTCTGGTTTCTG
Source organism: Blastocatellia bacterium (assembly GCA_035649735.1). Taxonomy (GTDB): domain Bacteria; phylum Acidobacteriota; class Blastocatellia; order UBA7656; family UBA7656; genus Onstottus_A. The sequence goes on along the minus strand of DASRIZ010000509.1, from coordinate 18,972 downwards.
GTTTCTGGTTTCGCGTTTCGGCTTTTTTGGTTTCTCGCGGGGTCTGAGCCAGACGCAACTAGAAACCACAAACCAAAAACTACAAACCAGAAACCCGAAACTACAAACCAGAAACTAGAAACCCCAGGGGGAGCTGGATGGAACAGATAGTTCGAGATGCGCGATTTGCCCTTCGTACCATGGCTAGAAAACCCGCCTTCACTGCTTTGGCGGTAATGATTATCGCGTTGGGAGTTGGCGCGAATACCGCGGTTTTTAGCCTGGTGCGCGCCGTGATGTTGCGCCCGCTGCCGTTTGCGGACCCCGATCGTTTGGTGATGGTTTGGGAGGACGCGTCATTTGCAAACTTTCCAAAGAATACGCCGGCGCCGGCAAACTATGTCGATTGGAAAGAGCGTAATGAGGTTTTCGAAGATATGGCCGCGATGCGGATTCGCGACTTTAATCTCACCGGTGATGGCGAGCCGGATAAAGTTTATGGCTATGGCGTTACGGCGAACTTCTTCCCAGTTCTCGGCGTCGCTCCCGTAATCGGCCGAACGATCGCGCCCGAAGACGACCGTCCCGAAGCCAACAAAGTTGCAGTCATCAGCTACCCGCTATGGCAATCTCGATACGGCGGAGATCCTGGAATCGTCGGCCGCGATATACTTCTGGACGACGTCAAACATTCGGTCATTGGCGTGATGCCCCGAGGGTTTCAGTTTCGCGATGAGGAGGTTCGAATCTGGGTTCCTGCCGCGTTCACCCCCCGACAACTTGCCGCTCGCGGAAGCCACTACCTTCAAGTCGTCGCGCGATTGAAACCGGACGTCACGATCGAGCGCGCCAACAACGACATCAAAGCGATCACCGCGCAAATCGCCCGGGACAACCCTGATCAAGCCAGCCGGCTTGGTGCAAATGTGATCTCTCTGAGCGAAGAGTTAAGTGGTGAGACAAGGCAGCCGTTGATCGTTTTATTAGTGGCGGTCGCCTTTGTGTTACTTATCGCCAGTGCGAATCTGGCCAACTTGCTTCTCTCGCGCGCGCTCGGCCGCAGCAAGGAGGTTGCGGTGCGCACGGCTCTCGGCGCTTCCCGCGGGCGGCTCGTCAGGCAACTGCTCACTGAGAGCGTGCTGTTGTCGCTTACCGGAGGCGTCGCAGGAGTGCTGGTCGCCTTCTGGAGTTTTGAGTTCCTTGGACAACTGATCCCGCCGGGTTTGAGACTGTTCGTGGACCTGCGACTCGATGCGATGGTGCTGTTTTTTACGCTGGCGCTTTCTGTGATCACCGGCATCGTTTTTGGCCTTGCGCCCGCCTTACACTCTTTAACAATCGACTTGAACGAAGCGTTGAAGCAAGGTGGCGGTCGGACGAGTCTTAGCGCCGGTCATCGCCGGCTGCAGAACGCGATGATCATCGGAGAGATTGCGTTGGCGATGGTGCTCCTGGTCGGCGCCGGATTGCTCATCAAAGCGTTCTCACGGCTAAGCGATCAATACTCGACGCTGCGCGCGGAAAGCGTGCTGGCGGTGCGCACACAATTGCCTGGAAGCCGGTATGAGCAACCGGCCCGACGCTTTGCGTTTTACAGACAGGTTTTGGAGCGCGTTGCGGCTTTGCCCGGTGTGGTCTCCGCATCTTACACGACTTCAGTTCCGCTTGATTGGCGGGGCGGCACGAATGGCCTCAGTATCGAAGGACGGCCGGTCGAGCCGGGTGTAATGTACGATGCAAACCACAGACAGATCAGCAACGATTACTTTACGACGATCGGCATCGCGCTTATTCAAGGACGCACCTTCAATGAGGGTGACACTGAACAATCAATTCCTGTCGCGATCATAAACCAGACAATGGCGCGCGAGTTCTGGCCCGCTGATAACCCCATAGGCAAACGCTTCAAGCCCAGCCGTCCCGATGACCCGGAACCGTGGATAGAGATTGTTGGCGTCGTAGCCGACCTCAAGCAGATGGGCGCCGAAAAGCCCACAAAGCCTGAGATGTATATGCCCTACCAGCAAGTCGCGAATCAGCCGTGGTATGCGCCGCGCGATCTGGTTATTCGCGCATCGGTTCCACCAAAGAGCCTTGTGACCGCGGTCACCGGCAAAGTGCACGAACTTGACCCGGATCAACCGGTGTCGAACATCCGCACGATGACCGAAGTCCTCGGCGAAGAGTTTGGCCAGCGCCAGACCGGAACGACCTTGCTCGCAGTCTTTGCGGGGCTGGCGATGCTGTTGTCTGCGATCGGACTCTATGGTGTCTTGTCGTATTTCGTTACTCAGCGGATCCCCGAGTTTGGAGTGCGCATTGCGCTCGGCGCGCAACGCCGTGACATCCTCATGCTGGTGCTTAAGCGTGGTATGGGGCTCGCGCTAGTCGGGCTGGGAATTGGTTTGGCGGCATCATTCGCGTTGACGAGATTGATGCAAAGCTTATTGTTCGAAGTCAGCGCTAGCGATCCAACGGTCTTTGGACTGATCGCACTGCTGCTGCTGTCGGTCGCTTTGGCAGCGTGTGTGATCCCGGCGCGGCGCGCGACAAAAGTTGATCCAATGATTGCGTTGAGATACGAATGAAACACCAGGGTCAACGACTGGCACGATTCTTAGTGAAACAGAGATGGAGACAATAATGACAAAATCAGCAAACAGAACGACGCTGTTGTTTCTCGCGTTTTTGGCAACCGGCGTTGTAGTTAGTTCCGCAAAAGTCCGTTCGTTCGCTCAATCGCGAACCGTTACGACGCAATCGTCGAGTTCGGCGCAACACAACGAACGCTCGCTCCGGACGGACGACAACGAGTGGCACTGGCGGCATAGCGACAACGGGATTGGGCTTGAGGTCAGAATCCGCGGACAGGTCGAATTCGCCGATGACTACTCCGACATCACCAGCATAAGCGACGGCGGATCGCTTCGAGTTACTGACGAACGCGGCGGCGTCACGCGCAAGTTCGAAGCTAAAACGACCTCCGGCGGAATCCAGCGGTCGTATTGGGTGGACGGCGCATCGCGAGAGTTTGACGGAGAAGCCAAAGCCTGGCTCGCAAAGATCCTCGACGACACGGTTAGACAGGGCGGCTATGATGCCCGACCGCGCGTCCAGAGAATCCTCAAACAAAGCGGCCCGACCGGCGTGCTCCAGGAGATCACCCGGTTGACGGGTGATTACGTCAAGCGCGTTTATTTCGACGAGCTGATCAATAGCGCATCACTTAACGACGAAACAGTCCGGCAAGTGCTCAGACAAGCCGCGAGTGAGATTCGTTCCGATTACGAGAAGGCTCAGCTGTTGATCAAGCTGTCTGAACGCTATCTGGCAAATGAAGCGCAGCGAACGATTTATCTCGAAGGGGTCAATACGCTTCGCTCGGACTACGAGAAGGGTCGCGCGCTGGGAGCGCTGCTCAAAAAGGGAAACTTGAGCAACGAGAGCATCCTGTTCGCGTTGCGCGCGGTGAGAGGCGTCTCTTCGGACTATGAACGGGCTCAATTGCTGATCAAAATCGCCGATCGTTCCGCGCTTGATGAATCGTCACGGGCCGCTTATCTGGAATCGGTGGCTACGCTGCGATCGAGCTATGAAAAAGCGCGGGTGCTCTCGGCGTTTCTCAAGAACGATAAGCTCGAGAAAGCGGATCTGCTTTTTGTCCTCAAGGCCGCGTCAACCATCTCGTCTGATTACGACCGGGCACAGCTGCTGATCAAGATCGCCGCAGGGTCGACGCTCGACGAACCAGCTCGGGTGGCATACCTCGATGCAGTCGGTACGATGCGTTCTGACCACGATAAGGGCCAGGCGCTTGCCGCATTTCTCAAGGTGGCGCCTCAAAAGGATTCGTTGCTGCTCGCGGTGAAAGGCGCAACGAACCTTTCTTCGGATTACGAAAAGGCGCAATTCCTGATCAAGGTCGCCGCGGTTGGCGCAGACGATGAATCGGTCCGGTCTGCATTGATAACGGCAGCCCGGACGATTCGTTCTGAACACGACCGTGGCCGCGTTTTGAACGCAGTGTTCAGATAGGTAATAGCTATGGGAACATTACTTCAAGACCTTCGATTTGGATTTCGGCTGTTGCTTAAGAACCCCGGGTTCTCGGCTGTCGCTATTCTGGCCCTGGCCCTCGGAATCGGCGCAAACACCGCGATCTTCAGCGTGGTCGACGCCGTTCTGTTCAGACCGCTTCAGTTCGAGCGACCGAATAGTCTTGTAGCGGTGTGGGAACGGGATCTCAAAAAGGGCGAAGATCACGACTCGGTGATGGCCGGGAACTTCGTCGACTGGAAGAACCGCAGCCAGATCTTCGAGGCAATGTCCGCTCACGCCGGTGGGAGCGTCAATTTGACGGGGCTCGCGGAACCTGAACGGATTCGTGGGGCCCGCGTATCGGCGGGCCTCTTTCCCTTACTCGGTATCACGCCGCAAGTTGGGCGCGTGTTTTCTCCTGATGAGGATCAACCTGGTCACCAGCGTGTAGTGATCATTGGCGACCGGCTATGGAGGAGCAAGTTTGGCGGCGATCCCGAAGTTGTCGGGCGCTGGATAACACTCAACAACCAGGACTACGAAGTGGTCGGGGTGATGCCGGCAGGATTCGCGTTGCCGTTGAATGAGGACTCGGAGATTTGGACCCCGTTGGTCTTCACTAACGAGGAGCTCACGCATCGCAATAGCCACTATTTGAAAGTCCTCGCGCGTTTGAAGCCTGACGTCTCATTGGAACAGGCGAACGCCGAGATGACCAGTCTCGCCGCTCAGCTCGAAAGCGAGTATCCCAAGTCAAACGACGGAACCGGGGCGGCGGTGTTTTCATTACACTCGGAAATCGTCGGCGACGTCAAAAGGCCATTGCTCATTTTTCTGGGGGCGGTCGCATTTATTCTTCTGATCGCCTGCGCCAATGTGGCAAATCTTATGCTCGCGCGAGCGGCGTCGCGTCAACGCGAAATCGCGGTGCGAATAGCCCTGGGGGCAAGCCGGTGGAGGTTGGTCAGACAGATGCTGATCGAGAGCGTGGTGCTCGCGCTGGCGGGTGGGGCGGCCGGTCTGTTGCTCTCGCTCTGGGGAATCGAGTTCCTGTCTGCGGCCGCGGAAGGTATGTCTGCGCCACGGGCGAGATCGATTGGGCTCGACGGTCGAGTGTTGTTGTTTACCTTTGGCGCATCCGTTCTGACCGGTTTGATCTTCGGATCGGTGCCTGCGCTTCAAGCATCAAAGCCCGATCTCAATGACGCACTAAAAGAAGGAGGACGAAGTTCGGGAAGTCTCCGCCGCAATCGGACTCGAAACCTGCTGGTCGTTTCGGAAATGGCGCTGGCGTTTGTGTTGCTTGTCGGCGCAGGACTGCTGATCAACAGCTTCCTAAAGCTGCGGGCCGTTGATCCCGGGTTAAAACCCGGCAACGTGCTAACGATGAACATAACCCTGCCACGCCAGAAATACGCAAAATCTGAGCAGGTTATTTCGTTCCATCGTCAACTGCTCGAGCAGGTTGCCGCAGTGCCGGGCGTGGAAACCGTCGGTAGTGTTACAGCGCTTCCCTACGGCGGATCGACAAACAGCTTTGGCTACACGATTGAGTCGCCCGTTTCCGATCAAACAACTTCTATTATTTCTCAGCTGGCTAGCGCCCACTTCTTTCGAGCCATCGGGATTCCGATGCTAGGCGGCCGCGAGTTCAACGAGGGTGACGTCGACGGCGCGGCGCCGGTGGTGATCGTAAGCGATGCACTGGCCAAACGGTTTTGGCCCGATCAGGAACCCCTGGGCCGTCGAATCAAATGGGGAAACAAAGAATTTGGATCGCCGTGGATGACGGTGGTGGGAGTCGTGGGTGACGTTCGGCAGCGAGGGTTGGACACGCAGCCGAGACCGACGCTCTACGTGCCGAGTCTTCAGCTTGGCGAGCCCATCAAAATGCAAGTGGGGATAACCCTGAGAGACTTGATGACCGATGACGCGCGGTCGATCGAGCTCGTTGTGCGGTCGACTTCGGGCGTGGCCGGATTGCAAAACGCCGTACGCGCGGCCGTTTGGAATGTCGACCCCAATCAACCGGTGGTCAGAATCAAGACAATGGAACAGATTCTGGCCGACACGATGATTGTTCAGCGTTTTAGCACCTCTCTTCTGGCGGGCTTTGCCGGAATTGCGTTGGCGCTTGCGGCCGCCGGAATCTACGGTGTGATCTCATACTCAGTAACACAGCGTACGCACGAGATTGGCATTCGCATGGCTCTGGGTGCGGACCAACGTGACGTGTTGCGGCTGGTTGTGGGACAAGGAATGGTTCCTGCCTTGATCGGACTGGGAGTGGGCATTGCTGGAGCCATCGGGTTGACCCGGTTCATGAGGAGTCTGTTATTCAACGTAAGCGTCACGGACCCGATAACCTTCGGCGTAATTGGCTTTTTGCTTTTTGTTGTTGCGGTAGCCGCATGCTATCTGCCGGCTCGTCGTGCCGCGCGGGTGGATCCAATGATTGCATTGAGGTGCGAATAGAGGAGGAGCCGATGAGTTTCTTGCTGCAGGACCTACGCTACGGAGCGCGAATCTTGATGAAGAACCCGAGCTTCACCCTGATTGCGGTGGTGACTCTGGCGCTTGGCATCGGGGCTAACACCGCGATCTTCAGCGTTATCAATGCGCTGATCTTGAGTCCAGCGCCCATGGTCGAACCTGAGCGGGTTACCGCGATATGGAAGACACCCAAGGACAAACGCGCAGAAGGGTACGTCTCCTACCTCGATTTGCAGGACTGGCGGACCCGGACCCAGAGTTTCGAGGCGATAGCGGGTTATAAACCGAATGGATTCATTATCCTTCAGGATGAGCAAGCAGAACGCATTCAAGGAATGCGGGTCACCGGAAACTTCCTTTCATTACTAAAGGTGAACGTCGTAAGAGGCCGCGATTTTCAGATAGAGGAAGAGAGACGCGGCGCCCAACCGGTTACCATTCTCAGCCATGAGTTTTGGCAAAACAGATTTGGTGGAGACGAATCGGCACTGGGCCAGCAGATTTCTTTGAACGGCAGCCTCTTCACTGTGATCGGAGTTCTTCCGGCGGATTTTGAGTTCCCGCTTGGGCCGAAAGAACCCCAACTCCTGACGACCATCGCAGGCGAGGGGCAAAACCTGGACCAACGTGGCGCGCAGGTTCTCCGAGCTGTTGGACGAATGAAGCCTGGAGTCAGTCTCCATCAGGCGCAAGCGGACTTGACCAATATCGCCGAGGGTTTGGAGCAGCAATATCCTCAATATAACCGCAACATCACTGCATACCTCGTTGGTTTGGATGAACAAATTGTGGGCTCCGAGACGCGCCGCGCGTTGTGGGTGTTGCTCGGAGCTGTGGCGTTTATTCTGCTGATCGCTTGCACGAACGTGACTAACCTGCTTCTTATGCGGGCAATCGGCCGGGAGAAAGAACTGGCGCTCCGGGCTGCTCTGGGCGCCGGAACGTGGCGAATCGCTCGTCAATTGTTCGCTGAGAGCCTGCTGCTGGCGTTCCTCTCGGGATGCATGGGATTGCTGATTGCAGGATGGGGGCTGAGTGCGATCAGGTATTACGGCGCCGATCAGTTGCCAAGGCTTGACGAAGTGCAGATCAACATCCGTGTTCTCGGAGTTACGCTCGCGGTGTCGGTGATGACCGCGGTGCTGTTCAGCGTCATTCCGGTTTTCAAAGCTGCGAGACCGGATATTAATGAAGTCTTGAAAGCCGGGTCGAGAAGCGCGACCGGCAGCGGGACGTTGCACCTATGGCGTAACACGCTTGTTGCTGCCGAAGTTGCTTTGGGGTTGGTTCTGTTGATCGGCGCGGGTTTGATGATTCGCAGCTTTGAGCGTCTGGCGAACGTGGATCCGGGTTTCGATCCGGAGAACGTGCTGATGGGACAGGTCAGTATGACGAGGGACGCTTATGATAAACCTGAGAAGCTTGTTAGCTACGTCAATCAAACGCTGGAAAGGCTCAATTCATTGCCCGGCGTCGAGAAGGCGGCATTTGTTGCGCCAATGCCTTTCAGTGGCGGCAATGTAGGCAGTGACTTCAGGATTGTCGGACGACCAAAACCGGAACCTGGACAGGAACCAACCGCCTCAAACCGCAGCGTCACGCCGGAGTACTTCGAAGCGATCAAAATTCCTTTACTCAAGGGTCGGTATTTTACCGAACAAGATCAGCGCGGCGCGTCCGGGGTAGCCATTATCAACGAGAAGCTCGCCGCACTCTACTTTCCGCAGGAAGACCCGATTGGCAAACGCATAACTCACATCGGCGCAAATCAGAATGACGGAGATCCAGAACAATGGGAAATCGTAGGCGTAATCGGGGATGTGCATCACTCCAGTCTGATCAAGCCGGCATCACCCGAACTCTACTTGCCTTATCAACAAAACAGTTGGAGCTGGGGCAACTTCCTGGTTCGGACCACAAACGATCCCGCGTCTTTAACCCGCAGCTTCACCTATGAAATTCGGTCGGGTGACCGGAGCGTGCCGGTTACCCGCGTCCAGACCTTGACGCAAGCTATTTCCGACACGGTAGCCCAGGCACGGTTCTACACATTTCTGTTTGCCTTGTTCGGGGCAACGGGATTGATCCTGACCCTGACCGGGATCTACAGTGTGATCTCTTACACAGTTTCGCAACGCACGCGGGAGATTGGTATTCGGATGGCGCTGGGAGCGCAAACTCGCGATGTGCTCAGGCTCATCGTGGGTCAGGGTATGACCACCGCCCTTGTCGGCGTGGCGGTCGGACTGGCGGGGGCGCTTGGGTTGACCAGATTAATGATGAGCTTGCTGTTTGGCGTGACCCCGACAGATCCGCTGACGTTCATCGCCATACCGCTAATTCTTATAGGGGTGGCTCTGGTTGCTTGTGTCGTGCCGGCTCGGCGGGCGGCGAGGGTCGATCCGATGGAGGCGGTGCGGTACGAATAGTTAAGTTTCTGGTTTTTAGTTTCTGGTTTTTAGTTTCTGGTTTCTAGTTTCTGGTTTCTAGTTTAGACAATCGTTCAGGACATATTGAAGCAGAACCAGAAACTAGAAACTAGAAACTACAAACCGATTCATCGAGGAGGTAACTCATGCTTTCAATAATTTGTGTGATCGTGCTCGCAGTCCTTCCAACCGCGGCGCCGGATGAATGGACCAAAAGTTTCAAACTCGAAAGAACGGCTAAGCTGAGAGTCGATACCAGCGACGCCAACATCCGGGTTTCTGCTTGCGACTGTTCGACCGTCGAGGCGCGAGTGACAACCCAGGGCTGGACGATCGGCGGCGACGGGATCAACATCTCCGATCGCCAAACCGGCGACCAGATCGATATCGAAGTGCGCTTTCCGCGCCAGGTGTTTCAAATGAATTGGCGCAACCGTCGCGTCGATATTGAGATCAGAGTTCCGCGCGATGCCGATCTCGATCTGCACACCGGCGACGGCAACGTCGACGTCAGCGGCGTAAAAGGAACACTGCTTTTGAGAAGCGGCGACGGCAACATCCACCTGTCAGAGCTGGAAGGAACTCTGAAAGCGGATACCGGTGACGGCAATATCGATATGCGAAACGTAAGAGGCGACCTGACTCTGCATACCGGTGATGGGAACATCGACGTGATGGGTGTCGACGGCTCGTTGCGGGCGGAAACTGGCGATGGCCGGGTTCGAGTCAGCGGTCGATTCGACGTGCTGGACCTCAAGACCGGTGACGGAGGGATCGACGCCAGGGCCAGCGAAGGTTCCAGGCTGGAAACAAACTGGCGGCTTAATACCGGCGACGGCAACTTGACGCTCCGTTTACCCGGAACGATCGCGGCGAATGTCGAGCTTGAGACCAACGATGGAAGCATCGATTTCGATATGCCCGTTACGGTGATGGGCCGCCAGGGGAAACGAGAGGTTCACGGTCAAATCAACGGCGGCGGCAAACTGCTTTCGTTGAAGACCGGCGACGGTTCGATACGGTTGGAGAAACAGTAGCCGGGGTAGAGGTTTCTGGTTTGTGGTTTGTGGTTTCTGGTTTCTGGTTTGTGGTTTTCGATTTCTGGTTTCCGGTTGTGGGTTGTGGTCCGAGCGGTCAGGGGTTCAAGACTGCCGAAGCCGTGAACGAGAAACTAGAAACCAGAAACCCTATCATGAGGTGCTTTGATGAACGGCTTCCTGCAAGACTTGCGTTACGGTTGGCGAACGCTAGCCAAGAATCCCGGCTTTACGGTCGTGGCGGTTCTTACACTGGCTTTGGGAATCGGGGCAAACAGTTCCATCTTTAGCCTGATAAACGCGGTGCTTCTGAGGCCGCTGCCCTTCACTGAGCCGGACCGGCTAGTGATCATCTCGGAGAGACGGGCCACCTCAAACGACGCAAACCTCCCGATCTCCGGGCACGAATTCGTCGCGTGGCGTGAACAAGCTCCCAGCTTCGAGAATTTAGCGCTCATTCGTGGCGACGCCTTTAATCTCACAGGGGCGGGAGACCCGCTCTCGGTCTCGGCGCTGCGGGTCACGTCAGAGTTTTTTTCCATGCTCGATGTTGCACCTGTTCTGGGACGCACCTTTATTTCTGGAGAGGACCAGCAACCGAACCCAATCGTGGTGCTGAACGCATCCCTGTGGAAAGCGCGATTTGCCTCAGACCCGGAGATCGTGGGTAAGACGGTGACCTTGAGCGATCAGAAGTACACGGTGATCGGCGTAATGAAACGGCAGTGTGTCGGCGCCTGGCTAAACTCGGACCCCGACGTTTGGCTCCCAATCGACTTGCCTGACGAAACGCGAAGAGTCGGCAGGCACAGCAATAATGTACTAGCGCGGCTCAAACCAAACGTTACGTTGGAGCAGGCTCAATCCGAGTTGGCGATGGTTGCCGAGCGCCTCGAGCAGCAATATCCAAACAACAACGTAGGCCACGGCGTGCATATCGATTCTCTCCATGAAGCGATGGTCGGGTCTACCCGGCTTGCGTTGCTGGTGTTATTTGGTGCCGTCGGGTTTGTATTGCTCATCGCCTGCGCGAATGTCGCCAATCTGTTGCTGACTAGGGCCGCAGGTAGGCAAAAAGAGATCGCAATCAGGACAGCGCTAGGAGCCGGCAGGGGGCGTTTGGTTCGCCAGATGTTGACCGAGAGTTGTCTGCTTGCGGTGATAGGTGGCGGAGTTGGGGTGCTATTGGCCCTGTGGATCATCGATCTGTTGCCAAAAATCAAGGCAGTTAATATTCCTCGCATGGACCAGATCGGAATTGACGGGCGGGTGTTGGCGGTGACGCTCGGTCTGGCGCTGTTGACCGGGATCATTACCGGACTTGCTCCGGCGATGCAGAGCTCCAGGTTCAACCTGAGTCAGGCGCTGAATGATGGAACCAGGACCTCGGGTGGTCTCGGACGCCGAAGGATTGGCGGTCTGCTGGTGATACTCGAGGTCGCGCTCGCGCTGGTGTTGCTGGCAGGGGGCGGATTGATGCTCAGAAGTTTTGTCAGGCTCATCGACGTCGATCCGGGCTTCAACCCGAGCAATGTGCTTCGTCTGGATCTTTCGTTACCAGGCCCTCGGTACGCGCGGCCGCAGCAACAGAAGCAGTTCTACGCAGAGCTGATCGACAAGATCAAGACATTGCCCGGCGTTGAGTCCGTCGGAGCAACGACTCAGACCCCTTTGAGTCCTGGTGACAACTGGGGGCCGGTTTCTATCGACGGTCGACCCGCTCCGGCGCCCGGTCAGCAGCCCTATGCCGCAATGCGCACCGTCAGCTCCGAATACTTCCAGGTGATGAAAGTCCCGCTAAAGAGAGGGAGATTCTTTACGGAAGCGGATGCTCGGATCGCATTGCCGGTGATGCGCTGGTTTGAGCAGCAGCCTTATCCGGAGCATTACAATGAGCCGCAGCCAACTCCGGCTATCATAATCAACGAAACGATGGCCCGAACGTTCTTCGCCAACGAGGACCCGCTCGGCCAACGAATTCGCATTATCGCAAGCCCGTGGCTGACCATTGTCGGAGTAGTGGGAGATGTTCATCACACCGGTTTGCAAACTCGGCCAAACCCGGAAATGTATCTATCCGACCTTCAAGAGCCGTCTGGTTCGATGGCGGTGATGGTTCGAACATCAGGCGATCCTTTGCTGTTGGCCGGGGCTGTTCGCGATCAGGTACGAGCGGTCGACAAGGATCAGCCCGTCGCAATAACGACGATGGAGCAGATCTTCGCCAACTCGGTCGGCGGACAAAGATTCAATATGCTGCTGCTGAGCATCTTTGGCGCGCTGGCACTGGTCATGGCAGTAGTGGGGGTTTTTGGGGTCATAAACTACTCGGTAGCACAACGCACACAGGAAATCGCTATTCGCATTGCATTGGGGGCGCGGCGAAGCGACATTCTCCGACTGGTAGTCGGTCAAGGGATGGTGCTTGCTGCGCTGGGCGTGGGCATTGGCGTGGCAGGCGCCTTTGCGCTGACTCGACTGATTGAGGGGTTGCTGTTTGGCGTAAGCCCAACTGACCCGATTACATTTGTGGCAGTCTCATTGTTGTTGGGCGTAGTCGCGCTGATAGCGAGCTACATCCCGGCACGACGCGCTATGAATGTGGACCCAATGGTCGCGTTGAGATGTGAATGAGTTTCTCGTTTCTGGTTTCTCGTTTGTGGTTTGTGGTTTCTCGCTTTTGATTTTTCGTTTTGATCTCTGGTTCTTTGTTCCTTTTGGTAGTTGAATCCCAGAAACCAGGAACGACAAACCATAAACCAGAAACTGCTTTCCATGCCGAACTTATCTTATATTTCACCGAAGGCGACTGTAAAAGAGAGCCCAATTCAAGGCAGAGGTCTGTTCGCAGTCGAGCCTATAAAACGCGGCGAGATTGTTTGCATCAAGGGGGGCTACATCTTCAACGGCGAAACGCTTCAACAGATCGCTGGGAGGCTCGGGCCCGCCGAAATCCAAATAGACGAGGATCTGTTTATCGGTCCTCTCGATGAACAAGAACGAGAGGGCGGCATGATCTTCAGCAATCACTGTTGTGAGCCAAACATCGGCGTGCAGGGGCAGATCGTTTTTGTTGCCTTGCGAGACATTGCCGGCGGCGAAGAGCTGACACACGATTGGGCGACCACAGACGACGACACTTACGAGATGGAATGTAAATGTGGCGCGCCCAGTTGTCGCAAGGTAATCACCGGTCAGGATTGGCGAAGACCAGACCTCCAGGAAAAATACGCCGGTCACATGTCCTGGTACTTGCTGCGGAAGATTAGACAGGTTTAACAACACAACTGAAGTTGGGGGTGTTAGTGGGTGTTTTTCGCACGAGATTCCCACCGTCAGGCTTTCGCAAACGCGTTACTATAAGTTCGCATTTTTGGGAAACGCAGTTACAAAGGCGGACACCGCTGGCATCAAGTTCCCTCTTAAACTTCGAAACCCCACAACTTAATCGTTTCCGGTTCTGGCACGCAGATTGGCTAACATATCGGGCTATTGCGGGCCCACAACGTTCTTGGAGACTGCGCATTGAACACTCCTCTGAACTTCAGCTTGTCGGATAAGAGAGGCTAAGCATGGAAAAACTTCTGCAAGACCTTCGCTATGGCGCTCGAATGTTCGTCAAAAACCCGGGGTTCACCGCCGTCGCGGTTGTCACACTAGCCCTTGGCATCGGCGCTAACACCGCGATCTTCAGCGTCGTTGATCGAGTCTTGCTGAAGCGGCCTCCTTACAAAGATCCGGACCGGCTGGCCATGGTCTGGGGTACCAATCCTCAGCGCGGAAGGGACATAACATTGGTGTCGCCGGCGGACTTTGAAGATTGGCGCAAACTCAACACGGTCTTTGAAGATCTTGCTCCTTCGCGCGACGCGGGTTACAGCCTGACTGGTATGGGTGAGCCGGAAACGATTACCGGCTATCGTTTCGCCGGCAATTTTTTCCGTGTCATGGGTGTGAGTGCGGCGATCGGTCGAACGTTCGACGAAAATGACGACCAGGCCGGTTCCGAACGCGTTGTAGTCCTGAGCCACAAGCTCTGGCAGCGGCGTTTTGGCGGCGACCCTTCAGTGGTTGGAAGATCGATCACTTTGAGCGGCAACCCTTACACGGTTATCGGCGTTATGCCCGCTGGCTTTGCGCACCCGCAAACCAGCGAATTGTGGACGCCTTTAACTTTGTCATCGCTTTCGTCGCAAGTCTTAGCCAACCGTCAGCGTCGCTTCTTGCGAGTAATGGCCCGTCTCAAGCAGGGGGTTACTGTCTCGCAAGCCGAGGCGGAGATGAATCAGATCGCGCTGCGTTTGCAGCAGGAGAACCCGCAGACAAACGCGGGCGAAGGAGCGAAGCTCGAAACTATCCAGGAAGGGTACGCTGGAGACGCGCGGACACCGCTGATGGTATTGCTCGGAGCGGTTGGATTTGTGCTTTTGATCGCATGCGCAAACATCGCTAATCTGTTTCTGGCGCGAGCTGCTTCCCGTCAAAAAGAAATCGCGATCAGGCTGGCTCTCGGGGCGGGACGCGGTCGTTTGATGCGCCAATTTCTTACTGAGAGCATTCTTCTATCCCTGGTTGGCGGCGCGTGCGGTTTGGTGTTGACCCTCTGGAGCACCGGTTTTCTCGTATCCCTTTTCCCGAAGAATATTGCTAATTTGAGCCTGCCACAGGTCGAAGACATTCCAATTAACAGCCGGGTGATGGTCTTTACGATTCTAATCGCAATCGCGACCGGAGTTGTTTTTGGTCTGGTACCAGCGCTTCAATCGGCGAAAGTTGACTTGACCAGCACGTTAAAGGAAACCGGCGGCAGCGTGGCGGCCGGAGTACGAAGCGGCCGCTTTCGCGGCGGTCTGGTCGTGGCCGAAGTGGCGCTAGCCTTGGTGCTGCTTATCGGCGCGGGTCTGATGATCAAAAGCTTCTGGCGTTTACAGAACGCCGATTTGGGTCTGGACCCGAAAAACGTAATGACGCTGGAAGTGCTCCTGCCGGATTACAAATACGGCGAGCCAAAGAAGTGGGCGGCCTTTCTTCAGGACGCGATGCACCGAATCGAGGCTCTTCCGGGGGTGCAATCGGCGGGCGCTATCAACTTTCTCCCGCTCACAGGATTCTGGGGCACGTCGACCTTCACGATCGAGGGCGAGCCGATTCCAGCGCCGGGCGACGAACCCGAAGCCGACAATCGGGTCATCACCGAAAACTATTTCCGCACGATGGGCATGAGGCTGCTAAAAGGCCGCACGTTTACCGGGCAAGACGGCGAAAAAGCGCCTCACGTTGCGGTGCTCAACGAAACAGCGGCGCGTCGTTTCTTCTCCAACGAAGACCCGATCGGCAAACGGATAAACCTCGGCGACGCGAAAGAACCGAATTTGACCGAGATAGTCGGCGTCGTTAATGACGTAAAAGCGTTTGGGCTCGAAGAAGAGACTCATGCGGATCTGTACCGCCCGTTTGCACAAGCGCCTTTTCCTTTGATCGCCTTCGCCGTTCGCGCCTCCGGTGATCGGGCGAGTTTAACGGGCGCTCTAAGCGGAGAGATCTGGGCAGTCGATAAGGACCAGCCGGTTTTCAAGGTTATATCTATGGACCAACTGGCCGCCGAGTCGATTACTTTGCGACGGGTGAGCATGTTGCTGGTTGTCGCGTTTGCAACGCTGGCCCTGGCGCTTGCGGCGGTTGGCGTCTACGGCGTTATTTCGTACTCAGTCAGTCAACGCACGCACGAAATCGGGATTCGAATGGCGCTTGGCGCACAAGCGGGTGACGTCTTGCGAATGCTCGTAAAGGAGGGAATGTCGCTGGCGTTGATTGGCGTAGGCATCGGACTCGTTGCCGGGTTTGTTCTGACCAGGCTAATCGCGAGCG
This sequence comes from Blastocatellia bacterium, assembly GCA_035649735.1. GTDB lineage: Bacteria > Acidobacteriota > Blastocatellia > UBA7656 > UBA7656 > Onstottus_A. The sequence continues at coordinate 3,128 of DASRIZ010000509.1, read as the reverse complement.
TTCTTTACAGCGTCGGGGCAAATGACCCGGTGACGTTTATTGTAGTTCCGATATTGCTGATCGGAGTTGCGACGGCGGCATGTCTAATTCCGGCGCGTCGCGCGACGAAAGTCGACCCTATGAATGCGTTGAGATACGAATGATTGGTTTCTGGTTTCTAGTTTCTAGTTTCTGGTTCTGGTTCGAGGTTCAGGGTTCAGGTTTCTGGTTCGGGTTTAGGTTCAGAGTTTCAGGATTGATTAGCGAACCCTGAACTCGGAACCCTGAACTCGGAACCACAAACAACGAAACCAGAAACCAGAAACCTCCCCTTGGAGTCGCGATGCAAGATATTCGATATGGCTTTCGGATGCTGCTGAAGAATCGCAGCTTCTCCGTCCTGGCGGTGCTCGCGTTGGCTTTGGGCATCGGCGCCAACAGCGCAATCTTCAGCGTCGTCAATGCCCTCGTGCTTAAGCCCCTGCCTTTCGAGCATCTGGATCGCCTGGTCGCGGTTCGCTCGAGCCTGCCAAATCAGGGTCTTAAGGCAACAGGAGTGTCGCCCGCGGATTTCGGCGACTGGCGCGCGCAGAATACCGTCTTCAAGCAGATTGCCGCCTATCGAGTAAGAGACATCACTATAACCGGGTCAGGCGACCCGGAACTGGTGCGCGGTTCGTTCGTCTCGGCAGACTTCTTTTCCGCGCTCGAGTTGAAGGCATTGACCGGGCGAACGCTGCTGCCTGATGAAGATCAACCGGGCCGCGATCAAGTCGCAGTTCTTGGACACGGTTTATGGCAACGCAGGTTTGGCGGCGACCAGAATATCTTAGGCTCGACGATCACGCTCAACGACCGCGTAGTCACGGTTGTCGGCATTATGCCGCGGGACTTCGATTTCCCATTCGGGACTGACCTCTGGCTGCCGCTGGCATTGACGCCGCAACAAATGCGACGCGATACGCGCAATCTGCAAGTGCTTGCCCATCTCAAGAGCGGCGTCAGCGTCGAGCAAGCTCAAGCCGAGATGCTTGCGGTGGCTACACGAATTGAACAGCAATACCCTCAAACAAACACAGGTCTTGGCGTACAAGTCATCGCTCTGCGCGACAAAGAATCGGACTTCACGAAACCGCTGCTCTCGGTGCTGACCGGTATGGCAATGTTTCTATTGCTAATCGCCTGCGCCAATGTCGCGAATCTTTTGTTTGCTCGCGCAACGGTTCGACAAAAGGAAATCGCTATTCGATTGGCGCTTGGCGCAAGCAGGCGCCGCGTGATTCGGCAGTTGATGACCGAGAGTTTTCTGCTCTCGGGGTTAGCAGGTATTTTCGGTTTGATGTTGTCGATATGGTCGGTAGAGCTCATCAAAGCGAGCCTCCCGCCGGATATCAGCAGGTTCATGACGGGCTGGAAAGAGATCGCGGTGGATGGACGGGTACTGCTTTTCACTCTAGCCATTTCGTTTTTGACCACGCTGGTTTTCAGTCTCGCGCCGGCGCTTCAATCTTCTCGGCCCGATTTGAACGAGACGCTCAAAGATGGCGGCCGATCCTCCGGCGCAAACTCGGGCGGCAGCCGCGCTCGAAGATTTCTGGTTGTGTCAGAAATCTCGCTGGCATTGGTTTTGTTGGTGGGCGCAGGACTGATGGTCAAAGGCTTTTCGCGGATCCTGGGCGCTTTTCAGGGCGCTGACCCCGAACGCATTTTGACGCTTCAGACCCCGCTGCCGGAATCCAGATATAAAGATCCGCAGAAGGTCGCTGCCTTTTATGAGCAAGTAATCGCGCGGGTGAGAAACTTACCGGGAGTGGAATCGGTGAGCATGTCGAGCAACACGCCTCTAAACAATCGTCCAAATCCGAGCGGTGAGCTGATCATCGAAGGGCGTCCGCCTTTGGAGCTCGGAGAGAGACAGCCCGCGGATCTGGTCGTCGTGAGCTCTAACTACTTCGCGACGATTGGAGCCCGGATGTTGAGCGGGCGCGATTTCAGCGAGAGCGATGGTTGGGAATCCTCCCCGGTCGCCATAATCAGCGAGGCGGCCGCGTCCCGCTACTGGCCCGGCGAAGACCCTCTCGGGAAGCGAATCAGCGGCGTGGCAAGCGACCAGCGATGGCTTACTATCGTCGGCATAGTCAGCGATGTAAAGCAGGCCTGGTTTGATCGCGAGATTCGGCCTCAGTTGTATCTTCCCTATCTTCAATCGCCGCGGCCGACCATGTCTTTCTTGCTGCGAGTCGCAGACGATCCGATCAGTTATATCTCGTCGATTCGGACACAGATCTTCGCGATCGATAGAGATCAGCCAATCGAGGACATCAAGACTCTGTCGCAGCTGTTTGTCGACGAAACATCTCCCTTTCGCTTCGCAGCGGTTTTGATATCGGTGTTTGGCGGCATCGCATTGGTGTTATCCGCGGTTGGCGTTTACGGCGTGATCTCGTATTCGGTGGCCCAGCGCACGCACGAGATCGGCGTTCGAATAGCGTTGGGGGCGAGTCGGAATGATGTGCTGCGTCTTGTTGTGGGTCAGGGATTAAAGACCGCGGTCTTGGGCCTGGCCGTTGGTTTTCCATTGGCTCTTGCGTTGAGCCGAATCATGGTCAACCAGCTTTTCGGTGTGGTGTCGTTGGAATACGGGGTGACGATCGGGCTGATGTTGCTCCTTGGTGCGGTCTCGCTGCTTTCAAGCTACGTCCCGGCGCTTCGGGCGACCAAAGTCGATCCGATTGTCGCGTTACATCAGGATTAAAGTGTTGGTGAAATATGTTGAACTCCCTGTTGGCTGATTCTCGGTTCGCGATTCGAATGTTGTTTAAGCACCCGGGCTTTACAGCAATCGCGGTAGCAACGCTCGCGTTGGGCATCGGCGCAAACACCGCGATCTTCAGCATTGTAAACGCGGTATTGCTGCGGCCGCTTCCCTTCCCGCGCTCCGAACAACTGGTTCTCGTCACCGATGATTTGACCGGGCGACAAGCTAGCGATGTCGGAATGTCGGTTAACGAGCTTCAGGATCTCCAGGAACGCTCGGGCATCTTTGAAGAGATATCCGCGGTCTGGCCCGTCGATGCGAACCTCACTGGATCCGATCGCCCCGAACGCGTCGAGCTTCTCGCCGTCAGCCCCAACTACTTTTCGCTGCT
>DASRIZ010000508.1:0-2425 GCA_035649735.1 Blastocatellia bacterium | reverse complement strand
CACGAGCCGAAGCCCCGCCACTCTCCTTCATCGTGTCGGTCAGATCAACCTTTGAAGCATTGAGTGCCGGCGCCAAACCGAAAATCATGCTTGTTACAAGGGCGATTAAAAACGTGAAGATCACAACCCACTTGTCTATACCGAATTCCGGGATTAAGCGTGAGTAGTGAGCGGGAATAAAGGCCAGCAACAACCTGGTGGCCCAGATAGATGACACCAGTCCTGCCGCGCCACCGAGCAACGCGAGCAGCATGTTCTCCGTCAACAACTGTCGAACAAGGCGCCCACGGCTGCTGCCGAGAGCGAGGCGAACGGCAATCTCGTTCCGACGAACGGTCGCGCGAGAGAGCACGAGACTCACGACGTTGATACATGCAATCGTAAGGACGATGAACGTGCCCGCGAGCGCCAGAGTCGCGAGGGTTAAACTCTCGCTGGTGGCTCTTGCTCTTAAACTATCAACCGGCACGAGCCGAACTATCTTCGCCTCTTTCTTCTCACCATAAGTCTGCTCGACGCGATTGACGACTGCCGTCATCTCAGCCTGTGCTCGATCGACTGTGACGTCCGGTTTTACGCGCCCGATCAGAGTCAACCAATCGTGATCGCGGTTGGTCCGGTTGTCGCCTCCCTTTTCGGTACGTTCTTTTGCTGCCTCGTTATCGCCCGCCGGGGCGGTTGCCGTACTCGTGGCGGAACCCGCTGTAGCCGGATCTGCGTCTCGCGCCATCGCAATGACTTTGGCCCAGGCGGTGAGCGGTACCCAAACATCTGTAGTCATGCCCGCCATCGTGCCGGTAAAAGATTTCGGAGCGACGCCGACGATGGTAAAGCTCTGATTGTTGAGTTTGATTTGCTGGCCGATGGCCTGAGGATCTTTGTTAAGACGCGTCTCCCAGAATGGTTGGCTAACCACCGCGACAAGCTGTGGCTGACCAAGCTGATCGTCGTAAGCCTGAATCGCGCGGCCAGCGACGGGCCTGACACCCAGCACGCCAAAGTAATTGCCGCTCACGACCTCCGTGGCAATGCGTTCGGTGCGTGTTCCGATGGTCAGAAAAATCGGCTGATGGCTGTAAGACGCGAGACCTGAAAAGACACTGTTCTGATCCCGGTAGTCGATGTAGTTCAGATAGGACACTGAGCCGCCTGGATTGTCGGCGGTCCCTTCAAAGAAATAGACCAGTTGGTTGGTGTCTTCTACCGGAAGCGTTTTCAGGAGAAACGAATTGGCGAGACTGAAGACGGTCGCGTTGACGCCGATGCCCACTGCCAGCGACAGTACAACCACGATCGTGAAACCAGGGTTCTTGATCAATAGCCTGATGCCGTATTTTAAGTCGCGTAGAATATTAGCCAGCATGCTTGTTCCGTGCTTCCATCTTTCTAATGATTGTTATTCGACATACGCATTAACACGTGCTTGCAGTTCCCTGGATCTAAATCTTAATGCTTGGCCTTAAAGTAAGGCTCGCTTGGATAAGTCTCTCTGCGGTCCTCTGCGTATCTCTGCGATCTCTGCGCTGAAATAGCCTTTAACGCAGAGATCGCAGAGGGCCGCAAAGAAAAATTATCACTTTGCACTTTTTGTGCAAAGCCGATCTACATCTTAACTGATACCAACGAATGACGCTTCAGGCAGCGCCCCAATCGTGCGATGCCCTCGGCAATCAGTTCGACCGAGTTATGCGAAAAATTGAGACGCATGGTGTTTCGAGCGCATGGTTTGGCACTCGTGTTAAAAGCAAATCCGGGGATAAACGCTACCTTTTCGGTCTCGATCGCGACGTGCAATAAGTCGCCTGTATCCACGTCCTCCGGCAACTCCACCCAGAAGAACACGCCATTTGTCGGACGTTGCCAAACCGCGCCCGAAGGAAAGTATTCCTGCAAAGCGAGGTGTAAAGCGTCTCGTCGCGCGGAGTATTCATGACGCAGCATATCGAGATGCTTTTCCAGATGACCGGTGGCGAGGTAGTCGGCAACCACGTGTTGAGTAAAAGGCGCCATATTAATGTCTATGGACTCCTTGATTACCGAGAGCGGCGCGACCAACTCCTCCGGCATCACAATCCATCCAGCGCGAAGCCCCGGAGCCAGCATCTTCGAAAACGTTCCCACGTAGTAAACCCATTTCTCGTCAAACGCACGCAGCGGAGGAAGAGACTTCTTTTCATACCACAGAAAGCCGTAAGGATCGTCTTCGATTACCGGCACCTGGTAGCGTCGCGCAAGCTGGACCAGTTGCTGACGCTTCTCCAAACTCATACTCACCGACAAAGGATTGTGTCCGTCAGTTACCGAATAGATGAGCGAAGGCCTTTCTGCTGAGTTGAGCAGACGTTCGAGTTCGTCGACGTTCATTCCCGTGCCCCGATCGGTGGAGACACTCAGCACTCTTGGGCGGTAAGGTTGAAGCACTTGT
>DASRIZ010000507.1:0-7805 GCA_035649735.1 Blastocatellia bacterium | reverse complement strand
GCCGGTCACCGCGCGCTGCAAACGCGCGATCTTCTGCTGAAATTCGACTAGCGCCGCGCGATCCGGCCCTGACATCGCAGCTTGTCCTTCGACGAACACCGAAAATTCCTGCGGCGCTGAAAGCCTGGTGGTCACACCGTTCGCCCGTTTTGAAAGCGACACCGAATATTTCCCAGGCATCACCAGAGGCCCACCCGGCGGTTCTGCAAACGGATCGTCCTCGGCGTCCGGGGGCCGAGGAGTCGCAAGGGTGGGAGCGGGATAACGAAGATCCCAATTCACCCGATTTATTCCGGTTGATAACGGCGCGTTCAAACGTCGAACGACTCTCCCTTCCGCGTCTGAAATGGTGAGGATCAGCCCCGGGGCCTCCTCTTCTTCCTCGGCGCTCAGATCGGCAAGGGGAGGGTAGGGAAGCGGCGTGCCCTTACGCTCGGCTTCTCTCTCGGCTTCCTGGCGTTTCTGTTTTTTTGTCTTTGGCGCCTCTTTCAGGTAGTAGCTAAACGTTGCGCCAACGGGTGGGTTGTCCGCGGTAAAAAACGCTTCGCCCTGAAATGATTTCCCGCGCCCGCCAAGCGGCTGAGATTGGATGTACATCATCGAATCTTTTACCGGGAAGAGCGTCGCTTCCTGATTCAACATTTCAGGCTTGAGCACCCGAAGCGGAGCATAGTTATCCAGAATATAGATGCTCCGCCCAAAAGTTCCGACAACCAGATCGGTTTCGCGCTTCTGAATCGCCAAATCGCGGACCGCAATTATCGGCATTCCTCCTTTGAGTTGAATCCACTTCTGTCCACCGTCGACTGTGAAAAACAACCCAAACTCCGTGCCGATAAAAATCAAATTCGGATTGACGTGATCCTCCGCGATTGCCAGAACAGGGCCATTCGCCGGCAGGTTGCTCTTGATCGAGCTCCACGACTTGCCGCGATCGGTGCTCTTCAACAGATACGGCGCAAAGTCGCTTCGTTTATGATTCTCGAACGCTGCGTAAACGGTATCGGCGTCGTGCTGCGACGCGGCGATCCGGCTCACATAGGTCATATCCGGCACGCCCGGGAAGCTGTCTACTTTTCGCCAGTTCTTTCCGGCGTCTTCGGTGATCTGAATCAACCCGTCGTCAGTGCCGACGTAAATGAGTCCCTCTTTCTTCGGCGACTCAGCCAGAGCGGATGAGTTTCCAAACGGATCAGTCGACGTGTGCTTCGCTACTGCGTCTGGCCCCCAGATCTTGCCCATCACCGGAAGCTTGTTGCGATCTAACCCGCGTGACAGTTCACCGCTGATTGTCTTCCAGGAGTCTCCGCGATCATCGCTGCGGAAGAGTTTGTTGGCCGCGAAATACAAACGCGTGCGAGAGTGGGGACTAATGATAAAAGGTGAGTCCCAGTTGAATCGCAGCCCCTGATCACCCTTTCCTTCGCCAGGCTGGATTCCCATCCGTTCGCCGGTTCGCTTGTCGACGCGCACGAGCGAGCCATACTGCAACTCGGCGTACAGGATGTTTGGATCTTCCGGATCGACTTGAGTCCGAAAACCGTCGCCTCCCTGAGTCACGAACCAGTCGGAGTTTACGATCCCCGATGCGCTGCGCGTGCGTGATGGTCCGCCTACGCTGAAATTGTCCTGCATGCCGCCGTAGACGTTGTAAAACGGCGTTGCGTTATCGACAGTGACATCGTAGAACTGTCCAATCGGCATGTTGGATTTGAATTGCCAGTTCGTGCCCCGATCGTAACTCTCATAGAGCCCGCCATCGCAACCAACCAGATAGTGCCGGGTGTTTGCGGGATCGATCCAGATCACGTGATTGTCAACGTGTTTTGACTTCTCCCCGAGTCTTCGGAGCGTGCGCCCACCATCATCCGACACCATCATAAACACATTCGGAACGTATATTCGATCGACTTCTTTCGGATCAGCAAAAATTTGAGAGTAATACATCGCTGTTGTGTCGAACGGGTTGCGGCGTTCCCAACTGCCTCCACGATCCGACGATCGATAGATCCCGCCTCTCCCGTCTGCCGCTTCCACCGTCGCATACAACACGTTTGTATCGACCGGTGAGATGGCAAGTCCGATACGGCCCATCTCTACATTCGGAAGTCCCGCGCGAAGCTTGTTCCAGGTCGCGCCCGCGTCGGTCGATTTGTGGATCGCGCTCTCCGGGCCGCCGTTGATAAAGGTCCAAACGTGCCGGCGGCGCTGATACGACGCTGCGTACACCGTATCGGGATTGTTGGGATCGATGACCACGTCGGTCACGCCGGTGTTCTCGCTAATCGAGAGAATGTTCTTCCAGGTCTTACCGCCGTCTGTGGTTTTGAACAACCCGCGGTCTCCACCCGGTCCCCAGAGCGGGCCTTGCGCGGCGATGTAGACGGCGTCGGAGTTGCGCGGGTCGATCGCGATTCGCCCGATGCGCTCGGAAGCTTTTAAGCCCAGGTTCTTCCAGGTCCTGCCGCCGTCGTCCGAGCGATAAACGCCGTCGCCATATGAAACGCTTCGCTGACTATTGTTCTCGCCCGTTCCTACCCACACTGTTAGCGGGTTCTTTGGATCAAGCACGACGGTTCCGATCGAATATGAGCCCTCATTATCGAAGACTGGGAGCCAGGTTGTGCCTGCGTTCGTGGTTTTCCAAACCCCCCCGGAAGCGACGCCGACAAAATATCGGCTGGAGTCGGTTGGATCGACCGCGACACTGCAAACGCGCCCCGAAGTAAAGGCGGGCCCAATCGAGCGCAACCTGAGTCCGGCGAAAGTTGCGGCAGACATCGGATCCGGCCGTCGAGGTTCATCCTTTTTTGGCTCCTCTTTTGGCTTCGCCGGCTCCTGATCGCTCGCTGATTGCGGCTCGCGATTAGCTCCTTCTGTTTTTGTGAACGCGGATAATGATCCAGGCGTCAATGCTGCGATCAGACCAATGGCAAGAAAGATTCGGGCGATTCTCACAGGGCGTCCTCCGGCGAAGAGATGTTCGTAGTCCGGCCTCGTAGTAACGAATTCTATTCGTTTCCCCGGACATTCTGATCACGAGGGGAAACGAATAAATTCGTTACTACGAGGCCGAACTACGGACTGGTTAAGGCGTGCTAAGGTAGCCGTTCAAAAGTGAACTCGACGCCGGGACTTGCGACCGGTTTGAGCGTGAGCGTTTTCCCGGCGAGCGTGTACTCCCACTTCGTTGTCGTGCCCATCGAAGCGGGGTTCGCCTGAGCGAGCTGCTGGAGACTTATGATGTTTCCCTGAATCTCGTAGGTTCCGGCAGTTGCAGCCAATCCCTGAAATGCGGCGACAACCTTTTTCGTTCGCTCATCTTGAGGCTCTTCTTGCTTCCAGGTCTCGCGTCCAACTCCGGCTTTGACGAATGCCATGTATTTGCCGTGGACAACTATCATGCCCTTGGCCTCCGAATCCGTCTGACCGCCGCCCTGAAACTTCAGGCTGACGAATCGGTATGCACCGTCGAGTTTAGGATCGGCAGCCAACACGCCTACTGCCGAGGCCAGAATTACACAAAGAACAAGTGCTGCTTTGAGTTTCATCTAATCCCTCCTGATTTATCTTAAATCGAGTCGGGCATGATACCGTCAGCTTTACAATTCGATCAAGGAAGGTAAATCAGAGGTAGTGGGTCAGTTCGAGGATCGGCTACTTGGGCCGCTGCGCCACTTATTTGGACTGCGCCGCCTTTTCCGCATTTGACGATTTTCGCATGCGTGGCGGCGCTTTCCCCTTGCGCTGTGTTCCAGCGGTTTCCCGCCACACTACAAAAGCGCCGCCACGCATGCAAAGTCACCGAATGCGGAACGGAGCGGCGCAGTCCAAATAGGGGCTCTGAATCCAACTGACCCACTACCAAATCAGAGCACCGACCGGCTAACCAAAGGTTGAATGCTCGTTTTCCCTTGCGCCAGCCCGCCGCGTCAGTGTCATCAGCGGTCCGTTGCGTTAGAATGTCGCTCATGGAGACAGAGAGAGTAGTGGTTCTCGTCGACGACATGTTTTTCACCGCAAAGATCAACGGCGCGGCTGCCGAGTCCGGCCGCACGATCGAACGAGTAAAAACCGGCGAACAACTCGAGGCGCTGGCAGCCAACCCGCCGGCGCTGGTGATCATCGATCTCAACTCTGATCGGTTGGATCCGATCGAGGCGATAAGGTTTCTAAAATCACGCGAAGAGTTGACCGCTGTGCCGATCGTCAGTTTTGTATCGCACGTTCAAACTGATCTTATTCGCGCGGCCCAGGCTGCCGGTTGTGATTACGTGCTGCCTCGATCCGCGTTCACTCAGAGGCTGCCGCAGATAGTTGCCGGAAACCTCACAGCAAATTGAGTTGCTTGAAGACCTAATACGATGAGTCACGTCAGAACAACGGTGGGCAGTTACCGCTTCGATGATTTCCATCTCGACGCCGGCAATCGCCGGCTTTCGCGAAACGGCGCGCCTGTCGCTTTGAGCTCGAAGTACTTCGATGTGCTGCTATTGCTCGTCAGCCGAAGCGGGCAGTTAGTCGAAAAGCACCGCATCTTTGAAGAGGTGTGGGACGGCGTCTTTGTCACCGACGCTGCGCTGACCCAATGCATCAAGGACATTCGCAAACAGCTCGGCGATGACGCCTCGAGCCCGCGATACATAAAGACTGTTCCCAAACACGGCTACGTTTTTATAGGTAATGCCGTCGAAACCGATGACAGCGCAGCACCGGGTTTTCACAACGCATCGGGCGAGCACACCGTTATCATCCCAGGCACCACGGCGACCCGACCTTACAAGTTTCTGGATTACTACACGGAGCGGGACGCGAATCTGTTCTTTGGTCGCGAACAGGAAGGCGAAGCGATTTGCTCGCAGATTCTCGCGCGTCGGGCTTTTATCCTGCACGGGCGTTCCGGCGTCGGCAAGAGTTCAATATTGCGCGCCAGATTGATGCCAAAACTAAAGGCCGAAGGCCATCTGGTTTTTGTCATCCGCAGTTTTACTGATCCGGTTCATCAGATGGTGAATTCGCTTTTGGAGGTCTTTCCGTCAGAAGAGAGCAAGCCCGAACTGGATCAGCTTACCCAATTGAAGCAGTTGATCCGAAGTGTCGAGGGCCGTCAGCTGATCTTCTTTTTGGATCAATTCGAAGAGTTCTTTCTGTTGCTTTCCGAAGATGCCCGCTCCAATTTCCTGACCGCCGCTCGTGAGTTGACGCGTGGCGATCTGCCGGTGCGGCTCGTGTTCGCGCTTCGCGAAGACCTTCTCGCCGAGATGAGCCAGCTAAAAACGGCCATACCCGAGATCTTTCACCATGAGTACAGGCTCAAGCGATTAAACCGCGCGCAGGCGGAGCTGGCCATAACCGGACCGGCGCGCGCGGTGGGGTGCCGCTATGAGCCGGAACTGATTGATCGATTGTTGTCTGACATCGGCGACGCCGGCGGCATCGATCCGCCACAGTTGCAGATCGTGTGTGACAATCTTTACGACTCGAGGGATTCGGGTGGAGCGATAACGCTCGAAGCATACGAGCAATTGGGTGGGGCGCCTCGAATACTTGCGGGATACCTGGAGCGAGTTCTACGGCGGTTCAATGCCGAAGACCTGGTGTCCACTAAACGAATTCTCACCGCGCTCATTTCCGCTGACGGGCAGAGGCTGGTCTTGAAAGCCGCGGAGCTCGAGGCGCGCACTGGCAGCCGTCGCAGCGATGATCCAGCTATAGACTTGTTGATCGAGGAGCTTGTTGCGGCCCGCATTCTGCGACGCCGTCGGCAGGATGGCGCCGCGTGGATCGAGCTGGCTCACGATTTTCTGACCCCGGAAATCTCGCGCTGGCTCACGGCCGACGAGGTCGCGTTGAAACGGGCACGGGGCGTCGTCGAGCGGGCCATGGAGAACCATCAAGCTCACGGTTTGTTGATCGATGCCGACGCGGTCGATCTCGTTATGCCTTTTGGCGAGCAGCTTGGCCTGACCGGTGAAGAATCAGATCTTCTGCTCACCAGCGCCTTGAATCGCGGCCGGCCGGCGCCCGCGTGGTTGGTAGAGGCTTCCCCCAACAATTCTGCGTTGATCGCTGATGCCGGCGAGAACGCCGATTCGGAAGTTAGACTGCGGGTGATCGAAGCGGCCGCTTCATTGCGTACGCCGGCGATGCGAGGACTGCTGAGAAAGCTGGCTCTTTGGGACAAGGATTTAATGGTTCGGAAGTTCGCCAGCATTGCCCTCGCCGAGTGGATCGGAACGGCGGTTGAAGATGCGCTATCCGACGGGCACGAAGGCGCTCACGCGGGGCTGATCCGACAGTCGATCAGCCTCGCTATGGTTCGAGATCACAACAAACGGCTGGTGCGGCTTTCACACCTTTCGCTGCCGGTTAGTTTGTTGGTCGTTGCCGGGTTGATGTGGGTGCGGCTTCGTCGAGACGGCGCAGAGATCATCCGCGGAGGAACCGGGGGGATGTTGGGCGGCGCGCTGTCAGGTGTAGCAGGCGGAGTGATACTCGGAACGGGGCTGGGGATCGTCCGTGAGTCGAGGCCACTTGAGGCGGCAAACCTTGTGCTGGTGCTAGCTGCGCTCGGGTTCTTTATCGGAGCAATTGGCGGGTTGGGTGTGAGCGCCGGGATGATCTCGGCCGTACACGTCGCGTATCGGCACAGCAAGTGGTGGTCGGTGGTTGGCGGCGCCGCAGGAGGCGCGGTTGTTGGAGGCAGCACCAAGCTGTTGGGCGTCGACACCGTAAGAGCGTTGTTTGGACAGAGCCCTACTGGAATAACAGGCGCGCTCGAAGGTGCAATGATAGGCGCCAGCTTGTCGCTTGGCGTCGTGCTTGCGGTCACGCTGATCCGCCGGTCGCAGCCGTGGCACCGAGTTTTGGCCGCAAGTCTTGGAGCGATGTGCGCCGGAGTTTTGCTAACGGTAATCGGCGGCAACCTGTTTAGCGCGAGCCTGGAGATAGTTGCCAAGCTGTTTGCGAATTCTCAAATAAGGATGGATCCACTCGCGCCTCTATTCGGCGAGGTTCATTTTGGTCAGACTACACAGATCGTCATGGGCGCTCTTGAAGGATTACTTTTCGGCGCCGGGGTCGCGAGCGGGATAGAGGCTTCGAGGCGCGCCGGTCGACACTCCGCCGCAACGAGTCCTAGTGGTGTCGAGCAGATCGGTTGATTGTGATAGTAGCCGAGGGCTGGGCTATCTCTATGAGTACAAGGAGACAGACAACGACCGCCGACGAATTGCTCCGGATGCCGGACGACGGTTTTCGATACGAGCTCGTCAAAGGAGAGCTCAGAAAGATGTCACCGGCAGGACAGAAGCACGGTCGCATTGCTATGAGGGTCGCAACACCACTTGATAACCACGTATCAGCAAACAACCTCGGTACGGTGTACGCGGCGGAGACGGGCTTTTTACTTTCGTCTAACCCCGACACAGTGCGAGCTCCGGACGTTGCGTTCATTAGTCAGGAAAAGCTCGACAAGGTTGGAGAAGTCGAAGGTTACTGGCCCGGTGCGCCTGACTTAGCGGTCGAGGTGATCTCGCCAAGCGACACTTATGCCGAAGTGGAAGAGAAAGTTCTTGAATGGCTGGAGGCGGGAGCGAAAATGGTAGTGGTCATTAATCCGCGCAAAAGCGCGGTTACGGTTTATCGCTCGCTGACCGATATAATAGTTCTCACCGAAGACGACACCTTAGACGGCGAGAACATTGTCCGCGGCTGGAAAATGTCAGTGAAGGACATCTTTCGATAGGCCGTGTTCATAGCCGCAAGATTGTCAGCATTTCATTGATCGCGCGGATCCTCAAACA
>DASRIZ010000506.1:0-6736 GCA_035649735.1 Blastocatellia bacterium | reverse complement strand
GCACACCTGCGCGGCGGATTGAAGTTCGCGGTCAACCAAAGACGCGGAAGGGAGTCCGGCTCGCAACCGCCAGGCGCCCGAAAAGCACATCAAAAGCTGGTATCATCGCCGCGCTCAAAAGAGACTTGATTTTGTTCAGCCATAGGGTTGTCTATTAGGTCAAACGTTTGTTGACATGTTGCCGGTGTAGATGACGAAGACCATCTTGCAGCGAAGTCTGCCGGGGCCGCTCATGACAGCACTTTATCGCGTCCGGCGGACAGATTATTTTTCGTCTGCTCTATTCGTAGTGGCAAGGGTTGTGCCAAATCAGGCAAGCGGGAATCGCTAGTGCCAAGGCTACCGTGCTGACGAGCTGAGCTAGCCAGCTGCCAGCCGATTGGCACTCAACATCACGATTCGGCCTCGCGATGCGCAGGCGATCTCCGCCGCAGTTGGGCGGCCCGCTTCATGCACAATACAAAAGTGTTGTTGTTGCTTTTGATCGTTCCGGGTGCTCGCATTCGAGCAAGCGAAGCTATGGAACGCGCTTTGCTAGTTGGATGTTGGTATTTGTGGCCTGGTTGGAGCGGTGGATCAAATCAGGAAGGAACACTCCCGGCTGGTTGTTTAACATTCGTTTTTCGGTTGGCTTATCTCCAAAGGAAAAAGGCCAATGGGCGAGAAGATATGGCAATTAGAGATTTGCATTTTCAGTTTTATGTTGTTTCTTGCCTCTCTGACGCGCGCTGAAGCAGGCGCGCCGCTGGATCTCGTGCGCACGACTGTCGATCGAGCGATCCAAATTCTGAAAGATCCCGAACTAAGTTCCCGCGATAAGAAAAAGGAACGGATGGATCGCTTGAGGGAGGCAATCGATCCGGTTTTTGATTACGAGGAGATGGCCAAGCGAGCGCTCGGCCCCCCATTGGCGGAAGAGGACCGCGGCGGAGCAGGTGGAGTTTGTCAAGCTATTCCGAGATTTCTTGGAAAGAGTCTACTCGGATAAGATCTTTCTCTATGGCGGCGAAAAGGTGCGCTTCGGGCGCGAGGTCATCGATAATGAATTTGCGCAGGTTGAATCAACGATCATTCAGCCCAAGGGTGAGCAGATCGCCGTGGTTTACAAGTTGCGGCAAGTGAATGGTCAATGGAAAGTCTACGATGCCATCGTGGAGAACATCAGTATTATCAACAATTATCGGTCGCAGTTCGATCGAGTTATCTCCAGCTCCTCTTACGAAGAGCTTGTAAAACGGTTGCGGGAAAAAGCTGGGTAGTGGACAATAGGGATGCGCTATTCGATGAAAGACTTTCTCACCACGAAGGTCGCGAAGGACACGAAGACCGGACAACGAGTATTCTTCCTTCGTGCTCTTCGTGTGCTTCGTGGTCGAATTCCTGCTTTTGGTCACAACGCTATACAAATCCAAACCTCTGCAACTCTTCGCGGCAAGCTTCGCTAAAATCTCGCAACAGATCAATCGCGCCGCTGTTCACCATGTCGCGCAATTCCGGGAAAGTCTTATTGGGCACCAGATAAGTGTTAACAATCATTCGAGCAACTTTGTCCGCGTTTTCAACCGTCGTTGTCGACGAAAGAACACGCATCCTACTGATCATTGCATAGAGCCTAACAAGCTGGGAGACGTCCGAAGTCTCATGCATAAGCGAGTCCACATATAACTTTGACGCTTCTTCAATAAAGTCTTTATACAATTCTTCCCGCCTGGTTAGCGCTTATCGCTCATGACGATCCTCCTCTGGGGGGGCGCGGATTCCGACTCCTTGGCGCCCCGCCACAAGCTACCCTTTCGCTAACCGTGAAGAGCCGAGTCTATGGCCTCAAGCAGCGTCTGTTCTCCGGCATGGCTTGTACAAAAATGCCACCGCGCCGGCTTGGAGCGCTCGCTCGCGCGCCTCGTCGTCTGCATGTGACGTAATGAACACGATCGGGATTGCGAATTGGCCTACACGAGGTGATGCTGAAGACTCAGTCCGTTCATCCCTGGTATCTCGTACATCCAGAATCAAGCAATCGGTCTCGTGCAGGCGACTCGAAGTGAGAAACGCTTCCGCCGAAGAAAAACCATCGGCGCGAAAGCCGAGGGATCGCAACAAATTGTTGAGCGAATTTCTCAAAGAGTCGTCATCGTCTACAATCGAGATAGCGGAGTTTACAGGTAGCATTCTTGGTTAGAGCTAAAGGAATGATCTTGTTCGAATTCTACCTCGTTCTCGAAAACGTATTCGCGGTGTCCGCGTGCAAATTCAACGAGCAAAAGCGTCCGACCAAGGTTTTCGGTGACTGAAACGAGGGTGCCTTCCTTCGGCAGCAAGCTACCTGTCTTCGCGGATCTGATACTTCTGGTCAAATTCAATTTTTCTCCCGGTTGCATAAGCACCTCCCATAGTTTCACCTGATTCTGACCTTTCGCTTTCCTTTCTTGCATCTTGAGAGAGCAACCTTCATGCCTCTCCATCTGACTTTCCTAACACTTCACAAAAAGCTCGGCAGTGTGCGTCCCTGAGATAATTTCCTTCACAACTTTGATTCGCATCGCGAGTGCCAACCGGCTGGCAGCTGCTAACCCGTTGGCACCACGTCATCGGCACGGTCACTTCGATTCGTCGTTCCTAATTCTTCATCTATCTTATGTGTCGCCTACTTATTCGGAGAAAGTAAATCCATTGACCTGCGGCACAAATGTTGCGTTTGCACAATTACGAAAGTTTGATGCTCGGAACGACCACAACAATAGAGAGCACATGGCTCCGTTGATGTACGAAACGATCAACCCATTCACTGAAGAACTGATCGAATGGTTCGGAGAGCATAAGAACGCGATGCGGACATGGATACGGGACGTCAAGTAACGATAAAGGCGTCGCTGCCGTTTCCAAGGTGTTCATCAATCACGCGACGTGGACCGCGCCGGACCTGCCGTTCGGCGGAGTGAAGAACTCCGGCTACGGCCGCGAACTCGCGGAGCTCGGGATCGGTGAATTCGTAAACAAGAAGCTGATCAGGGTCGCCGCGTGATCGCAGTGGTGAGAAGCTTGAGTCGGCATTTCCGAAGTTTTGGCAGTTATGACACACAAGCCGTACTCGGCGTTTAGGCCACTGCGCATTCAGCCCGAAATGGAGGGCATGAAGATTGTCGAAAACTTTCTGGATTAGCAGGAGCACTGAAAATGAGACGCCGCGACACGATTAACTCTATTTTGAAGCACAAGGGTGGGCAAATCTGGTCGGTGTCACCTGATCAGTCCGTCTATGAAGCTATAGAAAAGATGGCGGAGAAGGGAGTTGGGGCTTTACTGGTGCTTTCCGAAGGCGAGCTTGTGGGAATCATCTCAGAGCGCGATTACGCTCGCCGGGTAATCCTCAAGGGAAGATCCTCTAAAGCAACTCCGGTAAAAGAGATCATGACAAGCCCGGTGATTCACGTGACGCCGCATCAAACTTTGGATGAGTGCATGACCATCATGACAAATCAACACATTCGTCATCTGCCGGTCAAGGAAGGCACGCATTTACTCGGCGTAATATCGATTGGCGACCTGGTAAAGTGGATCATCACGGAGCAGGAAGAGACCATCCAACAATTGGAGCACTACATCGCTGGGAATTTTCCATCCTGAACCCCCGCGAACACCGGCCCCTGACAGGGATACGGTCCGGTACGGGTGAGCTGTCGATAGGAGTTGCCTATGATCTGGCCATTGGTTGCATATTTCGCTTTCGTGGTTGTTCTGGTCGCCGCGATTCTCGTTATTTCTTACCTGCTGGGGCCAAGACATTTGGAACCCGCTACCGGCGAGCCCTACGAAGGCGGCATCGTTTCAGAAGGCTCGGCGCGCGCGCGGTTTTCTACAGGTTACTACCTGGTGGCAATGTTTTTCGTCATTTTCGATCTGGAGTCAGTCTTTATCTTTGCCTGGGCGGGAGCGGCTCGCGAGCTGGGCTGGACCGGTTATTGGGCAATTGTGCTGTTCACCGGAATGCTTGTTGCACCGCTCATTTATCTATGGAAGGTCGGCGCGCTCGATTGGGCGCGTGAACCACACCGGACGAGGTGAAAATCTCATGCAGTGGTCACTAACCAAACCTGACATTACGGGGCTGGTAGTAAGTCCTGAAACTGAACCCCTTGAACAAACGGTGCGCCGCAGCATCGTCCTATCGCGGCTGGAAGATCTCGTCAGGTGGGCCCGCAAGAATTCCATGTGGCCGTTTAACTTCGGGCTTTCCTGCTGTTACGTCGAAATGGCGACCAGCATCACGAGCAAGTTTGACGTGTCCCGCTTCGGCGCCGAGGTGATTCGCGGTACGCCGCGCGAAGCGGATCTCATGGTGATTGCGGGCACTGTCTTTATCAAGATGGCCCCCATCGTCCAGAGACTTTACGAACAGATGATGGAGCCCCGCTGGGTGGTTTCAATGGGTTCCTGCGCGAACTCCGGCGGCATGTACGACATCTACAGCGTCGTGCAAGGCGTGGACAAGTTTCTTCCGGTGGATGTTTATATACCCGGTTGCCCGCCGCGCCCCGAAGCTTTCCTGGAAGGACTGCTGTTGTTGCAAAAAGTTGTCGGAACAGAAGAGCGTCCGCTGAGCTGGGTGGTGGGTTCCCAAGAGACGATTCGGGCGCCTCTACCGTCCATGCGCGATCTGATGCGGCCGTCGCGGCAGAAAGCCGCCGTGCTGAGGGAGCCTGACGACGTATGATCGACGTCCCGACCATCACGCAGGAAATCACTGACCGGCTCGGTCCGGCGGCCGTTCCGCAGCAGACGCACGATCGGATCCCGACGTTTTGGGTGGACAGAGATCACGTCCCGGCACTGCTCCGCTTCCTCAAAGAAGAAATAGATCGACCCTACAAGATGCTTTACGACCTCTCGGCCATCGACGAGCGCATGAAAACCCATCGTGATGATGCGCCGGCGAGTGATTTCACCGTCGTCTATCATCTCTTTTCTTTTGATCGGAACGAATATGTGCGCATCAAAGTAGCCCTTGCGGAAGACCAAGTTTCGCTGCCGAGCATTACCAATATCTGGCCCGCCGCCAACTGGTACGAGCGCGAAGTGTGGGACATGTTCGGAATCGCTTTTGACGGTCATCCGCACCTTGAACGGATTCTGATGCCCAAGAGTTGGTCTGGTCACCCGCTCCGCAAAGAGCATCCAGCCCGAGCGACGGAAATGGGCCCCTATCGGTTGCCTCATGAAAAGGAAGTAGCGGAGCAGGAGGCGCTACGCTTTCGTCCTGAAGATTGGGGCATGAGCCGCGAACGGGACGGCTCGGATTTTATTTTCTTGAACATCGGTCCTCAGCATCCCGGCACCCACGGCGTCTTACGCATCGCGCTACAGCTCAATGGCGAAGAGATCGTCGATGCCGTTCCTCAGATCGGCTTTCATCATCGCGGCGCGGAAAAGATGGGCGAGCGCCAGTCCTGGCACTCGTACATTCCCTACACAGATCGCGTGGACTACCTGGGTGGTGTGTTGAACAACCTGGCGTATCTCACCGCAGTCGAAACGCTGGCCGCTATCAAGGTACCGCCCCGCGCCCAGGTGATTCGCGTGATGCTCTCGGAGCTGTTCCGCATTATCAGCCACCTGGTCTGGTACGGCACGTTTGCGCAGGACCTGGGGCAGATGTCGCCGGTCTTCTTCACGTTCAACGACCGCGAGCGCGCTTTCGGCATCATTGAAGCGATCACGGGCGCACGCATGCATCCCGCCTGGTTTCGGATCGGCGGCGTCGCCGCCGACTTGCCCAAAGGGTGGGACGACATGGTCAAGGATTTTATAAAGTACTTGCCGCCCCGCCTTGTCGAGTACGACCGCACCGTGATGCGAAACCGGATTTTCCAGGCGCGCACGAAAGGTATCGGTAGCTTCACAACCGATGAGGCTATCGACTGGGGCGTTACTGGTCCCAATCTGCGCGCGTGCGGATTTGAATGGGACTTTCGTAAGCGCCAACCCTACTCTGGGTACGACCAGTTTGAATTCGATATCCCAACCGCTCAAAACGGCGACTGCTACGACCGCGCGGCGGTGCGCATCGAGGAGATGCGCCAGAGCCTGCGGATTATCGAGCAATGCGTGAACCATATGCCCGAGGGTCCCTATAAATCGGATCACCCGCTTGCCGCTCCTCCGGTGAAGGACCGCACGATGCACGACATCGAAACCTTGATCACGCACTTTCTGAGCGTGAGCTGGGGACCGGTGATGCCTGTAGGCGAAGCACTGGGGGCCATCGAGGCCGCCAAAGGCAACAACGGCTACTATCTGGTAAGCGACGGGAGCACGGTCTCGTACCGCACACGCATACGGACGCCTTCCTTCCCGCATATACAAACGGTGCCATTTCTATCCCGGGGAATGATGATCCCGGACTTGATTGTCATCCTGGGGAGCCTGGATTTTGTCCTGGCGGATGTGGACCGGTGAGGAACCGAGCGATGCTGACTAGAGATGAAATCAACGAAATTGACGCGGAGGCGGCGCGTTATCCAAAGCGCGAAGCGGTTTGTATTGATGCCCTAAAGATTGTGCAGCGGCACCGCGGTTGGGTCTCCGATGAGAGCGTTCGTGACATCGCCGGACATCTCGGCATGTCTCCCACGGACGTGGATAGCGTGGCGACGTTTTACAACCTTATTTTTCGCAAGCCCGTGGGGCGTCACGTGATCATGATTTGCGACAGCGTGAGTTGTTGGATCACGGGCTACGA
>DASRIZ010000505.1:0-8419 GCA_035649735.1 Blastocatellia bacterium | reverse complement strand
AGCTTGCTTAATTCCGATGCCCCAGTGCCTGCCCGCAGATTTGAATTGCGCAACACTAAATCGTTATACAAGCTGTACTGGCGATGACAGGCACTCTCCAGCGCATAATGAGTTTCTGCAGCGCCACGGCATCGTCTGGGTAATTCCGAATCCTTGAGGAGTGAGACAAGCTCAACGGCGGCTCGTCTGTACGAGTCGTCGGAATGCGAATCCACAATCACCCCGACACGCTCGCTCCTAATAATTTCATCTGTGTCACCGGCGTTTGGCGTGACCACCACCGGAAGGCCGGCGGCCCAATATTCGCCAATCTTTGTGGGAGATCCGCCGTGCTCGCTTATACCCTTCGGCAAAAAGTGCAATCCGGCGTGCTGCTTCGCTAACTCACCCGGCATTTGGGAATACGCGAGGCTCTCTATTGACCAGTGACTTTTATCCAGTCCGCCGTCGCGTAACAACGATTCCGCCAGGGTGTGATCGGATCGGGTCAGAACGCGTAGCTCGGTGGGACCAGTTGAGTCAGCAGCAACCGCGACGAATCGCGCAAGGTGGTCCAGATGGTAACGTCCCCCGACGCTTCCGCTGTAGACCAGCCGCAGCGGCTCACCGTCGACAGGAAATTTTGATCGGCTGTAACGAAAGTGGTCCAGGTCTACACAGCTCGGGACCACTATCACCGGCGCGCCTTTGCGCCGCACTTCGGCTAAGTCTTCAATACACATCTTGCCGCGATTAGACATCGCGATGATTCCGTCAGCCCGGGAGTACATCTTCTCCTCGAGGCGCTTAGCAACTCGATGCGGCGCTGAGTTCATCTTCCATACGCCGGCGTCCACCTGCTCGTCAGGATAGAAACCTTCGTTGTGATAAATGAGTTTCGACCTTAGTATCGGTGCGATCGCCATCCCGATCATCCCACCAATAAATGTTCGCGCATGGATGATATCCGGACGCATCTTCAGCCGGGCTAGGATGCCTCGCGCGGCCCCGTTGATGATGTCGAACACCGTCGCTGGGACCTTCGGTTGTTTGTGATAACGAAGCGGAATCCATTTCACGCCGCGTTTGTCGAGCGAGTCTCTTATCCGGCCCATCTCATCGCCGCGCGCAAGATCCTGCGGTTTCTCGAATGTGACAAGGGTCAACTCGGCGCCCAGATCTGCCAGTTTACTAACTGCTGGGAGAACCAGTGATTGCCCGAGAGGCTCCGCCGCGCCCCAGTAAACGATGTAGAGGACTTTCATAGGACTAAAGCTTGAAGGTCTGGATCGCGCTCCAAATAACGACGCGCTCACGACCTCTGATGTTCGATTAATCGTTCAAGGTTCCGCATTCAGAGTCTTTCGAGTAAGTGCTCTGATCGGAAAACCGATAAGATACGAAACCTGACGAAAGTCCATCGTGACTGCCAGCGTGGCGCAGCGCGCAAAATCCCTGTAGCGCCGTGCGTGGAAATAAGTTCCGGCCAACACCATATAGTTTCGCGCGAACGCCGCTCGGCGGCGCTCACGGAAGGAGTTAGAAAGACCCGGCAGCGCGAATCCCTTTTCCAGCACTCGCAAGCTGTCACTCTCCAGCAGAGCTGCGTTGCGACTCATCATGCCGCCATGATGACGATAAGTAACCAACGGCTCGTCTACGTAAACGAACTCGGTGTGCGCGGCAATCCGAACCCACATATCCCAATCTGCGCACTGGCTAAGGGCGGGATCAAACTCACCCAGCATATCGAACAGCGCGCGCTCACATAGGACGGTACATATGCTGCCAACCGCGTTGCCCCGGAGGAGCAGATCTTCGAGAGCTGATCCATAACGTTTGCTCCGACTGACCCTCAGCGGATTAAGATCCGAGTCCACAACGGTGAAAGCCGAATAGCAAAACTTGGCCTCAGCCGCGCTTGCCAACGCTCTCATCTGTTTCTCCAGCTTCTCAGCGAGCCACGTATCATCGGCATCCAGAAAAGCAACATATCGGCCACGGCTTTCCTGAATGCCGTGATTGCGCGCTGCCGCAACTCCGCTATTACTTTGCTTAATGTAGCGAACCGGCGCTCCGTATCGGCTCATCACCGATTCGGTTTCGTCGATGGACCCATCGTCGATGACTAAAACTTCTATCTCCTGGAAGGTCTGAGCCAACACGCTATCAACCGCATCCGCCAGATATTGTGCTGAGTTGTATGTTGGAATAACGACTGAAACTTCCGGCATAAACTATCGGACCTCAACTGCCACTACTCGACATTATCGGGTGACTCGCAGCTCGCGATTGACCGCCGATTTCGCCTTCATAAACAGCTTCATACGAGCGAACCATATCTTCAAAACGAAATCGTCCCCGTACCCTCTCGCTACCCGCTCCAGCCATTTTCATTCGCCGTTCAGGATTATTTAGCAAATCAACAATTGCGGCGGCCAAAGCGCCGCTGTCGGCGGGAGGCACCAGCACCCCATCCACTCCGTCATCGACGATTTCAGGGATTCCGCCGATACGGCTGGCGACTACCGGAGTACCGATGTATAGCGACTCCGTTAGCGCCAACCCGAATGCTTCAGCGAGGCTTGGCAATACGACGAGATCCGCCGCGGCCATCAGATCAGCCGAATCTTTGCGAAACCCCAAAAAGGACACCATATCCTCGCAGCCAAGCGCTCGTACCTGTTCTCGATAGACAGCATCGAAGAACGACCCCGTACCAGCAACCAGTAACCGCACCGGTCGGCTCACTCGGCGCTGGATTTCTGGGAGCGCTTCGAAAAGATACTGATGACCCTTCTCCGGGTGGAGCCGAGCAACGATGAGCAAAAGGTAAGATTGTTCGGCTGCGAACTCTCTGCGAATGCGTTCACGTGCATCCGGCCCAGACAGCTTCGCGCGATCAAAATCTATCCCGTTAAGAATAGTGTGGACCTTCTCTTGCGCTGCGCCTTCCACTGAGACCAGGTGATCAGTCGTGTGTTGTGATACGGCGATTACCGCGTGGCTCAGACGAGTGCAAAGCTGATCCAGTCGAACGTGCCACTTCTTATTTATTCGAGTGTGATAGTCCGAGTAATGCCGAGTCAACACGCGAACCGGGGTGCGAGCCAGCACTCCCGCTTGCAGCCCTATAACCGAGGGTTCAAATAAATGAGTGTGCAGAATGTCAACTTTGTTCCTGCGCAGGAATCGCGCCAGACGAATCATACCCAGAGGAAATTGAGCGCGACTGGTGCAATCGCAACTGAAACACTCGACTCCCTGTGCTTCCATGTAGTCGCGCAGCCATGGCGCAATCGGATTGAGCGTGGCGAAGAACATTTTATAGCGGCTGCGATCGTGCCATTTAGCAAGCTGGGGGAAAAAGCCGCTGGTATCGCTATCCTGGGCGAAGTGTAGAATACGTTGCATAAGAAACAATCTATTGGCGACCAGTCATCAGCTTTCGGCCAGTTGACTGCCGATCGCTGACGACTGATCTGCGATCGCGGCTCTCCTTCTTCCCTTTCGATACCCTCGAAGTATGTGAGCGCCGAGAAGCAGCCGGTACAACCGGTCGATCACCCGACTGTTCGGCGCGACGCGTTCAAAAACCGAAACAGAAAAGGTCAACATCGCCAAAACTGGTTTGGCGGTAAGTATCAGCTTTAGCAATTTCCGCAAGCTGGAAAAAAGAGGCTCGCGTCCCCACATCACCGGTCCATTTACCCGCTCGCGCTCGACGTTGTCCGGCCAATCGGGATAACGTTTGCAGAAGAGCGTCATGTGCTCGGCGCCCCACTCTGCGCGACGACAGTAACTACGAACATCCAACGCGTTGTCGTTATGGATGCCTTCGGCTTCCGGGATGAACCCGATCTTTCCCTCGAGCTCAGTGTGACGAAGAGCAAAATCTTGATCCTCGCTGCTCCTCAGCAAGCAATCGAACCCGCCGAGCCTCTGAAACAGTTCTCGAGGAACGGACATATTCGCGGCGGTGCACAGGTTGCGCATCGTCTTAAGCCCGCGTGATTGTGGGATGCCGCGTTGCTCGAGGTTCTGTCGAAAGCGCCCGAACGGCGTTGAAACAAAGTTATCTGGAAGGCGCACCGACCCTACGACCAGTGCTTCGGGCCATTCTTCGTGGGCGCGCAAATGAGCATCGAGGAACTCGCTCCCGACGGTTATATCGTCATCGACAAAGACCAGGACGCGTCCCCTCGCCGCTGCCGCGCCGGCATTCCGCGCTGCTGACCTCTCCACCCCCTCAAGCCGAATAAGCGAGCAATTGGGGCGTCCCTTACTTTCTTCGAGTCGAACAGGAGGAGATGAACCGTCATCCACCACGACAATCTCATACTCATCAGCAGCAAGGTTCTGGCGCTTTAGACAAGCAACAGTGGCAGCAAGCTCGTCGGCGCGATTGTGCGTGGGAATGATTACGCTTAACTTTAGATCCTTCACAACTGAGTGCCTGGTGCGTGCGCTCCGTTGCGCAGCGCACGATAGCGAGAATACAAGTTGAGTGTGCCAAACGACCCAATTAGCAATGCCCAATAAGTAGGCCGCAACGCCATCGACGGATCCGCCAGCGCCGCATACCGCAGGTTGTTTCGGGTTACTCCCCTGCGCCCTTCCAGCAGGGCCGATTCGGCAAAGTACATGTGCCGAAGGGCCAGAGCCTTAAAGGCGGATCGCCGTAATCTACGGGCTCGATTAGACGGCATTCTTGCAAGAGCTTCTTTCAGAATGCGCCTCTCCTGATCGCCGTTTTTCGCTGCGTTAAGAACCTCAGCCGTTCCGCTGGAGTCGTGTACTCGATATGCCGCAAGCGGCTCGCTCACGTAGAGGGCAGCGCCTGCTTCCGCCAGCCGGATTGTCCATTCCCAATCGTGGCCCCAGGTCAGGTCTGTGCGAAAGACATCGACACTCGCCGCACACGATTTGCGAACCATCACCGAGGGAGGCGAGACTATACAGCCGAACATAAGAGGCTCAACTAGCTCTCCGACCCCAAAGGAGCGATCGTCGGGCCACTTGCCTGTGGTATCAGTAACCACGCCGTCCGAGTCAACTACTTTCACTGCACCAAAGACGAAACCGGTTTCCGGATGCTGGTTCAATCTTCTAACCCGGTCAGTTAAAAAGCCGGGAAGAAAAAAATCATCCGAGTGCAGGAGGGTAAAGAATTCGCCCCTTACTTCATCGAGACAGCGGTTGAAATTGCCTGCTTGATTTACTAACTCATCGAACCTCACGTAGCGGACGCGGGGATCGGTATAACGATGACAAATCTCGGGCGTTTGGTCAGTCGAGGCGTTGTCACATATCACCAGTTCGAAGTCAGAGAAGTCCTGCGCCAGCACGCTTTCAATCGCCTCCGGCAAATACCGCGCGGTGTTGTATGTGGGAATGCAAACGCTGACTTTTGGCATCACTTCGGTCTCAATTGCAGCGCCATGGATTAGCCTTCTGTTCCAAAACCCCACGACTGTGTGAAAACTTCAGTAATACCCCCAACTTCAGTTGGGGGTTCTTTAGTTTCCACCTACGAACGGCGACCGGCTCGTTTGTTCGTTTTCGATGGCTCCGGTCCCGCGCCGCCACTCGCGGCGCGAGTGGCGGCGCGGGACCGGAGCGGAATCGGGAAGCCTGATAACCCAGCACCTAGGCTAAAGCTAAAGAACCCCCAACTGAAGTTGGGGGTATTGCTGGAGTTTTCACACAGCCTCTGCGTTGGTGCGATTCTGGAACGCAGCTGTTATCTGAGTTTCGCGACTCGCTGCGCCACGCGTCGTCCGCTCTCAATCGCCTCAAAGCTCCAGTGATAACCCCACTCACCAAACCGCCCGCACGGATAAATCCCCACGCTCTCCATCCACGAATGAATCACTCGCAAGCTTGCCTCGCGATTGAAGTCGTAAACGACATACGCGTACGGAATGTTGATCTGATCCTCGACAACGATTCGATCAGAGCTCTCCAGAATTCCCGTCCGTCTCAATGCCTCAATCGTTCGCTCGACAAGCCCGCTTTCATCCAGCGGCTTTCGACGGGAGTAGGCGATCTCGCATGAGATAGAGCTATGCCCGGGAGGCGCGTTGTCGGGCGCGTACTTCGACGGGAAGCTCACGCGGAAAAACGGTATGTCGTGATCGTAGAAGTAGACCCAATGCCCCGGCCCGACGTTCTCGCGCGCAACTCCGAGATTTACGCATCGAATCGATGTCCACATCAGCCGCTCAGCGGCATCACGCACTTCATCGGGCGCATCAACAACCAAACTAACAAGAGTCGGAAGCGGAATCGTCGAGATCGCCGCCGAGTAGTCTCGCGCGCTGCCGTCAGAAAAAGTAATCCGTCTCGCTTTGCTCTCGATACGCGAGACGCCGCAACCGAGCCGCACCCTTGAAACGCCGGAAGCGAGCGGCTCGATAATTCGCCCGAACCCGCCGTTGGCCGGATATGAAAAGTCGGTCAGGTAATTCAGCTCCTGTGGATTCGGATCGATTGCCCCTCGAACCACCTGCTCCAGTGAAGGCCGAGAGATTCGGCCTCCCACCTTCGACCCCAGCCATTCGGTGTTCATCTCCGACGGCTCAACCGTCCACACCTTTCGTGCGTATTTGAGCATGTACTCATCGGAGAAGGCTTTTCCGAAGGACGCGTAGCACCACTCCTCATATGTCCTGACTTCGGCCTCAGGCTTTTGGCTGGCTTCTATAAAATCAAGCACGCATCGAGTAGAGAGCTCGGGCCCAAGCGCGTTCGCGTTTGCCTGTACCGGGTATCGCCCGTAACGCACGGTGTCATAGTCGTTCCAAATCTCGGCGCGATGCGCGATCATTTCTTGACCCAGAGGCTCCCATACGAACTGGCGAGAACAGTCATCTTTGCCAAAAAAGACGTGAGCCCCTTCGTCAAAGTTGAACCCATCCACCCGCTTGGTGCGGCAATGCCCGCCAAGGTAGTCCTCCTTTTCAAAGACCTCACAGTCGCCGCCGAGGTGGTAGGCCGCGCTCAAGCCTGAGAGCCCGGCGCCCAGCACGATTACGTCGTTTGGCATAGCCCGACCTTTGCCTCGAGATGTTTTCGTGCCCATTCGATTGTTTGCATCAACCCGGTGTCGAGGTCGATCATCGGTTCCCATCCCAACAACTGCCGGGCAAGAGTGATATCGGCCCAGGTGTCGTAAAGCTGCTCGGGCGACGCGTAACGAGCGCCGATGACCAAGGGCGCCTCAGTTTCGGTCATCCTCCAAATATCCTCGGCCACGTCTCGCAAGCGATGCGCTTTCCCAGTCCCAAGATTGATCACCCGGCCTTCGATCCCAGGTGCCGCGGCGGCGTCAATTAGCCCTCGCACGACGTCTTCAACAAAAATTAGATCGCGCTTCTGCGTGCCCTGGGACATTTTGAACGGCGCGTTGCGCAAGGCGCAGTCAACCGCCTCGGCTACGAACATATCGGAGGGTTGCGCCGGACCGTAGACGCTAAACGGCCGAATCACAACCACCGGGCATCCATCACCAGCGTGCATCTCCAACGCGCGCTCCGTCGCCTTCGCCTTGGAAATACCGTAGGGAGTCTCGGGACGAGGCGATAAGCCTTCGTGCAGCGGTCCCGATTGATTGCCGTATTCCTCAGAGGAACCGATGATAACGATGCGCCGGACACCAGCGAGCACCGCTTCTTCAAGCAAACTAACCGTCGCGTGGAAATTGATCTGGTCACATCCAGCAGCATCGTCGGGGTCGTTGATTCGTCCGCGAACACCAGCGAGATGGAAAAGAACCGCCGGCTTTTCTTTTTGCAGTATCTTCTTGAGTGAGTCGCGATTGGTTATGTCGATCTCGGTCCAACGGATGCGGTCTTGCGAACTGGGGAAATGGGTTTTCTCATCCCACGATCTGGCTAACAGGATGGGCCGGCTGCCCGCTCCAACCAACTTTGGCACCAGATGCGATGCTATGAATCCGGTTGCTCCGGTGACTGCGACGGGTTCAAGTAACATCGACTTTTAGTCCGCCCTCCGTCAGGAGGGCAATGTTTATAGAACGCGGTCGAGACGTCCCCGCCCTCCGTCAGGAGGGCAATGTTTATAGAACGCGGTCGAGACGTCCCCGCCCTCCGTCAGGAGGGCCATGTTTATAGAACGCGGTCGAGACATCCCCGCCCTCCGTCAGGAGGGCCATGTGTATAGAGACCCGAACGGATCGGTTCCGCCCTCCGTCAGGAGGGCCATGTTTATAGAGAGTCGAACGGATCGAGTCCGCCCTCCGTCAGGGGGGCCATGCGTATTGAGACCCGAACGGATAGCCACCCTCCGTCAGGAGGGCTATAAGGGCGGAATGATTTCATAGCTCTCTATAAACATGGCGCTCCTGACGGAGGGCGGTCTCGATTCGTTCGCGTCTCTATAAACATTGCCCTCCTGACGGAGGGCGGTCTCGATTCGT
>DASRIZ010000504.1:0-20871 GCA_035649735.1 Blastocatellia bacterium | reverse complement strand
TTCGAGACCCCGAGAAAACCGCGTTGAGGATGGAAACTTTTCGGCAAACGGTTGACGGACTTCAAGCAAAAAAAGGCCTGGTGCTTTCCGACACGTGCTACAGCGGCGGTGTTCAGTTGATCGGCCGAGGCGTCGACGATTCGCAGGTGACGAATCAACGATACCTGGACTTGATGAACAAGATTCCCCAGGGCGTCGGATTCATCTCGGCCGCGCGTCAGACAGAAAGGTCTTATGAGAAGGATGACTTCAACCACGGCGTGTTCACCTATTGTCTGATCGAAGGATTGAGCGGCACCGCGGACGGAAACGAAGACGGTAAGGTCACCTTCGACGAGATCGTGCAGCATCTCGACGAACGCGTCCCACAAATGACCAACAACAAACAGCACCCGCACGCTAACACCACGGCGGTCGAAGCCAACTATCTCGCCTTGTCAGTCGTCACCTATGCGAATCTCGCGACGAAAGGGGCAAAGGGCGGATACGGATTGCTGAAGATTCGAGTACCCGACATCGACGGAGTCGAAGTGGCCATCGATGACAAGCCCGAGGCGACGCTTCAAAGAGGCGTCGTCAGATCCTTTAGAGTTCCCGCCGGCGAGCACCGCCTGGTATTCGCCAAAGCCGGGACAAAACGCGAGTGGCCGACGAGAGTAGAAGCGGGCAAAAGCTATCCCTTCACTATCAACTTTGCCTTTAGCGAAAGCGGGCTCGCGGACGACACGCTGACGGACCCGGGCGAATTTGTGAACGTCTATCTGCCGCCTGATGTGAAGGCTCCAAAAGACGCCGAAGACCTGTTACGGGCGGGCGTCGATCTCTTCAACCGACAGGATTACCGAAAGGCAATTGAAAAGCTCAACCAGGCAAACGAGAAGTTCGATTCGAAATCGAGGGCCGAAGGTGGCAACTACGCCGAAGCTCTCGTCTATCGCGGGCGCGCCGAACAATCACTGGGTCTCGACAAAGAGGCAGTGAAAAGTTTTCAGCGGGCGCTCCAGCTCCGGCCCAGCGACTTTGAAACAAAGACCCTGCTTGCGGAAGCCCGATTCAACGCGGTCGCAAATCTCGACCAGGTCGAAAAAGACCTGAGAGAAGTGACTGCCGCGCATCCCGATTTCGCTTTTGCGCGAGTCGTGCTCGCGGACCTGTTGCACTATCTCGGGAAGCCTCGGCAAGCTGAGTGGGAATTGAGACTCGCGATCAACGACGACCCGAACTATCCGGCTGCCTATCTCGCACTGGCCGATGCGCTCACTTATCAATCTTCGGCGGATAAGCAAAAGGAAGCGATCAAGATGGCCGAGAAAGCGCTCGAGCTGTTCAGGAAGGTGAGCGAGAAGAAGACTAAATTCTCGACCGGTCTCAAGCGGCTATCGATCTCGCACGTGATTTTCGGTCACGCGAATTACGCGAATAACAACGTGCTGGCCGAAGCTCATCACATGCTGGCGAAGACCCGAACACGGTTTGCGCAATTCAACGCGAGAAAGCTCTCAGCACAGGAGAAGTCCGGCTATCTTGACTCGGCGCGTGTGGGTCTGAACGAAGCGTTGGCGCTCGCTCAGAAACTGCCGGATAAGCGCCGGCTTGCGCTGGTACTTGAAACCAGCGCGGTGAATCACTTTCTGAAGGGTTCACTCCCCGCGTCGATCGAAGACGGCAAACAAGCGCTCAAATTAGCGGCAGCATTCCCGGATATGAAGGACCTGCCCGATGTTCACCTCACGTTGTACGGCGCTTACAAGAGCTCTCAGGACTACGCCAAATCAGCAGAGAGTCTGCAGAAATATATCGAAGTCGGGAATCTGGGCCCGGATGAGCTCGCGAACAGAAAGCAGGAAGTGACCGCCCTGATGAACAAAGCTCGCGCGAACGGCCAGATTAAGTGAGCTTGTGGGAGTGCGACCCCACAGCTTTCTTTGCGTCTCAGCGGTCCTTTGCGTCTTTGCCCGATACCTTTCTGATCCTCTGACTTTATGGTAGATTCACACTAACAAAAGTCATTCTTAGGAGATGCGATGGCAGAAGCTGCGGAGATGATCGAGACGTTTGTAAAGATGGAGCCGATGTCGCACGGCCGGCCCGACCTCAGGAAAAAGAAACCAAAGATTCTCGCGGTGATTCTGGACAATTGCACCGGATGCGCAGGCTCGCCGGCCTGCGTCGAGTACTGCCCGGTGGATGCATGCATGTTCTGGGTCCCGGATGAGGACTACTACCCGAACGGACGCATTGAGGTCGATCCAAACCTGTGCATCGGCTGCAAGCTCTGCACCAGCAAAGGCCCCGAGGGGACATTTCTCGAAGGCTGTCCTTGGGACGCAATCGAGATGATGGACGTCGCGGAGTGGGAAAACCGCACGGGATTCACCCTGAATCCTTAGTCCGATAGTCGCATTTGACCGCTCATTTGGAGTGCGCCGCCCTTTTTAGCTTTCGATAACTAACGCATGGGTGGCGGCGCTTTCGTGCTGTGGTTCGAGACCCCGAAAGCTCTGAGCGCAGAGTGGAAGGACCTTTCGTTTCTCGCCCGGCTTTTTAGCACCCGAATAATGAGAAACCGTTCGAACTGGCGGATCTCCGCAGCCGCACGGTAGTCCGACAAAGCAGACATTCAGATTCGCTCCGCTCGAAACATCGGACGACAACCACAGTTTGCCGCTCGCTCGGTGCTCAAAAGCTTTCGGGTCCTTCGCACCACACTACGAAAGCGCCGCCACGCATGCGTTAGTTATCGAAAGCGAAAAGGGCGGCGCACTCCAAATGAGGCGTCAAACGCGACGGCTCGACACAACCATTTCGAACTCGCAAATCACTCGAGCGTTTGATCGAACCGAGGATCAAACATGACTACAGACGTCGCGACCAATACTGCTACAGAACCGCAAAAAATTATTGCGAATGAAATCACCCTCGTAGATCGCAATGGAAAACCGCGCATTCGTATGGCGGTAGAAGAGGACGGCACCGCGGCAGTCAAGTTTCTGGACGGCGATCAACGACTGCGTATGGTTCTCTATCTTAAAGAACCCGATCCCGATGACGAGGATTACCCGTTCAATGAGGGCACGGATAATGACGCCGGGTTGATCGTTACCGGCCGCCGGTCGGGCGCTTCGATCAGGGTTGGGATCAGTGACGATGGTTTATTCGGAAGACGTGCGAGACTGGAGATAGTGGAAGGTCAGGGCTGGGGCAAGAAAAGAAACCGCTTTCCTCCGTTACCGCCGAACGTCAGCGACTAGTAGCCTTTGATCCGGACTATTGCGCCCCGGCTCTTCCTCGGATGGCTTCAATAGTCGCGGCGGCTTGTTTGGCAATCCTATCCGGATTCGATGAAACCGGGCGACTGTAACGCTGCACATAAGGAATGTCTTCCGGCAGACCTATGATGTACAGCGCTCTCAGAGTCTCCCATACCTGCTCGGTTGAGGGCGCAAGCGACATAATCTCCTTTCCCGCATCAACTCTATCGCCGTTTGCAACCAGTACGGTTTCGACGCGCGCTGCTTCGTGGGCGCGAATCTCGATCGTACTTCCGTCATCCTGTTTTACTCGAGCGAGCGGACCATTCGCGGCTACCGCGATTCCCTCTTCTTTTATAACCAGCTCGACGATACCCGCGCCTTCGGATCGAACCAGGTAAGGCTCGAGCATCGAAACCAGCTCGGGCCGCCCCGAAGTATCTGCGAAGCGTACCAGCCCCAGCGCTGCGTTGTGACGCACCCCTGGGTTTTGGTCTTTGAGCAAAAGGCGCAACGCGGAGTGGAAATCTTCGTTGGTATTGTCTTGTCCCATCACCCAGGCGGCGGTCATCCGCACTTCGGATTGCGGATGTTGAGATACGGTAATGACATCGGGATAAAACTGCTTCACAGTTTCGTCCCGGTCAATGATCCGGTTACCCAACTGCGCAAGTGCGTGTTGAACGTTGCGTGGTTTTTCCGAGTCGTGAAGGTACTCGCGCATCTTTGAGTCCGACAGCGGTCTGCCAAACCAACTCCCGTACCAGGAGATAAACGGAATCACCACGAACAGGACCACGACGACAAGGATCGCCCACGGGTACTTGCGACTCGGTCCGCCGCGAGGAGTGGTTGAATCGCTATTGCTCTTGGGAGCGAAATGATTGCTCACGATTTAGATTGTCTCCGAAAACGCGCAGAACCGGTAGGAGCGGTGCCAGGGTAATGTCCTAAATATTTGTTGATACCGGCTGAATCGGGAATCGACACGGATCGGGCGGATCGGATGGATTCACACAGATCAGATCCGTGCAGATCTGTTTGATCAGCCCAATCCGTGGTCTGTTTCCATAAACTCGCGTACATCTCAAGCGGTATAGACCTCTCTTGTTTGATTGTTCCGCAACGTGCAAGCCCCGCCGGAATACGCCTCCAGAAACATCTTTTCATCCGATAGCAACGCCTTGCGAAACGATGAGTTGGTTATGTATCCGGCCGCTCGCACCGCTGCAAATGTCAATCCCGCATAGGCAACGAGCGCCGCTGCAATCGGCAATCTGTTAAATAGCAGATCCAAAAACACCGCGACCGATACTGCTCCACCAATAGTCACCCATTTGTGCATAGGCGACGCCGGATGCGAAAGGTAGAACGCTACGGCCTGAATCGGGGTCGCCGCCAGCAGCCAGTACTCGCGAGTTAAAAAGGCCGCGATCACCGAGGCGACGCCGGCTGCAACCAGGAGTAAGGATAGGATTGCAATCACGGCTTTCCTGGCTCTGGTGTTAAACCGCTCAGACCATCTGGCGGCGGCCAACGAATCGACTCCGAGGTTAAAGCTGCGAATCGCCGCGGCCGCTCTCAGTTGCTCGAAGTCTTCGAATGGGAAACGAGGAATCTCGCCAACGTTCGACCACTCAGCAGGCGGTTGATATCTTTGGTTCAACCGATACTCCATGGATCAGCTAACGGCTCGGATAAAAATGGTAGAGCATCAGATATACAATTACTCCGGTCACCGAGACGTACAGCCATATCGGGAAAGTCCATCTAGCGACGGCGCGATGGCGCTTGAAATCTCCCTTGAGCGCTCGCTTCAGGGTCACAACGACAAAAGGCACCACGGTCACTGCCAGGATCGTGTGCGAGATTAGAATCGTGTGGTAGGCGGTGCGAACCCAACCAGTTCCAGCGAAGCGGGTCACTCCCGCTCCAAAGCCAACGTGGTAAACGAGATAAGAAATCAAGAAAAGACTCGAGCAGGTTACCGCTGCGATCATACATGCTCGATGGGCGGCGATACGTTTGCGGCGAATCAAGATGAACCCGATGACGATCAGGATTCCACTCGTCGCATTTAACATCGCGTTGAACGTCGGTAAGAAACTAACAGACATGTATGATTCCAAAGACTCGTAAGGGCGCCACCCGCGGGCGCCCCTAGCCTGGCGAAAGACTCTCACTGCAATGTTGGACGTCGATGGAGACGCCTTTGCCGGTTCGTTATTCCCTGCCGCCCTGAACCTTCCGGTAACGGTAAAACACTCCAAAAAGCCCTGCGAAAATCGACACAGGGGGAATCAGCAACACCAGAGCGGCGAGGTTCAATCCTTTGCTAGCCGCGGCAGCGTCGGCTGAGTTCTCGATTGCGGTCTTACACATCGCGCACTGGGCGAAAGCGGGGTCTGACGCGACAAGCATCAAGCCAACGACAGCCGAGAAAGCCAAAATTGTACGCAAGCTCTTCATCGTGAAATTCGTCGTTTCTCGCGCGTGATCACTGTTCGTGCTCGACCTGCTGCTGCGCCGGTTCCGCCGGTCTCATCGTACGTAACCGGAAGCCATCCGGGAAGAGTATGGAGAATAGGCAGAGCAGCACTACAAGCGTTGGCACGATGGTCAGGATCAGGCTCAGCCTCTCGAACTTCAGGTGCATGAAGTAGGCGACGATGAGCGCCGCTTTGATGATTGAAGCTCCCATCAAAATGATCAACATCAGCGTAGGATCAATCTGAATGTACGCCAGGAAAACTTCGATTGCGGTAAGCGCCAGCAACCCGCCCCACACGATCACGTTCTCGCGGTTGCTGCCGCCGTGCACTCCATGGGCTGCTTCGGCCTCGATCGCCGCCGTCCCCTCATCCGCCTCATCCGCGAACGGGTTCTTAAGCATTCCATTCGCGTGTGCCCACATCAACGGCGGGACCGCGAACAACAGCGCTAGCATCAGGCAAACCAGAACCAGAAACACATCGTCGGTCCCGGCTTTAAAGCGATCCGAGGCCACGGTCAATATCGCGGCTCCGATCGATAACGCGGACAGTCCGAGCAGGACCATGTTCCACAACTTTATTTCTTTTAGCTTCGATTCCACCATTGGCATCCTCGCAAAGTTCAGGGCCTGATTACTTGATCACTCCGTGATAATCAACGGACAGCAGATAGATCAGCGGGAATACGAACATCCACACCAGGTCAACAAAGTGCCAGTACAAGCCGGCCACCTCAACGTCGTCGTTCAGTTTCTTTATGCGCGCGGCGACGACACCCAGATAGATGACGCCCGTTATGACGTGAAACATGTGCAGCCCGGTGATGCCGAAGAACGTCGATCCAAACAGCGGCGACGCGCCCGGCCACGCTTTCGCCCACTCCTCAGGCAGCTCGAACGGCGTGAGCCCTTCGTCTATAAGATGAATCCACTCCATCGCGTGCAGGACCACGAAGGCTAGTCCAAGCACCATCGTGGCGATGATCCATTTGCGGGCTGTCCCTCTCTTGTGGCGTTTCGCGGCAGCCACCGCAAAGACCATAGTCAGCGAACTCGATAGCAGCACCAGCGTCATTGTCGTCGAGAAGATGATGCTGGGTTGGAACGGAAACGGCGTCGGCCAGTTCGCGCTTGCGAACCGCGCGTAACTGTAAGCCACAAGTAGCGCGCCGAACGTCAGCGTGTCCGACATGATGAACAGCCACATCCCCAGCTTGCGATGTCCGACGCGGTAGGGATGAGTTCCTCCGCTCCAATCATTCGCCGCTAAACTCTCTGCTCTAGCTTCCGCCATCTATACTCCTCCGCTCCTAAAGGTCTCATCGAAAAAAGAACAGCAGCCCAAAAAGATAAATCCACAATCCATCCATAAAGTGCCAATAGATCGTCGTTACATCCACCGCCGCTCGACGCTTAAACCCTATGCGCATCCTAAGCGCGGCGATCGTCACATAACCGAGCGCCATAACACCGCCCAGCAGGTGCACCCCGTGTAGGCTCGTCAACAAATAAAAGAACGAGCTGTGCGGATGACTGTTGATGTACACGCCTTGCGCGGTGAGTTGTTTCCACGCCAAAAGCTGACCGGCAAGAAAGACAACACCTAACAAGGTGGTCAGGCTTATCCACTTCTTAAAGCCCTCATATTCGTTGCGCTTCAAAGCGCGGCGAGCGAGCTCGATGCTCAGGCTGCTCAACAGCAACACGCCGGTGCTGAGCCACAAAACTCGCGGCATTTCCAGAGGGAGCCAATCGCTGTCTCCGCCACTAAGAGCGGGCACGCCGCGGACGATGTAGGCGCTGGTCAAAGCGATGAACAGCATCAGAATGCTTGCGAGCCCGACCCACATCCCGATTCGGTACTTTTCAGGTTCGATCGAGTGTTCGTTTGTCCATCCGGGCGGCCAATCCTTTCCCTGAGGATCGGAATCAAACGGACCCCCTCCGCCGGGCCCGAGTTTCCCGCCCCCCGCTCCAAGCCCCGGTTTGATCTTTACATCTGCTGCTAACGTCGTTGGCATAATTCCAATTCTCGATTGCCGATGACCGATTGCCGATTTGTTGATTTGCTTACCGCTGTTGGCAATCGCCAATCGACAATCGGAAATCCCCTCAGTCTCCGTGCGACGCGACGGGCCCTTCCGAGTCAGTCTGCATCAAGTAGTCCTTCGACGCTCCGGGCACGCTGTACTCATAAGGTCCGCGGTGTACTTCCGGTTCGATTCCCGCAAAGTTGTCGTGCGGCGGCGGAGACGGAATAGTCCACTCAAGCGAGGTCGCCTCCCACGGATTGTCGGAAGCTTTTGGTCCCTTTATCCAGCTCCAAATCAGGTTCACCAGGAAAATGAGCTGGCCCGCAATCGTGATAAACGCTACCCACGAGATAAACCGGTTCATCGGCATGATCGATTGTAAATAATTCAGCTTGTCGTGCCCGGCGTAGCGTCGCGGCGCGCCGGCCATACCCATCACGTGAAACGGGATGAAAATCGCGTTGACTCCGATGAAGGTGATTAAGAAATGAATTTTTCCAAGACCCTCGTTCATCAACTTGCCGAACATCTTCGGGAACCAGAAGTAGGTACCGGCGAACATTCCGAATATGGCGGCGACACCCATAATCAAATGGAAGTGCCCGACTACGAAATAAGTGTCGTGTAGCGGAATGTCTATCGAGGTTTGTCCGAGAAACAGCCCGGTGATCCCTCCCGATACAAACAGCGAGACAAACCCGATTGCAAACAACATAGGCGTAGTAAAGCGGATCTGCCCACCCCACAACGTACCTAACCAGTTAAAGGTCTTGATCGCCGAAGGCACGCCGATCGTCAGCGTGACGAGTGAGAAGGCTATTGCCGAATAGGGACTCATGCCGCTGATGAACATATGATGTCCCCAAACAAAAAATCCAAGCAACCCGATGGCGAAGATCGCGTATACCATCGCGCGGTATCCGAAAACCGGCTTCCTCGCAAACGTCGCCAGGACATGAGAAGTCAACCCCATGCCCGGGAGAATCGCGATATAAACTTCAGGATGACCGAAGAACCAGAACAGGTGCTGCCAAAGAATCGGTGACCCGCCTGCGTGTTCCTTAACAAGTTCCCCGCTAAGATAGGTGCCGCCCGGAATGAAAAAGCTGGTCAGTGCCAGGTGGTCGAGCAACAACAGGATGCCGGCGGCCAGCAGCACCGGAAACGAAAGCAATGCGAGCACCGCAGTCGTGAACCATGCCCAACACGTCAGCGGCAGCCTCATCAACGACATGCCTTTCGCCCGCATGTTCAACATCGTGGTGATAAAGTTGAGCGCACCAAGAAGCGACGCCACGCAAAACAATGCGATGCTGGAGATCCACAGAACCACTCCGGTTCCCTGCCCCGGCCCAGCCTTCTCGCCAAGCGCGCTTAAAGGAGCGTAGCCGGTCCAGCCTCCGATTGGGCCTATCACGTTCGCCATGTCGTCCGGATTGATAAGGTTCACCCAGAACGACATCATCAACACCACCAGCGCCACGAACGTAACCCAGAACGAAAGCATGTTCAGAACGGGGAAAGCCATGTCCGCCGCGCCTATCTGAATCGGAAGAAAATAATTGCCAAATCCGCCCTGCGGCGCTGTGGTGAGCACGAAAAACACCATGATCGTGCCGTGCATCGTCAACATCGACAGATAGAGCTCTCCGGAGATCGTCCCGTTTTCAGCAGCGGTAGGAAACAGGGTCTTGAGAAACGCGAATTCCTGACCCGGCCAACCCAGCTGCACTCGCATAAGCAGCGACAACCCCATGCCTACGAACACCGCAAACAATGCAAGACACCAGTACTGTATCCCGATAACCTTGTGGTCGGTGCTGAACACGTACTTGCGAATAAAACTTGTCGGCGCGGGATGACGATGAACTTCGCCATGAACCGGATGCACCACGTCTGCCATCTTCTGCCTCCTGTCGATTCCTAATACTGGTAGCGATCTGTCAACGCGCCCAGTTGTTCTTTGAACTTCTCCTCGGACATCGCCATCAACTGGTCAAACTCGTCACCGGGAATGACGATCATGTTGCTTTTCATGTTGTTGTGAAGATTCCCGCACAGCTCAGCACAAGGTATCTCGTACTTCCCTTCCTTGGTTGCGGTGAAGTGAACCTTTATAGCCATTCCGGGAAGGCTGTCCTGCTTAAACCTTAAGGCAGGAACAAAAAAGCTGTGAATTACATCCTTTGACTTCAGGGTCAACTCGACCGGCCGGTTAACGGGAATAATCAGGGTCGTCAACTGCGCATCGTCCTTGCCGGCAGCGTCGTTTGGATCGAGGCCAACGAAATTGAGCCCCGAGTCGTCGATGTATTTCGCCTCGGTCTTGCCCAGGGTTCCATCGGCGCCGGGATAATGAAAGTTCCATTGAAACTGCTGGGCGACAACATCGATCCTCGCTGAATCGGCGGGAGCCTCGTTCAGGTGCAGGTTCGCCCAAACTCGCTGCCCCAATATCGCCAGCACGACAAACACCGCAGCAGTGATCATCGTCCACGTAATTTCGAGCTTGTTGCTGCCATGCGTGTATACTGCGCGCGTGTTCCCCTTGCGTCCGAACCGAACGACGGCATATCCGAGAGCGAACTGCGCGGCGGTGAAGCTGATGCCCACGACGACGAGGGTCCACATGAACTGTTGGTCAATAGCCTTCGAATGCTCGGAGATGCCTTCCGGAAACCACCATAGCACTTTCCCGAACAACATATCTTGCCCGATAAAAAGCAGCACCGATCCGACTGCCAGGATGAACATCAGCACGCCTGTGATCTTGCCCATAGTCTCCTTCATCAAAATATAGGACCTATAGGACATATAGGACCTATATATCTTTCTACCTATTAAGCACCATCAATCCAAAAAGTATTGGCAGATAAATCACCGAAGCCAGCAGCAACTGTCGAGCCTGCCAGGTCGTCCGAACCAGCGCCGCTCGCGCGCTGAAGTACAAAAACCCAATGCCCAAAACTCCCGCGCCCACCAGGTAAGTCATACCTGCAAGCCCGGTCGCTGCCGGGAGCAGACTAACCGGCACAAGCAGCAGCGTGTAGGCGATGATCTGTTGCCCGGTGACTTTACCGTCAGGCTCGACGACCGGGAGCATCTTTATTCCGGCTCGCGCGTAGTCATCGCGATACATCCAGGCAATCGCAAGAAAGTGCGGGAATTGCCACAGAAACAGAATCGCAAATAACACCCAGGCCTCGACGGTTACCGATCCGGTTGCAGCCACCCAACCAATAAACGGGGGCATCGCTCCCGGGAACGCTCCCAGCACCGTCGAAAGCGTCGTCTTCGTTTTCAGAAGAGTGTAAACAAAAAGATAGCTCGCAAGCGTCGCCACCCCAAGCACCGCCGAGAGCGGGTTGATCAAGATCGCCAGATAAGCAGTGGCAACAACCGACAACATTATCCCGAACACGACCGCTTCTGCCGGCATCAGCCTTCCTGCAGGCAAGGGTCTCGCTTGCGTTCGCCGCATCAGTCGATCGAGATCTCGCTCGATGTATTGATTCAGCGTCGCGAGTCCCGAGGACAACAGGGCGATTCCTACCGACATGTTGACAAGCCGGAGATAGTCGATCCCCGAACCGGAGCCCATGCAGAATCCCGCCGCCGCCGTCAGCACCACCAGAAAGGTTATGCGCGGCTTGGTGAGCTCGGCATACGCCGAAAGTCTCTCGGCAACCGATAAGCTCGATCTGTCGGTGATTGCAACTTCTCCTGCCAGTGATTCCATAATATCTATACTGCCGCTCCCCTTGCAGATGAATTAAGCGAGGGCGCCCCAACCGGATCACCGGATTCCTCGCGAACCGGCGAAAGTAATTGAAAACACCTCAGTGCCAGCACAACGATCGTAGCAAGCGTCAACCCTCCCACAACCAGATGCGCAACGGTCAACGAGATCATCGGTTCGAGCGGTTGCGGATCGCTCGCCGATGCCAACCGTGCAATGTAAGCCGCCACGCCCAGGCAAAGCTGAGCAAATAACAGCACGAGAACTGTTTTCGCGGGCCGAGCCAGATAATCGTCATCGCCGTGACGCCGCATCACCGCAATCACCGTCGAAACGATCAATAGGGTGACCGCAAGCGCTCCAACGATGTGTGGAATGATGCCGAATGCTTGATGTCGAAACCCCGCGCCAAGAACAAGCTGAATCAAGACTGCGCCGACCGTGGCCGCTACCAGCTTACGAAGCGGCATTTTGGGTGAATCCGGCTTTGCCTGATGTTCCCACGACCAGCTTCGTGAAGTGAACACTACAATCGCCACCACGACGGCAAAAAAGCTCTGGGCGACCAGCGCGTGCGGAACGGCGATCAGGGCTTTGTACTCAGGAAAGAGCACCCTCACACCGCCAATCCCGGCTTGCGCCACGACGCCTGCGAAGGCGATCCAACCAAGCTTTCGCAGCCACGCTCGTCGTTCGGTGAATTGCGCCCACACTGCCAGCAATAGGGTGGTGAGCCCCACAACTCCCGCGATGACCCGATGCGAGTACTCGAACCGGACGTTGGCGACGAAATGGTTGGAACTGATCAGCCACCGCCCGAACGAAAAGGGCCAGTCCGGTACTGAGTCTCCGGCTTCGTTGCTGGTCACCAGCGCGCCGGCCCCCAAAAGTACAATGGTCATAAAAGACAGTACAATTGCGAGCCGGTGGAGCCCGATGTTCGGTCTCGCATTCACTGGCGTGTCCCTTTGATCAATCAATCAAACCCTCGTGATCACCTACTCGAATCTACGGCAATATCAGCGCTGGTCCGATCTCCAGCGACGTCGCTCGCGCCGTGGCTCCAGCCTTGTAGGTGATGTCCTGGGTCTTCGATTCCTTAGCAGCAATCGTGACCGCTTGGGTCTGTTCGCCTTTCACCTCGTGCCAGAAAACCAGGGTGTAGTTGCCGGGCGGAACGTTCTTGATGGTATAAGACCCATCCTTCCCGGTGACCGCAAAGTACGGATGAGCCAGCACACCGATGTTCGCCTTCATCCACGGATGCAGATTGCACTTAACCGGAACCAGAGTTTCAGCCCGCGCGAACTTATTCTCGATGGGAGGAGCTCCCTGCGACTGCTGCTTGTTCCATTCCTGATTCGACTTTGGCGACGGGTGAATGTTGTGAGTGGTGTTGTCGCTGTTGGTTACCTTGAGTGTCTGATTGGTCTGAATACCCATGACGCGAGGATGATATCGGCAACCCTGCTGGTCAAGGGTTACCGGTTCAGACGGCGTCGGGAAACTCTTCTGATCAACCACACCGCCCTTCAAGTACACAAACACGTTGGCGAGCTTGCCGTCGGCGACTACCAGATCGTCGGCGTTCTTGTCACCGGGCGCGCCGGCGCAGTTGGCATCCTGGCTCATATCGATTTTCTTGGGAGCAGGAGCAACACCATCGAAACTGACCTTTCCGGTAATCGTCCCTTCATCGCCCTTTGAGGCGTATAGTGGCTTTGTAGCTCCGTCTTCCTTACCGTCCGCATTCTTATTCGCGCTTTTCCTTCCGCAGCCGATGGCTATTAATGCAGTAGCAAGTGCAACGACCGCCAAAACAATTCCTATTCTCTTTATCATTGCTTTTCTCCGTGACTTTTAGTTTCAACTCTTACTCGAGTGTAAGAAGTCAGCGTCACATTAATTCTAAACTTCTGAGGCAAAGGTATCCAATCCGCGATGTAGCGTAGACTGTCCAGTCTGCGCCTACTCACGGAACCAACCATTAGCGCAGACTCGACAGTCTACGCTACGTCCGCCGCCGCATAGCCAGCGCAGACTGGACAGTCTACGCTACAGCCTTACGGTGCTCGGATCGCGGCGATCGGCCCGCGGCTATTCGAGCGACGAGTCCTTCGATCGACCGATGCCGTCTTGCCGGCCGCCGGTGGAGTAGCGGGCGTTGCGCTCGGAGCACCTCCGCCCGTCCCCAACCGTCTCTGCTCCTCAGCCGAAATCTGGAACATATACCGCACAAGAAGATCGACGTGGTCTTTCTCGTACGTCTGGAACGAAGGCGGTGTCGGCCCGTTAAACACCCATCGAGCGTGAGACTCATCGCGCTTGAACAACTCCGAGGGCATTGATGTGCCCGGGCTGATCAACTGCGGCTCCAGCAGCCACCTTCGAGTCCAGGCCGGCTTTAACCGTTCGGGCGCAAGTAAGAAGTTCGGCGCGGTTGCTTTCGCGTCGTGCCCCGGATCGCCGGTCATGTGACACTTCAAACAAGGCGCGGCGTTCGAGGTGAACAATGCCCGAGCCATTCCCTGCTCCTCATCCGCCAGCGGGTCGAGGCGTTCGGCTATGTACGGCTGCGCCTGGGACGATGCACCCATGAAGAAGTTCACCAGCGCCTGAAGCTCATTTGGTGAGAAGTTAAAAGTGGGCATCCGCGCCCTTAGATACCGTCTCACGCCGTTGCGATTGGCGCCCGGTTGCGCGTGCAACCCGAGACTCGCAGTCCAGTCGTCGCCTCCGTTTGTCGAATGACCGGCAACGGCCTGCGCCAGGGATGCGCGCTCGGCCGGAGTCGTTTGCGAAGGATCCTTCAAAAAGCGCAACAGCCAATCCGGGTTTACCCGCGCGCCCTCGCTTGTCAGCCGAGGTGGGAGTTGTTCCTTGTCGTCCGCGCTCTGATACATGGGCAGCCCCATCAAGATCGAGTCTTCACCCACCAGCACGTTGTGACAGCCCATGCAGTTGTACTTCTGAACGACCCACCAGCCGTCCTGGACCGATTTCGCTCCGCCGCCCGGGTTATACCGCATCGTCTGCGGGAGATTTGTTTCAACGCTTCCAAGCAGGAACGTAGTAAGCGCGGTGATGTCTTTTTCGGGAAGGTAGATGTTCGGCATGCGCAAGCGCTCTTCAGCCGTTTTGACCTTTCCGCGGTCGTAGATGGCCGGGTTCCGAAGCTTATTCTCGAAGAAGCCCTTGTGGTCGTACCAGCCTTCGCGACCTTCGCGTTTGGTTTCTTCGCCGGTGACCGGGTCATGTCCGCGCATCGCTGGTTCCTGCAGCAACGCAAAATCGAGCCGCTCAATGGGCTTGCTTCCTTCCAACGTCAGCTCAGTCCCGATTCGCTGCTCATCCTCGAGCCCCTTGATCTCGTGGCACGCCGCGCAACCGTATCGTTGTACGAGTTGCTTGCCCCGCGTTAGAAGCGAGGTATCGTCGAGGAAGGATGCCCCGCGATACTCCACCCCCGGCCGTTTCTGTGCCATCAGGAACGTGGCTATGTCATACGAGTCTTGATTGGTGAGCCGGAAGTTTGGCATCACCGTCATGTTCTGGATCTGAAGCTCGCGCCCATCGACCGGACTCTTCGAATGATCGTCGTCAAACACGAACGGCAGGTTCTTCTTTTTGTAGTCGTCCGGCGTCAAGTCACGTTTTAGAGAAGGAGAGTATGGCGCAAGCCGCTGCCGCGGGTTATGCACCCATCGCACGATGTAGTCGTAGTTTGCCTTCTCTCCCACCCGTGAGAGGTTCGCGGCAAAATCCCCGCCTATGATTTGATTGCCCATGTCGATCGCCTGTCCGTTGATCGAATGGCACCCGAGACAGCCCAGCGTTTTAAACAGCTCCTTACCGCGAGCCGCATCGCCTGGCGGCTGAGTTGGGAGCTTTACTTCGAGCGCCGACTGCCAGAGAAACGCCGAGATTGCTTTTAGCTCGTCGTCCTCGAGCCGGAACGTGGGCATTTTTGTTCCGGGTCTAAATGCTTGTGGATCGGAGAGCCAAACCGGGATCCAATCTTTGCGCAGCTTTGCCTTAACCTCCTTGAGGTTCGGGCCGATTTTCTTGACGTCCTGCATCAGGTACTTGGCCTGAGTATCGAATTGGTCGATCCGCGCGTCGACCTGCGAAATTATCTGCCGTAGCGCCTCAGTTTTCTTCCGAAGCTGAGCAGCCTCTTCATCGGTGGCGGCCGAATCAGCCGCGGCACTGGTTTGCCGGACCTCGCGGTTCCGATCATCGCGCTCCAGCTCGAGCGTCCTTATGCTCTGTCGGGCGTTGCTCAGCGCATCGGACTCGCGATCGAACGCTTCGTACCGGTGGCATCCGGCGCAACCTCGAACCTGGAAGAGGTTTTTGCCGCGATTCAGGATCTCCGCGCCTTGCAGCACTCGATCACGGGTATGGCACTGATTGCACCCGGCCTCGATGTTCTCTTTGTAGTAGAGCGGCCACAACCAGTGTTTATATCGCCCGTGACCCT
Source organism: Blastocatellia bacterium (assembly GCA_035649735.1). Taxonomy (GTDB): domain Bacteria; phylum Acidobacteriota; class Blastocatellia; order UBA7656; family UBA7656; genus Onstottus_A. Next base: position 4,874 of record DASRIZ010000504.1, on the reverse strand, counting down.
TATCAACCGAGGTTGTTCCGCGTCCGTTTCCGCCGTGACAGGTTGAACAACCGAAGCGCTCGGGGTCGTGTGTCTTTAACAACTCCTTGTTTGGATGCGACACAAAGGCGGCGGCCGCGGCATCCGCGTCGCGGTCTTCGCCGTCGGTCCAACCCATGTCAGCCTTGGTCAGCTTGATCGGCTCGCGGACTCCGAGATGACAGGACTCACAGCGATCGATGACTACGCCACCAACGTTGACTTGTTTTATTTCGTACTTGAACTCCTCGGCTTTTTTCTGGATTCCGACCACTTGCTCAGCCGTCAGCCCGCCAAGGTTGTCCAGCATGTACTCGTCGCGCTTCTTTTGAGCGGCGTCGCGCGCTTGAGTTGCCTGGACGCGCTCTGCTCCCAGCCGGGCCTTCTCGTCTCTCAGGCCGTTGTACAGCGTTTCGAGTTCCGGAAACGTCATCGACTTCTCTTCTTCCTGTCCCTGATCGTTGGGCATGGTGAAGTCGATCTTCTCCTGCTTTCTTTTTTCGATTGCCGCTCGAATGCTGTTCTTGCTGGACTCGCTGCCGGCAACTTCAAGCTCGTAGGTCTTGGCGACGATCCAGGATCGCGCGTCGGTGAATGGCGGGGTTATGGCTGTAAGTTTGGCGTCGACTCGCTTGCTCTGTTCGTCGATCGGGTTTGTCTTTGTTTCAGCAGCCTCTTTTTCGGTTTTGTACGCCTCATCGAGTGCTTGATACTCTGGCGAGCTGATGATTTCCTTTTCCGACCGTCCCTGCTTCTCCTTTGCGGTGTCGAGATACTCCCCATACTTCGAGACAAAGTCCCGCTGATAGCTCCGCCACGGACGCTGGCCGACGACTTCGTCATAGAGCGACCAAATCAACGTGACAACCAACAGCAGCGACGATATCAGTAGAGCGCCGCTCATCGAATTGTCGGCAATCGGGTCGGGCTCGGGTTTGTCCGGAGCCCTTTTCTCGAGCTGCTCGCTTTGCGTAGTGTCTGCCATGTTATCAGTCCTATAGGTCTATTCTGGTTTCTCTTCTATATATTGAACCACGGCGTAACCATCACATACTTGATTCGGAACAACTGCCGAATCAAAAGCTTTACAGGCATGCTTACCAGCACGGTTATGGCGAAAAACTGAAACACCGAGTACTGCAACAACGTCGTTCGTTCGAAGATCTTCTTCTCGAACTTGCTCCAGGTGATCACGATGTGAATCAAAAGACCCGCAATCAAATAAAAGGCTCCCACAACCAACAAACCGAAAATACCTTTCCACGGCTGGGAGGTGATCCCCAGGATGTCGGGGAGATCGCGATTTATCTCATAGAGCTGAACGTTGTGGTCCCACGTTTGGCCCGGCCAGAACCACACCCAACCCGGGCCTCTGATGAACGTGCCGATGAAGATCAGGATGATCCACATGATGAAGCCCCACAAGAACGAACCTATTGCGACCTTGCGCTGCTTCCAAGTGTAATAACCAACGCCGAGTGGGTTCGAGTCGACATACGGGAACGCCATCAACCCGACGATCATCAGCGACGGCATCACCACTCCGGCAATCCAGGGATCGAAATACACCAGCATCTCTTGAAGGCCAAGAAAGTACCATGGCGCCTTCGACGGATTCATCGTGAGGTTCGGGTTTGCGGGCTCCTCGAGCGGCGCGTTTAAGGTGATCGACCAGACGAACAGGATCACGGTAACGATGAGCACCGCCAGAAACTCGATCCTCAGCAAGTACGGCCACACGTGCAGCTCACGCGCCCAGTGAGGCTTCCACGGCCAGGTCTTGCGATGGTGCGTCTTTGCCAGCTTGGGATCGCTTTCAAGCTGGTCGGCTAGCCGATCATTTGCCGCGGCCTGCTTTAGTCCCAGCCACATAAAGAATGGAACCAGGAAAAGCATCGCCACAATTGGCACGTTGTCGGGCGCCGATACGATAGTCCAGAGTTGTGCCCAATCCATGATTTCTCCAGTTTCTGGTTTCTAGTTTCTGGTTTATGGTTTCTGGTTGAAGGTCGAACCAAAAACTAAAAACCAGAAACTAGAAACCGAACTATCCCACTTGCTTCTTGACCGCCCTTGCGCCGGGCGCTCTCATCTCTGACTCGAGCTGAATCGGCGCCGGCCCCGATATTCCGCCGTCCTTGCGCACGCGCCAAAAGTGCACAGCAAGCAGCACGCTGACAATCGTCGGGATCGCGATGCAGTGCCAGATATAACTTCGAAGCAGCGCGTTCGCATCCACTATCGATCCGCCAAGCAGCGCAAACCGCACGTCGTTGTAAAGCGACATTCCCATCTGCGGCCCAAACGGCCCTTCTGCTCCAAGTCCCGGAGTCGCCCGGGCCATGTTCGTTCCAACGGTCACCGCCCAGAAACCAAGTTGATCGTCCGGTAGCAGGTATCCCGTAAAACTCAGCAGCAGCGTCAGCACCAGCAACACAACTCCAACCGACCAGTTGAACTCACGCGGCGTTTTGTACGAACCCGTCAGCACCACACGAAGCATGTGCAGCCAGGTGGTAATAACCATCAAATGGGCCGCCCAGCGATGCATGTTTCGAAGCAATTTGCCGAACGGCACGTCATTCTCGAGATAGATAATGTCCTGGAAGGCCTGGCCTTTGGACGGATGGTAGTAGAACATCAGCAGAATGCCGGTGAACGTCAGCACGATAAAAAGATAAAAGGTAATGCCTCCCATCCCCCAGGTATAGCTAAAGCGAACCGCATCGCGATTTATCTTCGCCGGATGGAGGTGCAGAAAAACATTGGTGAGCACGCCGAGTGACCGCGAGCGCGGAGTCGGCTCGTGCTTTACCCGAAACATCGACTTGTAGATCTGAGACTTTGTCGGGTCTTTGAGATCTTCGATCTCCTGAAGGACCGATTCCTTGGCGGTCTTCTTCTTAAGGAGCTCGAGTTCCTCTTTGATGTTTTCCTTTACGCTTGGCGGCGCTTCTTCAGCGACGGTGACACCCGCGCCGGTTCTCACTTCTGGCTTATCAGGCTTCTCAGGTTCCATTTGCTAAGCTCCTGATGGTGACGCTCGATAGCGAAGACTTGCAACTCGGGCGAAGGGTCTACCAACATCGAGTCCGAACTAGACTGATATGTACGCGCCCGAATCATCGAAGTGGCCTTTGTCGCCCTTTGGCCACTCATACAATTTTGCGGTGTTGACTACGATTTGGCCCGTCGGATCAAGCTCGACGTGCGCTCGGTCCATCGGGCGCGGCGCCGGCCCTTCGAAGTTTATTCCTTCGTTGGTGTAGCCGCTCCCGTGACACGGGCATTTGAACTTATTCTCGCTTGGTTTCCAATCGGGCGTACATCCCAGGTGAGTGCATCGGGCATAAATAACAAACAGCCTTTCGGCGTTGCGAACAACCCAGATGCGGTACTGCTGTTGGAACTTGGTGTCTACTCCAAAACCGAAATCGGACGCGTATCCTACTCTGAAGACGGTGCTTGGTTCGAAGATAGTTCTCGGAAGGAAGAATCGAAGGAACATCATGAAGCAAGTGGCAAGGAAGCCGCCCACCGCGGTCCAAATGATGGTACGACGCATCTTATTGACCGGATCGGCGGGCACACTTTCGACAGTCTTGCCCTTGGCCCCTGCCGAAGTGCCAACTGGCTTCACGGCGGCTTTTGGTTTGTCTGGGGATGCTGACGCTTTCGGCGCCGGTGGTGTAGCTTTTTCTTCCGCTTTTGTTACTGTCTGCTTTTCCTCGCCCTCAACCTTCTGGTTCGCATCTTGAACGGTGTCCATGTTGGAGGTCTCCACGCGTCCGTCCATCAAAAGAGAGACGATTAGAACGATGTGTTCCAACGAGCGCTGAAAACGCGCCTCGCCGACATATACTGTATGAATTCTGTTGAACGTTTCTCATCTAGCCTGAACTTTGCTACCGGACTGCTTTAATATGAATTGATCGGTTTTTTAGCACGTCGGCTGAAAGGTTGTCAAGCAAAGCGCTTGAATGGAGTGCGTCGTCTTATGAGTGAGATGAACAAATCAACGGTGACAATTTACAGTCGCCCGGGCTGTCATTTGTGTGAGGAAGCAAAAGCGGCGATCGAGGCTTCAGGTTGCACCGGGGAGTACTCGCTAAACGAGATCAATATCGATCTGGACGCGCGGCTTCGAGATCAATACGGTCACGATATCCCGGTGATCTTTATCGATGGAGTGAAGGTGTTCAAGCACCGTGTCGATCCGGCCGAATTCAAACGTAAACTGCGGCGGCTTGCGCGAAGTTGATGCGCGACTCGGTGATCTGAATCTCTATCGACAAACTGAAGTCTGGCGGATGCGAGATCCGCATCACCCAGAGCCCGCCGATCCGACTCGAGCCGGAGTCGTCACTTTGCCGTCGGCTTCTGCGGCGCAATTGGCGTCCTTGAGTACATTCCCAGCGGGTGGCCAGACGGATCAGCAATCAGGCCAATGGCGCCCGTCCCATCAGGCAGGTTGAAAGGAAACCCAGGAACTAAGGTTGCCCCCAGATCCTTCGCCTTCTTGCAACTTGCCTGAATGTCGGCCACCTGGACGTAGACCACGCCGTTGAACGCGCTGATCTGACCTTCGGCGCCTCGAAGCGTCCCGATTGCCGTCGCACCCGAGACGATCTCAACCGCCTGGTCGGTGCCCTGCAATGGGTTGAACTTCCAATCGAAGAGCTTGGCGTAAAACTCCTTCGACTTCGTCAGACTGGTCGTAGTTATGTCAAACCAGGCGACGCGGCCGGCACCAACATCGGCGGGCAACGACTTGGACGGCTTTGATTGTTCAGGTCCGAACATAAAGCCAGCAGACAGGGTCAGCGCAAGAATCGCGATTCGCATCGGAATCTCCC
>DASRIZ010000503.1:0-2340 GCA_035649735.1 Blastocatellia bacterium | reverse complement strand
CTCATTTAACGGTCGCCAGAGCAGGGCGTTGATCGGTTTCGATGCGACGCTCAGCCAGGGAAATAAGCTCGGAGACGCGTCTGACACCGGCAGACAAAGGGCCTTGCAGAAATTCAGCGTCCTGTAGCTGTAGGGGATCGCAGTGAGGCGTCTGACGGGTCTCGTCGAAAACGGTAGCGAGTATAAACACTCCGGGTGCTTTCCGGCGTAAGCGACGGGTCGCGTAGTGCAACTGTGCTGGTGTCGCGTGCTCCAAAAAACAGAGACAGATCAGTGCCACCCCTTTTATTTCCAACGCGAACAGCTTTGACATCGAAAGTGTTTCGGCCTCTTTGGCTTCAGCCGAGAGCCCTTCGCGGCGCAGCAGCTGAGCGAGCGGCATCGCCACGGCTTCATCCAGCAATCCACGACCTGGGATGCACAGCACCACGCCTTCCGCCCGACGTATCTGCGGGGACAGAGAACCGTCACCCGTCTTCTCCAATTGTTGAAGTTTTACCAGCGGACCTTCGTCTTCTGCCGCTGAAAGTGCGTTTTTCGAGTCCTTGTGAGTCTCCAAATCTTCGTGAGTCTCCAAATCTTCCACCACTTCTGACACTGTGTCGCGAATGCGTAGCGCTTGCTGTTGATCCAACCGACCCCGCTGCAAGTCTGCCCAGGCTAGCCGGAGAGCCCCGATCAATATTTCCTCGTAGTAGTCAATGAGGGCGCGCTCCTTGAGGAAAGCCTGCGCCTGCTCTGTTAACTCGATCGGATCACCAGCAAGCATGCGTTGATAAGCAATTTCGCTCGGTGTAAGCGCCGCCCTATCGCCAAGCAGAACTTCAAGGAACCTCAAACGCTCCATATGCCGACCAAGCACCACCAGACACATCGTCAACGGCGTCGCGAGAATGAGTCCGATCGGCCCCCAGAGCCATGTCCAGAAGGTCGCGGATGCCACGACCGCGACTGGCGAAAGTCCGCTGCTATGGCCGTAAACCATAGGTTCGATCACGTGACCGATCAGAGGTTCGACTATGAGGAAAAGAGCCGCCGTCATCAGCATCATTGACCAGCCAGGGTCCACGGCGGTTGCCACGATTAGCGGAAGAATCGCGGCTACAATTGCGCCGATGTACGGCACAAAACGCAGAACCAGCGCCAACATTCCCCAGAGCGGAGCGCTTGGCACGCCAATGGCCCAAAGTCCCACGCCGATAATCAACCCAAAAGCCGTGTTAAGGGCCAGTTGCATAAGGAACAGACGGCTGAGACGTTGCCCCGCGTCATCCATTGCCATGGTCGTTTGCTGAAGGTCGTGCGCACCGGCAATACTGATGAGTCGATTCCGCAAGTCCTGTTGCTGCAGCAGGATGAACACCACGAAAATAACGATGATGCCCGTGGTGGCGAGCGGATGGATCAGGGGAGCGATTAGTGTGGCCAGTGTTTGTAGTGCGCCTGGAGCTGGTTGCCGCACTTCAACAGGAATCGGCCTATCCGGGGCTCCGCTGGCGGCCGGCGCCGCGGGAGAAGCCGGGTGTGCGCTCTTGGGCCGATCGAGTTCTCTCTGCAGATTTTGCAGTACCTCAGACGCCTGCTCGAGAGTTCCGCTCGCGGTAGTCGCGCCGCGCAGCGCTTGTATTTTCTCCCGCAGAGTTGACTGATAACTCGGCAAATCCGCCGCTAGTTGACTGACCTGGGCAAACATCAATGTAGCGAGCCCAAAGATCACGCCAAACGCAAGCAATACGACTATTGTAATCGCCGCAAGGCGCGGCAAATACAACCGCTGAAGTAATCTTACCGGCGGCGCTAACACAAAGCTGAGCAACACAGCGAGGGCGATTGGCAACAATACTTCCCGCCCAAAGTAAAGCGCCGCGACGATCGCACCGCCGACCAAAACGGTCACGACTAAATTGCCTGGCTTCGCGCTCATAATTGTCGGCGGGTTCCTCTCCGGCGCTCAACCTTTCAGCCGGGTTCGGCGCAGCTACGCGCAGATTGGGAAGGAAACTGCTCCACTGGCGTTGAAGTTCCATGCAGGACAAGAGCAAGTTGCGCCCTCTTGTCGATCGCACCAAACACGGCGCCGCCTGATCACGCGCCAGGAGCCGCGACGGGAATAATGATTTTGAATGTCGTGCCGGGGCCTTGGGTGCTTTTCACTACGATACGCCCCCTCGTCTGTGCGCTACGCGACAATTCAGAGCTGCGGCGATGGCTGGCGTAGGAATTCCCTCCTCAGGGAGCACTTACCTTGACTGTACCTTGCAATCCCGAGTCTCCAACGTAAACCCGCGAACAGGAGGCGTATGGCCAAATATCCAGAGTTCGACAAGCGCGAAAGGTTCG
>DASRIZ010000502.1:0-3039 GCA_035649735.1 Blastocatellia bacterium | reverse complement strand
TCTCGGCGAAAAAGAACTGCAGGCGTACCTCGTGAATGAAATTCAAGAGGTCTATCGTCTGCAAGGCGTTAACATCAACGACAAGCACATCGAAGTCATCGTCCGGCAGATGATGCGTTGGATCAAAGTCGAAGATGTCGGCGACACCGAGTTCCTCGTCGACGAGCAAGTCGATAAGTTCAGGTTCCAGGAAGAGAACGAACGCGTGAAGAAGAACGGCGGAAAACCGGCATCAGGACGGCCGCTGCTGCTCGGAATCACGAAGGCTTCGCTCTCGACCGAGTCGTTCATTTCCGCCGCATCGTTCCAGGAAACGACACGCGTGCTGACCGAAGCATCGATCAGCGGAAAAATCGACTACCTCCGGGGCCTGAAGGAGAACGTCATTATGGGACGTCTCATTCCGGCCGGGACGGGTCTGGAGTTCTACCGTAACGTCGAGTTGGTTTCGGAGGAAGTCGAGCAAGGGTTGGCTGAGGAAGCTCCACCCGAACTCGAATTGACCGACGAGATCGCTGCTGAGGAGCAACCACAGCAGGAACGGCTGACGACGTAAAGAGGATCAGCCACAAAAAGGAGCGGGGACGGGAAATCCGGGGTCAGACCCTTCTCGCGGAGCGAGAGTAACTAGTCAATGATGACTCCCGTTGCGCGGGAGGGGTCTGACCCCCGATTCCCCGTCCCCGCTCCTTTTTGTGGCTTTTTGTAGCTAATCCCTCTTGCCCAACGCAAGCTATTTTGAGTAAGATTAAAAGGTTTTACCGGGCGCAACTTTGCCGCCTGGCAGGCCGCCAAGATTTTAGGAGTTTATCGTTCGTGCCGACGTTTAATCAGCTGGTTCGAGAAGGTCGACAGAAACCGAAATACAAGACGAGTAGTCCTGCGTTGCAGGAATGTCCGCAGAAAAGAGGCGTGTGCACTCGCGTGTATACGTCGACGCCAAAGAAGCCGAACTCGGCCCTTCGCAAAGTTGCTCGTGTGCGTCTGACCAATGGGATTGAAGTTACAACCTACATCCCCGGTATCGGCCACAATCTGCAGGAACACTCTATCGTCTTGATCCGTGGCGGCCGTGTGAAAGACTTGCCGGGCGTTCGCTACCACGTAATACGTGGGACTCTGGACGCAGCCGGCGTCGCAAACCGCAAGCAATCGCGCTCGAAATATGGTGCGAAGCGGCCAAAAGGATAATTGAGGAAAGTTTATTAACCCGCAGGCAAGACGCCGCGGCATACCCGAGAGCCTGGGCAAACCGGGCTGTGGGTGCCTGTTATCCAGTTTTAAATTTGCAAGGGATTTTCTATGCCTAGAAAAGCGCATATCGTCAAGCGGGAGATCCTGCCTGACCCGATGTATCAGAGCACGTTGGTTTCGAAGTTCGTCAATTGCATGATGTACGGCGGCAAGAAGAGCACGGCGCAGCACATCTTCTACAACGCGATGAATGTCATCCAGAAGAAGACTCAAGACGACCCGCTCAAGCTCTTCAAGAAGGCGGTCGAGAACATCAAGCCGGTCCTGGAAGTGAAGTCGCGGCGTGTCGGTGGATCGACTTATCAGGTGCCCGTCGAAGTCAATCCTTCGCGGCGTACTTCTTTAGCCATCCGATGGATTCTCACTTATTCACGGTCGCGGGGCGAAAAATCGATGGAGGAAAAACTCGCGGGCGAGCTGATTGATGCAGCGAATAACCGCGGAAATTCGATCAAGAAGAAGGAAGACACTCACCGCATGGCGGAAGCCAACAAGGCGTTCGCGCATTACCGGTGGTGAGAGGCCGGAACTATGCCACGTACGACTGCACTAGAAAAAACTCGAAATATCGGCATCATGGCGCACATCGATGCCGGAAAGACCACCACCACGGAGCGGATTCTCTACTATACCGGTATCAACTACAAGCTCGGTGAGGTGCATGAAGGCACCGCCACGATGGACTGGATGGAGCAGGAGCAGGAGCGCGGAATCACGATCACCTCGGCCGCGACAACCTGCTTTTGGAACAACCATCGCATCAACATTATCGATACTCCGGGTCACGTCGACTTCACGGCCGAAGTCGAACGCTCGCTTCGCGTGCTGGATGGAGCCGTTGCGGTTTTTTGTGCTGTCGGCGGTGTTGAACCACAATCCGAAACCGTGTGGCGTCAGGCGGACAAATATCGGGTTCCGCGAATCGCATTTGTAAACAAGATGGACCGGCCGGGCGCCGACTACGAGCGCTGCATGAATATGATGCGCTCGCGTCTGCATGCGAATCCGGTTCCGATTCAGTACCCTCTCGGCAAGGAAGATACCTTCAAGGGCGTCATCGACCTCATCAACGAGAAGGCGATCATTTACCGGGATGAAACGCTCGGTGCGGAGTACACGGTCGAGGAAGTTCCGAGCGACTATAAAGACATCGTCCATCAATATCGCGACAAAATCATCGAAGCCGCATGTGAAGCCGACGAGAAAGTATTCGAAAAGTTCGTAAAAGGCGAACCCATCAGCAATGAAGAATTGATGGGGGCGATCCGCAAGGCAACGATCGCGATTAAGGTCACGCCCGTCTTATGCGGGTCGGCATTCAAGAACAAGGGTGTCCAGCCCCTGCTCGACGCTGTCGTGAATTTCCTGCCCTCGCCGGTCGACATTCCACCGGTTCAGGGTTGGACCACGGATCGTTCGGCAGTCTTAAGCCGGAAAGCGGAGGACAAAGAACCTTTTTCCGCGCTGGTCTTCAAGATCATGACCGACCCGTTCGTCGGTCAGTTGGCGTTCTTCCGTGTTTATTCGGGCAAGCTCGACACCGGTTCTCACGTCTACAACTCGACTAAACAAGCGCGTGAGCGTATCGGGCGGTTGTTGAAGATGCACGCCAACAAGCGCGAGGAAATCAAAGACGTCTTCGCTGGGGACATTGCTGCAGCCGTGGGACTTCGTAACGTCACGACAGGCGATACGATTTGCGACGAAAACAAGCAGATCCTTCTCGAAGCGATGGATTTTCCGGAGCCGGTGATCGCTGTGGCCATCGAGCCGAAGACGAAGGCC
>DASRIZ010000501.1:0-3858 GCA_035649735.1 Blastocatellia bacterium | reverse complement strand
GGCGGCATACGAGATCAACCCGCGCGAGTCTCGTTATCGAACGGCATTGCGCGCGCGAAAAGCGGCCCAATTGAGCCCGTTACCGGTCTTTGGGCGAGCTACAGTATCAAAACGCAAAATAGTAAGCAGTGGAGACGTACGGCTGGCCGAGTTGCTGCGCAGCGATCTTCTTGAACTAAACAAGCCATCCGCAGACGTCAGAAAAGGACAAAAGCGGGGATAGTCCGACAAAGTTAACAAAAGGAAAGAGGCAAAAGTGAATGCAACTCACTTTTGCCTCTTTCCTTTTTTGCGAGCAGTGTTTAATGAGCAGTCAAACTATCGTGTGATCGGCTGCCGTTTGGCAGAACCAGTACGCTCCTACAATCAGTCCCAAACGCCGCATTGGTATCGGCCGTCAAACTATAGATATCAAAGCCAAGCGAGTCCAAATATGTCGCGAGGTCGTTGCTGGACGACAAGTACAGCACTGGCTCGTGACCCAGGTAGTCCGTTATCTCCAGTAGCCGTTCGATGACCTCGATCGGTTCGAATGTCCTCGCGGGGTCCCGGAAGCTAGCCATGTTTGACTCCTTTCTCTTTATTACTACGAGCCCACCACAAAATTAGTTTGTTGACTCATTATTAAGATGCTTTGAACCTAAGCCAACGTTGGTTTTCAAAGACTGAGAGTAACGGCCAGCTTTGCTACTCAGCCGTAAGAACGACGACCGATTGCGAACTTGCACTTCTATTGCGGTCCGGTTACACGAGGGCTGAGAAAAGGCCGATGTCTAAGCCTGATCCAAAGCACTTGGGTGGGGGGTTCATTGACTAATCGCCATCGCCCGAGCTTGCCGGCGATGACGCAGGTTCGGCCTTCTTGGCCGAAGTTTTTTCCGGCTTGTCGGAACTGGAGGAAGCACCTTTGCCACCTGCATCCTTGCCGGAGTAGTCAGTGACGTACCAGCCCGAGCCTTTCAGCTGAAAGCTGGTGCGCGATACGGTCTTCTCGAGTTTGCCGCGGCATTTGGTGCATCTCTTTAGAGGCGGATCGCTTAATTTCTGAAGCACCTCGATATGTGAACCGCATTTCTCACATATGTACTCGTACATGGGCATAACACCGGGACTCCTCGGAATGACTAATCACTCCATTAACCGGGTGAATAGTAACACGATTCAAAACGGCCCAGCAAGATTGCGTTCGGATTCCTTGACTGTTCGGATTCCTTGACTTGGATTAGTCGGACATTTAGATTTCTGCTGGGTAGTCTACAGATCATCGATTAAGGGCGAGCATGTCAAGACACCCTGAATACTTCAACCCGGTTCAATTGAGGATCGTTACCCATTCGCGCAAACGCGCGGCAAAGCTGGTGTCAGAGTATTATCAAGTCGCTCCAAGAGAGTGGCTCAGGATGCCTTACGAAGTCAAAACCCTCCGCTCGCTGGACTCCTCAGAAGTCACCGATCAAGCGCTCGCCCAAACTGTCTGTTATGCCATCAAGCGTCAGGCTGGCTCCATAATCTTAAAGGAAGAAGACTTATTCCGAATCTGCCTCCAGGATCATCGCATATTGAGCGCCGCATGTAGTTTGCAGGTTGGATTGGGACCCTTGCTTATGTACGTCCTTACTCACGAACTGATCCACGTGGTTCGGTTCGGGCAAAGACTGCAGAGCGTCGATCTTCCACAAGAGCTCAGATCCGGTGAAGAACAGAAAGTCGAAAAGACTACACAGACTATACTGGCCAAAGCGGGCGACCCGGATATGAAGCGCCTCTTCGAGCAAAAACACACCGTGCTCGCTAATTAAGATGCTTTCTGAAATAGTTCGCGAGGAGGTAACCCGCGTAGTACTTATAGGGTGCACGTCCGAGCGTATAGTGGCCGCAGCGCAACACCGCGCGCTCGAGATTCAACGCATACCGGTCGCATTCTTCAAACAATAATCGCGAAAGTTCTGGGGTGAAGGACAGGTCGTAACGAGCGGAAATAAGGAGACCGCGTCGTTCATCTCCTGCCAGTTTATTGACATAGGCGTTGGGGCTAATCGCCAAAAACGCGCGTCTGACATCATCGCGATCTAGCGCCGCTTCGAGCCCTAGTCTCACGTGCGCCGTGGTAAGCCCTTCCCAAACCACATCACCGAAATAGCTAGACACATGATTATAGACCCCAACCTTTATCTTTGGTTCGTGAATAAAGGTCAGGAAGGCAATACAAGAACCGAGGCTCGTTCCGACAATTCCGATCCGATCGTATCCTTGCGACTCCAGCCAGTGAACGGCCGCCCTCGTGTCGAGCACAGCTTGACGATTAGCCTGCAGGGTTCTGCCGAGGTTTGCGCTAACCATGTAGTCGGCGCGGTCGAATCCCGGCAGCATTCGGCGATCGTGATACGGCAAACTCAAACGAAGCGCCGCGATCCCGGTACGGTTGAGCAGTTCGCATACGGCGACGTGCTCATGAGACTTCGCATTCCAATGAGGCAAGACAACCACCGCGCGGCCGCGGGCCTGGGCGGCGCGCGAAGCCTGCCACCGTCCGCGCTGGCTGTTTACAGGAAAGTATCGAGCGTACGCTGTATTGTTCTCTGCGAACGGAGTCCTCACTGCGCTCTGGAAGGAGAGCCAGCCGTTCTCGAAGTGGAAAGCCGGCTCCTTCTCCCACGAAAAGAACTCGTGACTCCCGGAGATCGCTCGTTCGTTGAATCTAAAAACTGAGTCGCGCTGATCCGAACCATTGCTGTCCGAACCCTTGAGGAAGTAGGCCGGATCGAGCGATTCAGTTCCCCACTCAAACGGTCTGACGACGCGATTGTTGTCTCGGCGCGAGAGCTTACGTTCCCAGCTATGAATTACTTGTTTGAGCATTATAAGTCGAGGCTCTTGCAATATTCCGCATCTCGGTCATTCTATAGAAGCAAAAGGGGTTGCTCAAGCGGCTGGCCCATTGGGGGGCTGGATCCGCCGTGTTTGGTTGTTCCGCGCTCCGACACAGACCCGTAGAGAGTGGCGAGATAGAAAGTGAATGTGTTGTTCGCCGGTTTCCGTCTTAAGATGTAAGGGAACATATGCTAACAAGGGAATACAGGGACGATGTAGCGGGTGAGGGGAGTCCGTTGGCCGTCTGTATCAATGACTGCCAGCTCGACTATGGACAAGCAAGCTCAGAGTTGATCAAGGTCTGTTTTCAGGTTCGGTGCGCTTTTGCCGAGATGCGCTGGGGACGCGCAGCGGCGGCGGCGTACCAGGACAGAACCATAATGGACGAGACGCAACCGCCTGCGCTTCAGTAAACTGCTCGCCTATCACGATCATCAACTTCCAGTGATGTGTTGTGCGCCGGCATCCCTGCGCTCGAGCAGCTCCGCGTATTCACGTTCCATTGATTCGAGCCGCGCTGGGCCCTCGGTATCAGACATTCTAAGGCGGCGAATCCCAACCAACAGCAGTATCGCGGCCGCGACTGCCAGCCCGCTCGCAATCCAAACCATCGATTCACGAGTTATCCCGAGGACCGACCAGGCTGCGCCCTTCCCCACCGCCAGATCGTAGCCTGCAAGGACAGCCAAAAAAATCAGGAATACTCCAGCGCCAAGCGCTGCGGCAGTCTTGGTCCTGTAAGAGTCGAGCTGGTAGCCCAAATCACTGATGTTTGAACGCAGATGCTGGAGTTGAGCGTCGAGGGACTCGACGTTATCAGAATCAACCATAACTGAGGTAACGTGAGTTTACTCTTTGTCTGGTAAACGATCCTGGCGTTTACTTAATAAAGGTCCCGGTGCGCGACCAACGAGACTTGGTAAAGAAGTCGACTATCGGGTACGAGCCGCCTTCGCCATTCATGTTTCGGTCGATCGACCAGTAAAC
>DASRIZ010000500.1:0-5130 GCA_035649735.1 Blastocatellia bacterium | reverse complement strand
CGACGAGATGCCGGGTTTCTCGGAGTCCCTCTAACTCTCCGCACTATTAATACGCTGTAATACGTTCGGTACGGAAGACTCTGCTGAATATTCCGCTGCATGTGATACGAAGATCGCTGAATTGAGGCCTAGTATGTTTGTCTGTTCCTTCGACTACGCTGACAATCGTTCGAGTAGTCATGCTGAAGTGTGACACATGGAGGCGCGGCATCGGGTCGGTTTTTCTCAGATACGGACTTGCTATCTTATCCGTCGTCGCCGCGCTTTTCATCAAAGAGTTGCTGAGGACCTACTTTGACCCCACACCCAACTCATTGTTCTTTTGTGCCGTCGTGCTCAGCAGTTGGTTGGGCGGGCTTGGACCTGGACTGCTGGCCAGTTCACTTTCAGTCGCGCTGATCGATTATCATTTTACCTCCCCTTACTCCACTCTGGAGTTAAGCGCGGAAGACTTGCCGCGCATGATTGTATTTTTCCTTTCTGCGGCCTCGATCAGTTGGTTGAGTGCAAGTCAGAAGCGCGCCAGAGAGTCGCTTCGGCACGCCCGGGACGAGCTGGAATTGAAGGTGCAAGAGCGTACCGCACAGTTCCAGCGGAGCAACGAAGCACTTCGTGCCGAAATCGTCGAACGGAAGAATGCCGAAGGAGCGCTCCTGTCGAGCGAAGCTCAACTCAAAGAAGCGCAGGCGGTTGCCCATCTGGGGAGCTATGAGGTCGATATGCGCACCGGTCAAAGTCGGTGGTCCGATGAAGTTTTCCGCATCCTAGGACGTGATCCCGCGAGCGGGTCGTTGTCGCGACAGGATTTCATCGAGCATGTTATTCATCCCGACGATCGTGAATATGCGACGCAACGTTACAATGAAGTCGTCCACGACGGAAAGCCCTACGATCTCGAGTGCCGTGTTGTTCGTCCTGATGGTTGCGTGCGCTTCGTACAAAGCTTGGGCGAGGCAATTAAAAACCCCGACGGGACCGTGATAAGATTGGTCGGCGCCCTACTCGACATCACAGAGCGCAAGCAGAGTGAAGATAACCTGGCCCGGCTGAATCGGACTCTGCAGACTCTCTACCAATGCAACCAGGCCCTGGTTCACGCCACCGATGAATACGAGCTCTTGCAGGCGGCCTGTCGTATTCTCGTGGAGGTCGGCGGGCTACGGATGGCGTGGGTCGGTTACCGAGAGGTTGATCCAGAAAAGTCGATTCGGCCGGTGGCGCAAGCGGGATACAACGAAGGGTACGTCGAAAGTGTCAAAGCTACCTGGGAAGATACCGAAAGAGGTCATGGACCGACCGGTACCGCGATTCGGACCGGCAAACCTTCGTGGACCCAAAGTATTCAAACCGATTCGAGCATCGCTCCTTGGCGCGCCGAGGCGCTCAAGCGCGGCTACGGTTCGAACATCTCGCTGCCGTTGATGTCGGATGGCGCGACGTTTGGCGCCTTGACTCTATACTCGAAGGAACCCAACGCTTTTGATGAAACAAACCTTGAGCAGTTCACGGAACTGGCAAACAACTTAGCCTATGGAGTGATCTCGCTACGCACGCGCGCGCAGCGCCGGCGGGCCGAAGCGGCCTTGCGCGAGGCTCAAGCGGAATTGGCACATGTAACCCGGGCCACGACCATGGGAGAACTCACGGCCTCTATCGCGCACGAGATCAATCAGCCGCTCGCGGCCGTGGTTGCCAATGCCAACGCCTGTTTCCGCTGGCTTGCCAGCCCCATACCGAATCTAGACGAGGCGCGTGACGCGATATCGCGTATTGTCAGAGACGGCAACCGCGCTAGCGATGTCATCAGACGCATCCGCGCATTGATCAAAAAAGGCGACACCGAGAAGACGCTTCTGGATATCAACGAAGTCATCCAAGAGGTTGTGAGTCTGACGCAAAGCGAAATACAAAAATCCGGCGTCGTGCTGAAGATGAATCTGGCTGTCGATCTTCCCCGCATATTGGGCGATCGGATCCAGTTGCAACAATTGATTCTCAATCTAGTGATAAACGGTATCGAAGCCATGAATACCGTCACGGATCGACCGCGGGAGATGGTGATTCGATCCTCTGCGCAGGAATCTGATAAAGTGCTTGTAGCTGTGCAAGATTCCGGTATTGGACTCGATGCACAGAATCTCGAAAAGATCTTTGACACTTTCTATACCACCAAGTCGCAGGGAATGGGGATGGGGCTGGCGATTAGCCGTTCGATTGTAGAGAACCACGGCGGACGGCTTTGGGCGGTACCCAATGATGGTCCCGGGGCAACGTTTCAATTTACGCTTTTGAAGTAAGACCAGGAGCGCCTTACCCAAGACGATAACGAAAGCGATCAACTTCTAACAGTGACACGTACTGCCCATCTGCAGCAGGTCGGACCGCCCGATGAAAAGTATTGTTCCGTTACCCGCCGCGCTGTTCCGATATCTGCCAACAGGATCGACAGCCTAGTTTCATTAAAATTGTCGATATGACACGGCCCTTGCCGAATCCCTTTTGGCTACAGAAATCGAGTATTGGAAATGAGCGACGGAGATGTAAGGCTCATTGATACCTTTGAGACTTTGTGCCGTACCTTAACGCTCAAACTTTTTATTTCGATTACAACCGTTCTACTGATGGATCTCAGACGACTACGCCATTGTAAATTGACCCGCGCGTAAGCAGAATCAGACCGGATGAATGCCTAACGCATATGATTAGATTCTTCCGATTCTCTCCTCTTAGGTTAGCGCTTGCTTACGTCGCGCTCAGCGTGCTCGTGCTTGCCTTGTTTGCGATTCCGCTATGGTATGCCTGGCGCGTGAACATCTCGACCTTCAAGGCGTATGTCCAAGGCGAGGACATGCAAAGGCTGGTGAATATATTTCACAGGGAAGGCGCGAAGACACTTGCCACTGTGATTGAGTCACAGCTGAGGAGCTTGCCCGGCGATGAAATCATGGTTTTGGCAGACGCGTCGAAACTGCGGCTCGCCGGCAATTTGACCGCGTGGCCGGCAGAAGTTCCAGACGCACCCGGAACGTACGGCCTGGTGATAGGCCTGGGCGGCGGAGCGACGATGCGGGTAGTCGCTTCGCATGTGATGTTGCCGGGCGGATACCACCTTCTGATGGGCCGTGAGAGCGCGCGCTTCGAGTCGCTTGTCGAACGCTTCTGGTGGGGGATTGCCGGCGCCACGGGCATCGTTCTGTTATTGGGTGCTGTCATCGCGTGGCTGATTCATCGTTCACTTCTTTCCGAGGTGGATGAAATCAGCCGCACTGCATCCGCCATCGTCGAAGGTGATCTCTCACGCCGCATCGAAACGCGCGCCGGATCGGACGAACTCGACACTCTCGCGCAAACAGTCAATGGCATGCTTGAGCAGCTGGCCAGCCAAAACACGCAATTGGAGTCCGAAATCACTGTGCGCCGGCAGGCCGAGCAAGCGCTCCATCGTACTCAAGACGATCTGGAGGTATTGGTCGCGCAACGTACGGCGGAACTGGCGCGGGTGAACGAGTCTCTTCAGCGCGCTGAAACCTATTTAGCCGAAGCGCAGAGGCTGAGCCTCACCGGCAGCTTCGGATGGAAAGTTGCAAACGGGGAAATTTATTGGTCGCAGGAAACTTTTCGAATATTTGGAACCAACCCAACGGTTAAACCTACAGTAGAACTCATACTCCAACAAACTCACCCCGAAGACAGGGCGATCGTCCGACAAATAGTCGACCGCGCTTCCCGAGAGAGGAAGGATTTTGATTTTGAACATCGGTTGTTGATGCCTGATGGTTCAGTCAAATACGTTCGAGTTGTCGGCCATCCTTCCATAGACAAATCGGGCAACTTTGAATTCGTGGGCGCCGTGACGGACGTCACCGAACGCAAGCAGGCCGAGGAGGAGCGCCAGGCCCATCTCTGGTTCCTGGAGAGCATGGATCAGGTTAACCGAGCCATCCAAGGAACCAACGACCTCGAACAGATGATGAGCGATGTGCTTGATGCAGTGCTCACGATCTTCAATTGCGATCGCGCGTGGCTGGTCTATCCCTGTGACCCAGAGGCGGCATCGTGGAAAGTGATGATGGAGCATACTCGACTGGAATTTCCCGGCATCTTCGCTCTGGGACTTGACCTGCCCGTCGACCTGGAAATCGAGAGAGTGTTCCGAACCGTCAGAGCTTCCAGCGGTGCTGTGCGATTCGGTCCGGAATCGCAACATCCGCTGCCGGCAGAGGCGGCGAACCGTTTCGGCATACAATCGCAGATCGGCATGGCCATTTATCCCAAGCTCGGCAAGCCCTACATGTTAGGGCTGCACCAGTGCTCCTACCCGCGAGTCTGGACCTCTCAGGAGGAACGGCTTTTCCAGGAGATTGGCCGGCGGCTGGAAGACGCCCTGACCAGCTTATTGATGTTTCGGAACCAGGGCGAAAGCGAGCGCAAGTTGGAGGAAGCCCAGCGCCTCGCCCACGTCGGCTACTGGGAGCGCGACACCGATACGGATCTTATCACTTGGTCGGACGAAACCTACCGCATCTTTGGACTGCGCCCGCAAGAACGCATTTTCAATCTAGCCCAATTGCCGGAACTGGTTCATCCCGAAGATAAACAAATCGTGATTAAAGCCGTGGCGGAGGCGCTTCGGGGTGGCCCGCGCTACGACGTGGAGTACCGAGTGGTCCGGCCCAACGGCGAGGTGCGACTCGTGCATAGTCAGGGCGATGTCATGTGGAACGAGTCGGGCCGGCCCCGGCGCATGTTCGGCACGGTGCAAGACATTACCGAGCGCAAGCAGGCCGAGCAGCGCCTCGTGGCGCAACATACCGTCACACAGATACTGGCACAGGCAGGTACTCTTCAAGAAGCCACGCCAAAAATACTTCAGGCCGTCTGTGAGAGTCTGGTATGGGACGTGGGGGCGCTATGGAGCCTAGACAAGGAAGCGGGTGTGCTACGCTGCGTCGAGGTTTGGCATAAAGAATCCATAGAGGTCTCGGAATTTGAGGCCATCAGCCACGAGACCACTTTTATCCCTGGGATCGGGCTGCCGGGCCGAGTCTGGTTTAGTCGGGAACCCATGTACATTCCCGATATCGTCCGTGATGCTAATTTTCCGCGCGCGCCTATCGCCGGGCGCGAAGT
>DASRIZ010000499.1:0-9246 GCA_035649735.1 Blastocatellia bacterium | reverse complement strand
CCACCTCATTTTGGAGTGCGCCGCCCTTTATCGCTTTCAGCCATTCTCGCATGCGTGGCGGCGCTTTTCTTCTGCAAGACTAGAACGCAGGTCGACACCATGAAGACTATCAAGATCGCAAATGGACAAGGCTTCTGGGGCGACTCGCTCGAAGCCCCGGTCCAACTCGTCGAGCGCGGCCCGATCGATTATCTCACCCTCGACTATCTCGCCGAGATCACAATGTCCATCATGCAAAAGCAGCGCGCCCGCGATCCTCGCTTTGGATACGCGCATGATTTTATCGGCGTGATGTCCCGCATTCTTCCCGCTTGCGTGGAAAAAAACATCAAGGTCGTTGCGAACGCCGGCGGTGTCAATCCGCGATCGTGCAGCGATGCTGTTTCGGAAGTTGCACGGAGGATGGGACTCGCAGGCAAATTCAAAATCGGCATCGTCGCCGGCGACGACATAATGGACCGGCTCGATGAGCTGATAGATCAAGGCATTCTGCTCCAGAACATGGAGGACGGCGCACCGCTGTCAGCAATTCGAGACCGGGTCCAAAGCGCGAATGTTTATTTCGGCGCAGCTCCAATTGCCGAAGCCCTGGATCGCGGCGCCCAGGTCATCATCACCGGCCGGTGCACCGATACCGGGCTTACGCTTGGTCCGATGATTCATGAGTTCGGTTGGGCTTCGGATGACTGGGACCGGCTGGCGGCTGGGACGATCGCGGGTCACATCATCGAGTGCGGCGCGCAATGCACCGGCGGCAACTGTCAGGTTGATTGGCAGTCCATTCCCGACCTATGGGACATTGGCTATCCAATTGTCGAAGCAAGTGAAGACGGTACTTTCGCGATCACCAAGCACCCGGGTACCGGCGGAAGAATCACGGTCGCCGGAATCATCGAGCAGTTGATGTATGAGATGGGCGACCCGCAACACTACATCACGCCCGATTGCATCGCCGACTTCACGACAGTCCAGCTCGCGCAATCCGCGCCGGATGTCGTAAAGGTTTCCGGGATCAAGGGACTGGCCGCGACTGATTCCTACAAGGTTTCGATCAGCTACTCGGCCGGGTATAAGGCTATCGGTTCGCTGGTTTATTCGTGGCCGCAAGCCTTTGATAAGGCGACGGCAGCCGAAGCGATGCTGAGACGGCGGCTTGATGCGCTTGGTCTAAGGTTCGACAAGATCCATTCCGAGATCATTGGAGCGGGGGCTCTTCATGGAGAGTTGGCGGGCATGGCGTCACCCGATCTACCTGAGGTGCTTCTTCGGATCGGGGTGCGGTCTGGTGATAAGCCAACCATCGAGCGTTTTGTAAAAGAGCTTGCACCGCTTGGGTTGAGTGGTCCGCCGACGGTGTGCGGGTTGGGCGGCGGGAGACCAAAGGTCGAAGAAATTGTGGCGTATTGGCCGGCGCTGATACCAAAATCCGCGGTCGATCCGATAGTCGAGGTGTTTTGAGGTCCGACAAACTGAAGTTTGTCGTTGGGTTTGATCTGTTGCAACTCCCAGGAGTTTGTCGGACACCCTAGAACAGCCTCGTCGGTTCGTTTGGATTTGGCTCCTGAATAGGAGGCGGATCCGGTTGATCTTCCGGTCTGCTCGGCGCGCGATCTGGAGGAGCGTCAACCGGAGGCTGACGCTCCTCATCCGGTAGAATCGGGATCGATTCGGAATCAGGTGGGGGCATTTCGATGTTTCGATTCTCCCGCTCTCGAGCAATTGCGTAAGCGAACGACGCCTCGCCGTAGAAATAGGCTCTTCTCATCTTGTACTAATCACCAGGAAGTGATCCTCCGGCATAAGGAACAAATTGTTGCGCCGAAAGAACCAAATAGTCCGCAGCCTGGTGATTTTCCAACAAGCTACTTTTTGACCGGTCGGTTCTTGCGGATCAAATTACTTGCGGATCGCATCGCCGACATCTTTGATAGTGTCGCCGACTTTCCTGCGAACCTTCCCGAATGTCTCTTGGGTCTGACCCGCCGCCTGATCCCTCTGACCCTCCTGGATCGTCTCGGGATCGTTAGTAGCCCGTCCTACTTTCTCCTTAACATCGCCTTTGACTTCTTTAAATTTGCCTTTTACTTCGTCTTTATTTGGTAAACCCATGTCGCCCTCGCTCGATCTGACTCAGGATTCATCCATTGAGTCGGTGATCTTTGATGTTGTAAACCACGCACGGTTGCGACGATTAATCGCAAAACCCGCGCATACGCCAGGTGGCCCTCGCCGCCGGCGCGATTGCTTAAAACAAGCTTTGTGCCAGAATGCTCAGCACACGCCGGAGGCCAATAATCTTTTGAATGAGCGTTTTCGGGGAACAGGGCGCCGCTCGGGCCGCCCGGCTCTCAGACGCCATCGTGTCCCGAGACCGCATTGAATTGAGTCACTGATGTACGCGAGGAGGATGCGTCCTTGTTGAGTGGGTGGATGAGCTAAGAAAGTCCGATGATAGTTTTCGCTGATTGCTTCCGCCTTAACATATGTAGATCAGACTCTGTTTTGACGAGCCGGGTCAACGCGAAGCAAGCGGATATTGATTTAGTGAAAGGAACTAAGATGAAAGCAAAAGAGAATGTAGCGCCACTGAGGACTTCCTCAGGGGTTTATATCAACAACCACAACAACGAAAATGAAGGCGAAGCCCAACTTGCTGACTTGCCAGTCGCAGATGAGCTGGCTGATGAAACCAAAGGTAGCCATGGCCATGGCCATTCTGCGCTATGGTTAACTAGCGACCTTGAGCTGGAGCCTTTGAGCTAACTCGTCGTTAATCTAGTGAAAGGAGCTAAAGGATGGAAAACAGAAGCAAAGCGAACGCAACGAACGATGCCATCAGCCACAAGGCGGAAGCCCTGAGCGATTTGCCGGTCACCGTCGAGGAGGCCGAACAGGCTAAGGGCGGAATCCTGCTGGGCGGCGTTGGGAGCGACCGCCTTGTTGGCGGAGGTGGACGCGACCTGCTTGTCGGCGGTGGCCTCGACGTACTTATTGGCAATACTGGCGGCGACAGATGAGACACTATTGAATCTCCGGACTGTCAGCTAAATGGAACGTTCTGCGGCGGGTGTAAAAGCCCGCCGCTTTTCTCTTCTGGTAATTGATCACCGCCAATATTCTGACGGACTTTGCATAATGAATAAGAACAACTTACGAGAGATTGAGCAGAGGACTTTTAGTCATTCGATCAATAATGGCTCTTCAGTTCTAGAAGTCTGTCGCTAAGTTATATATACTCAACCGATCTTGGAAGGAGATCCGGTGGGATGCACTGCATAAGGTCCCTACAGAAGTCCCTACAATTTGCTGGTCTGGACTTTTGTGAAACGGGCCTTCAGTAGTTGACAAACAAGGCCTTGCGGCCCCTTAGCTCAACGGCAGAGCAGAGGACTCATAATCCTTTGGTTGGAGGTTCGAATCCTCCAGGGGCCACCAAAGTTTTGGGATCAGACATTTAGACCGGGGGCACCCGAAAGGCTGACTCAAATACCAGGAGGATTGAGGTCAGTGATGTTTGAAGAATTGTCACCGGGACATTTCATGCTTTGGAGCAGTCTGCAGTCCGGCTAGAATGCGGAGCCACCGGTCAGAAGCGCCTTTTTTCCGAACAAGCAAACCTGGATCAGGCAAAGAGCTAGAGGTCCACTAGAAACCCAGAAATAGAAAACTCCACCTTGAAAGCACCGTGCGTCGGGTTGCGGAACGCCCTGAGCTCTACTACTGAACCAGGATCAACGTACACCCGCATCTGTTGGCTTGCCACGTAAAAATCTTGCGGTGGGAGGGCTTCAGACATCTGAAAGGTTACTGGGAAGTCTTGACGTATAACGAAACTTGGACTGCTGCTGTAATTGAAGCCGACCTGCAATTGCTCCCCGTGCGGGAGAGAGCCTAGTACCGAGACATTCTCAATGACAAGGCGTTTTCCGCCGGGTACAACGAAGTTCGAAAATGCGGCATTCTCGCCATTGTCACCAACTAAACCAACTAACTTCCGAAAGGGTTGCCTTGGCACACAACAAGGCGGGGCCTCCACGGTGCGAATTTCCAGAGGCGTATTGATCACCTCCACTGGTATGGGAGGGACTTGATTCTGACTGTGGCTCACAAATGGCTGCGCGAGTATGATTGATCCGACCAGAATGCCGAAACCTACCGCAGCCATTAAGTAGCTCTTGATCTTCATCATGGTTCTCCTTCTTGATTTCAAATCGAAAAGCTCGTAGACGCTTCCATCCTGGCGCTCGCCGGCTCGCGCCGAGACTTGATGAGCGCAAAGTGAAAATCCCAGAATTCAACGGATCCGATCGGCGCCCTGAGCAGGTCGAAGCACGTAGATGGCAGCCGGCCCAGCCAGCGAACCTGGCTTGTTCAAAGCTTCCGCGCTGCTGGTGTCGCGCCTGAACTGAAGTATTTTCTTCCCCTTGCCGGTCATGTCGTCGATGCGAATCACCTGATCGGCTTCGGGGTCGGCGACATAAATGCGATTGAACTTGTCAGTCGTGACGAAGCGCGGGCTAACGAAGCCGCCGTATGTAACCCATCCCGAGCCATCCATATCATCGAGGCGAACAATTCTCGCGTTGTACATGTCGACGACGTAGATTCGGTCCCGCTTGTCGACCCATATCCGCCATGGCGAGTTGAAGTGGCCGGCTCCGCCGCCGTATGAACCGAACGCGGCCCAACCAGAGCCATTGATGTCGTCCATTCGCAGGATGCGATGGTTGCCCGTATCGGCGATATAGATCCTGTTCTTCGAGTCGAGCGCGACGCCTTGCGGCACGTTGAAGTGGCCGTCCCCGCTTCCTTTGCTTCCGAAGCGTATGAACCCTCCGCCCCCGATATCGTTCATCCGCACCACGCAGTTTTCTTGACTGCTCACGGCCACGATGCCACCCGCCGAATCAAACTTGAAATCGATAATCGGCACTCGCATGTCGATCCTTTGAGGCGGCCCGCCCAATCTGTTCTCTCGAGTGAGGAATTGAGTGGTGTCTGCGTAATAGAGAATCCCGGAGTCGTCCACAGAGAGGGACAACGCGCGTTCGCGCACATAGTCATTCCAGCCGCCTCCGTTCATATCGGCCAGGAACACAATCTTGCCACTGTTGGCGGCGACGAACATCGGGAAGTCTGCGGCTGGAGCGACTTCGGCATTGCCTCCGACGGCAGCCGCTGCGCCTGGTCTCATCGCGCCGGAAGTTGTGCCCGGCTTAACGCCTGATGGAACGCGAACAGTCTCTGTACGGGTAATGTCGGCGCGATCCGCTTCTGCGCGAGGGACTGGCGCCGGACGGGACGAGTCGTCTGGCATCCTCTTGTAAGGCTTCGAGTCTGTCACGACGAGTCTATTCCCATCGTTAAAGACAGAGAACATCCAGTACCCGCCCGGGACTTGGAGCTCCTTGATCCATCCCGCGTCAATTTTCTTCGGTGGCCTGTCGGGATACTGAATAAGAACATCAGGCTCGCCGTCGCGCATGCCGCGATCCAGCCACGAGCACTCACCGGGGGCCAACCCGGACTCAGCCGAACGAGATCCCTTCTTGAATTCGAACTGAGCGGTGTCAGTCACTCGATTGACCGTAAGCGTCGAAGAGATGCTTCCGCCTCCGCGGCACACCATGGGATAGCTCGGCTTATCCGGCGCGCGAGCCGAGGACGACGCGCCTGGCGCAGCCACCAGTAAGCCTCCAAGCAACAAGGCGGGCAAAATGATTCTGTTCATTGGTGTCCTCCATCCTCTACTGATCAACGTTTCATTTGTCGGTGTATTCCACCTTTAGACTGAAATTACCGAGTACTGAATCGCACTTCTCGGAGACTTTGTCGCAACCGTCTCTCCGGTCGTGCAAAAAGGCAGGGCCATCAATAAAGAAGCCAAAGTTTTCCACCGTGCCAAGCACCCAATTGCGCACCTGGTTATTCACCGGAACCGTAATTGATCCGGTTGGGGATGGGGAGTCTGGCAGGTCGCCGGTTACCAGATCGCCGGCCGTGTCGAAGCTGATCGACCCATCCTTAGCCACGAAAAGGCTGGCGGCGCAAGAAGCTCTCGAGGTGGTAGTTGAATTTGACAGAACATCGTACTTGAGCGTCGCTGAGATTATTTCCTTTCCTTTCAGCGCACTCAGGTCAAAGCGGACGAACCCCCGCGCCTCACAACTCTGCCACCTCCAGCAATCCTTAATGACGATATCGTCACAGTCATACGCATACACAAAACCTACGCGCAATCTGCCGGGCGGCGGCTCACCCGAGCAATCCGACGAGCCGCCGGTTGCGATGCAGGGTAGGCCCGCATGATCGCTGGAATGCCTGGACACAGTATGAGTAGTGAGTTCCGATGGAGTTGTCGGGATGGAGATGGTCTTTAGCGGCTCACCGCAGGATAGACTCATCGCCAGCGCTGCGATTGCCACCGCGTGCGAGAAGACTTTGCGGAGGGTCGTCATAAGGTTCCTTTCTGGTGCGAGCCGCCTGGGCCCTCGCCTCTCCTCATCGAATAGAACTCGCCTCCTCGCTCAGTTAATACCCCCTGGATGACCTCCGGCTTGAAGTGCAAAGGTGGTTTTGCCGGTGAGGTTGTCAAACACCTGCGCGGTTGCAGAAAGGGATCCAATTCGCTCGCCCCCACCGCCCCCATGAAATCTCACACCAACCTCGGCCCTGCCCGAGTTATCAAACTCTCCTTGAGGAAGCTGATCTGCGTTGAGGTCGAAGACTGCGCATGTGACGTGCGGGCCAGGAATGTAGGTGTTGCTCATGAGGATGTTGCCCCCGCAATCGAAAACGGTCAATATCAGCATGCCATTGACATCACCACCATTAATTCCGATCCGGAGAGTCTGCCCATGGGTGAGACCGATCGGTCCAAAAGCACCAATTGCAGCCTCGCGTACCTGTGGACCGACACGACCACTTTGGGCGGTTTCGTCCTGGCCGGTCTTTGCTTCCATCCTGCTTCCGGTCCAGATGGTCACCATTACCGCGAGTGTGGCAAAGGCAATCAGTTTCCAATGTGTGTTCAAAGTTTTCATATTCCCTCCCAGTAATCTGATATCCGACGATCTGCTATGTGATCTTGCTGCTACACACGTAAGTAGATACTCCAAGTCTGCTTCAGTCGCACCACCCGGGTGTGTAGCCTCCTCGACATTGAAGGGGGTAGTCGCCACTCGTATAGGTAGCAACAGCTCAGTGATGCCTGTAAATACGTGGGATCAGCAAGAACACTCTTGCTCAACTAACGAGGTGATCGCGCATGGCCTTGGCCACGGCTTCGGATTTGGAATGTACTTGCAGCTTTTCGTAAATGCGCCGCATGTGAAACGAGATGGTATTGACGCTTACCGCCAATTCCTTCGCCGCAGTTTTGTAATTGTGACCTTTCACCAAAAGCGTCAACAGACGAATCTCGTGCGGGGTCAACTCACATCCCGCTCCAGCGGACGGGCGTATCTCTCTAAACAGCCCGATCACTCGGCGCGCCACTTCCGGCGACATCGGGGCGCCGCCCGTAACTGCCTCCTTCAGGCTTTCGAGTAGCCGCGCGGGCGAGGTCTTCTTCAACAGGTAGCCACAAGCTCCCGCGCACAGAGCGGCAAAGATGCGGCGATCATCTTCGTAAACCGAGAGCACCAGCATCGCAAGATCGGGATAACGCTGCTTCAAAATATGAATTCCCTGGGTGCCGGTCATGCCCGGCAGCCCGATGTCCACCAGAACTACGTCTGGAAGCTCCATGCCAATCTTCTCGAGCGACTCTTCCATCGAGCGATAGCTGCCCGTTAAGCGATATCCTTCCGTGCCCCCGATCAACATTCCTAGCGCTTCGCGAATCTCGCGCCGGTCTTCAATAATAGCTACCTTGATGATCGCCGTAGGCGTCACGGGCGTTGCCGGAGCCGTCGGTTTGTCAGACATAATCTGCCTTAAGCTGTAGCTGAGTGCACAGCTTACGCCAAAAAATCGGGCACGCCACCACCTGTTATGGTAGCGCTTATGTTGAATTACCTTTGCGCGGCCACCTATCGAGGTGGAAACTTCAATGATGATAGCGTCGAGCGGCGACTAACTGGTGCCCTTAGCCTCACGGTCGTGCCATTGCCATTGTGTGAGATCACTTCAAGATCGCCGCCCAGGGCTTTGGCCCGTTCTCGCATGCTCACCAGCCCATGTCCATCACTCTCTTCTTCACTGTCGAATCCTTTTCCGTCATCGCTCACCTTTAGGGTCAGCCACTCATGCTCAACCCCGAACTCGATGCCCGCCTCTTTGCAAGCGGAGTGACGCACGATGTTGTTGACGCTTTCTTTGAAGATCAAAAAAACCTGACGGCGAACATCAGCGCCCAGTTTCAAGTCCTCGGCCTCGGTTGAGTCCTGAAAGCGAAATTCTATATTGCGCGCGGTGAAGACTTCGCTGGCGAATCGGCGCATACGTTGCGTCAGATCGCTGAGGTGATCTTTGCGGGGATCAACTGCCCAAACGATGTCGCTCATCGAATCCACCAATTCGCGCGACGAGCCGGCGATCTGCGCGAGCGACTCTCGCACCGGAGGATCATCTCGATTCACGCGGCGACGCACGACTTCGCTCAGCAGAGCGATATGCGATAGGCCTGAGCCAATATCATCATGCAAGTCAGTGGCAATGCGCGTTCGCACTCGCTCCAGCTCGATCAGTCGCGCGACGCGATAGCGATAGATGAACCACACCGCCAGCCCGACCGTCAGCGCGACCAGCGTGACGAACCACCAGCGCTGCCAGATCGGTGGGAGAATAGTAAACGTGATGGTGGCGGGCGCCGGGCTGGCGTTGCCGTCGGCGGTCACCGCCTGTACCTGGAACTGATAACGACCCGGCGACAGGCTTGCATAATTAATCGTTCGCTGATCTGTGGGTTCACTCCACTCCGAGTCGGCAAACCTGTATTGGTACCGCAGCGACTCGCCGGCCGCGAAGCCCAGGCCCACGAAGTCAATGCTCAGTTGATTCTGCGTCGGGTTGAGGACGAGTCCCGACACTTCGGTTTCTCCCAGCGCCGAGATCGGCTGCACATCGCCGGCGATGCGCAGCCCGCTGATCAGGATGGGAGGCGGCGATGTAGGCGGATCGGGCCCAGGAATGAGCCGCGAAATCCCCAGGTCTGTGCCGAACCACAGCGCACCATCACGGTCGCGAAAAGCGACACGAACCGCGTTACTGGCTAACCCGTCGGCCTTGGTGTAGTGCCTGATT
>DASRIZ010000498.1:0-8456 GCA_035649735.1 Blastocatellia bacterium | reverse complement strand
TAAACATGGCCCTCCTGACGGAGGGCGGGACGTCTCGTCACGGCGTCTATAAACATGGCCCTCCTGACGGCGCGCGGGACGTCTCGTCACGGCGTCTATAAACATGGCCCTCCTGACGGAGGGCGGGACGTCTCGTCACGGCGTCTATAAACATGGCCCTCCTGACGGAGGGCGGGAACGTCTCGTCACGGCGTCTATAAACATGGCCCTCCTGACGGAGGGCGGGAACGTCTCGTCACAACGTCTATAAACATGGCCCTCCTGACGGAGGGCGGGACGTCTCGTCACGGCGTCTATAAACATTGCCCTCCTGACGGAGGGCAGGACCTTCTTGCCCAATTGCCACAACGTCCCATTCACGCTTACCATTGACTCTTATCTAGCAGCTCGGTGAAGTAGTCTTACATCGAACTTTCAAGTGAGACGGCTCAGCGGGACTTCAATCAGGGAGGATCGGCATGAAACTCGGGAAACTTGTGTTGTCGTCATTCTTCGTGGCGGCGTTGTGCGGCGCAGCACGCGCCCAGGACCAGCACCAACACGAACACGGAGCCCACGAGGAGCTCGGGCAGGTGAACTTTCGGGTGTCTTGCACTCCGGCCGCACAAAAACAATTCAACCGCGCCGATGCGCTCCTTCATTCATTTGGCTACGAGCAAGCAGATAGAGCCTTCAACGATGTGCTTAAGACGGATCCGGATTGCGTCATGGCTTACTGGGGGATCGCGATGTCTCAGTACCATCCGATCTGGGCGCCTCCCACAGCAGAGGAGCTGAAGAAGGGACTCGCCGCAGTGATGCAAGCCCGCTCCAGGCCAATCAAGACGGACCGCGAGCGAGATTACATAGCCGCAATCGAGACCTTCTACAAAGACCACGACAAGATCGATCACCCGACACGAACGCTGGCATACGAGAAAGCCATGCAGCAGATTTATACTCGATACCCTGATGACCGCGAAGCCGTAATCTTCTACGCGTTATCACTGCTCGGTACGGCTAGCTCGCGTCCCGTAGACAAAACCTTTGCAAAACAGAAACGCGCCGTCGAAATCCTCAACCCCGTCATTGCGCGGGAGCCCAACCATCCGGGCGTCGCACACTACGTGATTCACAGTTACGACTATCCTGAGCTGGCGAGCCTTGCGTTACCGGCGGCACGAAGCTACGCGAAGATCGCGCCCTCGTCTCCCCACGCGCTTCATATGCCCACTCATATTTTCACCAGACTCGGGCTCTGGCACGAGTCGATACAATCGAACATCGCTTCTGCTGATTCAGCTAAACGTCTGGTAGCGATGACCCACCCCGGCAGCGGTTCCTTCGATCAACTTCACGCGATGGACTACCTGGTCTACGGATACCTGCAAGGCGGCCAGATTCAGAAGGCGAGACTTGTTCTCGACGAGATGAAGACCATCGACAAGCTCGACGGGTATGTTATAGCCTCGGCGTATTCGTTTGCGGCGGCGCCTGCGCGTTATGCGGTTGAACGAGGCCGGTGGGCGGACGCCGCGAAACTTGAGCTCTACCCGGCGAGCTTTCCATGGAACCGATTCCCACAAGCCGAGGCGATTACCTTTTTCGCCCGGGCAATTGGATCGGCTCGAAGCGGCGCCCCAGCCGAGGCCGCCAAAGACGTCCTTCGCCTCGAAGCTCTTCGACAGATCCTGATCAACTCGAAAGATCCATACTGGCCGACCCAAGTCGAGATTCAGAAGCTCGGCGCAATGGCGTGGATCGCGAAGGCGGAATCAAAAAACGACGAGGCCTTGAAGATCCTGCGGTCTGCCGCAGAACTCGAAGACTCGACAGAGAAACATCCGGTTACGCCGGGCTCGATAATTCCGGCCCGCGAGCTTCTGGGAGACCTGTTGCTCGAACTCGGGCGCCCCGGCGACGCGCTCAAAGAGTATGAATCGTCGCTGATGACCTCGCCCAACCGGCTAAAGGGACTTTACGGCGCGGGACGCGCGGCTGAGCTTGCGGGTGACAAGAAGAAGGCCAAAGAGTTTTATGTGAAGCTCATTGCCGTATGCGATAAGGCGGACGGTGACTTGCCCGAGCTTTTGCACGCGAAGAAGTTTCTCGGGGGCAAGTAGCATCTGTGACGATTATGACAACGATTGAAATGCGAGCCATTGGATTTGTCAGCAGCCCGTATTCTGAAACGGCGCAGGTTCCAAAGGGCTGGGGCGCAAAACACGAAGTCGAGGGCGCGATCGATATTCTCCCCGAATTTGAAGAGGGCCTGACCGATATTGAGGGCTTCTCACACCTCTTCGTGATCTGGGTCTTTCACCAGGCTGAGGGTTACAGGCTGTTGGGGACACCGCCAACCGATGATCGACCGCACGGTGTTTTCGCGACTCGATCGCCGTACAGACCTAACCCAATCGGCTTGACGGTGGTCGAGTTGATCCGCCGTGAAGGCGCGCGACTGTTTGTCCGAGGGGTTGATATGTTGGATGGGACGCCCATCCTTGACATAAAGCCTTATCTTTCGAGTGTGCCGCCTGAAGAGTTGA
Organism: Blastocatellia bacterium; assembly: GCA_035649735.1. Lineage (GTDB taxonomy): Bacteria > Acidobacteriota > Blastocatellia > UBA7656 > UBA7656 > Onstottus_A. The sequence goes on along the minus strand of DASRIZ010000498.1, from coordinate 5,928 downwards.
AGCGGGGCTGGATGACTGAGGCTGAAGAGCGAAAACGAACCCGAGGCAGCGCTTGATCGATCACATCATCTTGTAATCAGGACGAAATGGGCGCAAAGAGGGGGAAGCGAATTCTGTTGTACGGCCTTAAGCTCAGGTGCCCGGAATGCGGTTTGGGAAGGCTCTATCGCGCACCCTTTAGGATGAAGTCGCAATGCGAGTATTGCGATCTGATCTACGAACGCGAGCAGGGCTACTTCATCGGCGCGATTTATTTGAACATAATGGCTACGGAATCGCTGCTGCTTGGGACGCTGCTGATCTACGGGTTGATCACTGGCCAGGTTAATCAGGTTATTCTCACAGTCTTGATCCTTCTAGCGCTGGGCTTGCCACCGATCTTTTTTCATCACAGCCGGAGCTTTTGGCTGTCAATAGACCACATCCTGAATCCAAGGCAAAAACAGTCCAAGCAGGTCGACTTATAAGCTTGATAGAGAAACCGGACTGCGACTCCCGCATTTTCGTAACGCAGGAACTGTGGATCTGAGTAGTTAGAATAGCAATGCGCAAGCAGTACGTCCGGATTTCGAAAGACCGTTTAACGCCGATGAACAATGTTTCGGGTTTCAAGTGTGTCGAATGCGGAAACGAGCATCGCGTCGGGGACATCGAGTACGTGTGCGCTTCGTGCGGCGGGAACCTCGATGTGGTCTATGACTACGATCGCATTCGAGCACAGATAAGTCCGGCGAGTCTCGCCGGCGATGGCAACCTTACCATGTGGCGCTATCGGGCGCTGCTGCCGATTGACGAGTCATCCCTCGTGCCTCCGCTGACGGTGGGTTGGACCCCCGTTTACAATTGCGCGCAAATCGCCGATCGCTACGCGGTCGGTCAGTTGTTGATAAAGGACGATGGACGCAATCCGACTGCTTCCTTCAAAGATCGTCCAAGCGCGTTGGCCGTCGCCAAGGCAAAAGAAGCCGCAGCCAGGATTATTACAACCGCATCTTCCGGCAATGCTGGTAGTGCGCTTGCGGGGATGTGTGCGAGCGTCGGAATGGAGTCGGTAATCTTTGTGCCTGCTTCGGCTCCGGAGCCGAAGATTGCGCAGCTTCAGATTTACGGCGCTGTAGTCGTGTTGGTAGAGGGGAGCTACGATCAAGCTTACGACTTGTGTATCGAAGCGTCGCGAAGGTGCGGTTGGTATCAGCGTAGTACCGGTTACAATCCTTTCACCCGTGAGGGAAAGAAAACCGCTGCGCTCGAGATCGCGGAGCAGCTGTCATGGAATGTGCCGGACACAGTGATCGTCCCGGTCGGCGACGGCAACATTATCAGCGGCCTGTGGAAGGGGTTTAATGATCTTCAGCAAATCGGGTTCATCGATCATCTGCCGCGGATGATAGGGATCCAATCGGAAGCTGCCTCGGCAATCGTCGACGCCGCAAAGGGTGATGGAATCGTGCGAGAAGGCTCCGCCAATACAATCGCCGACAGCATCAACGTCGGCAGACCACGCGACGCCACGATGGCTGTTCGCGCGATACGCGAATCGGGCGGACTCGGCGTGACGGTGAGCGACGACCAGATCGTTTCCGCAATCCCGCAACTCGCTCGTGAGACCGGCGTGTTCGCCGAACCGGCCGCCGCCGCTGCCTACGCAGGATTTGTGAGACTTTGCGATACCGGGGCTTTTGAGCGAGATGAGAGAGTGTTGTTAATGGTAACCGGGAATGGTTTGAAGGACGTAGATGCGGTCAGGCGCGCAGTCGGGGAACCGCTGCGTGTCCCACCGGACATTGACCTGTCTGATCTGGAGCAACGGATTGCGCTGAGAAACTGAATCTCAATCAAGAGAGGATGTTTGAATGTCATACCTTTTGAAAGATGCAACACTCGCGACACTCGATCCGGTTTCGATCGAGCGCAAGGACCTGCGCATCGTAGACGCTCGGATAGTCGAGCGCCGCAGCAACCTTGAACCGCGCGAGGGCGACGAGGTAATCGATCTCAGCGGGCGATTGGTGATGCCGGGGATGGTTTGCGCACACACGCATCTTTACTCAACGCTTGCGCGCGGGATGCCTGGCCCGCCGCGACCTCCGTTAAACTTCAAAGAGATTCTCGAACTTGTCTGGTGGCGGTTGGACCGAGCTCTGGACGAAGAGACAATCTATTGGAGCGCGATTGCCGGAGCGATGGATGCCGCTCGCGCAGGAACGACTTGTTTGTTCGATCATCACGCCTCTCCATCTCACATCATCGGATCACTTCAAATTGTTCGAGAAGCCATCGCGAAAGTCGGGCTGCGAGCAGTGTTGTGCTATGAAGTTACCGACCGAGGCGGAACGCAGGAGCGAGAAAAGGGACTGGATGAGAACCTCGCCTTGTTGCGATGGGCCGGAAACTCCCCGGAGCAGGAATCGAAGACATTGCCTCCGTTGTTTCGAGGTATGGTAGGAGCGCACGCTTCGTTTACGCTCTCGAACGAGTCTCTCCAGTACTGTGCTGAGTTGATGCAAGTGTTTGATGCCGGGCTTCATATTCACGTGGCTGAAGACAGATGGGATGTTGTGGACGCGCGAACTCGGTACGGCCTCGGGGTGGTCGAACGTCTGGCTAAGCATGACGCGCTCAACAGCCGCACAATTCTCGCTCACGGCACGCACCTTTCCGATGGAGATATCGATGTAGCCCGATCAGCGGGGGTTTGGTTCGCGCATAATCCTCGATCCAACATGAACAATCAGGTGGGCTACGCGCCGATCGGCAAATTTGGTGAACGGGTGGTGCTTGGAACTGACGGCATTGGAGCTGACATGTTTGAGGAAACCCGCCTCGCCTTTTTGAAAGGCCGGGACGCTAACAACGGATTAAGCGCTGAGCATTGGCTGGGAGTGCTCGCAAACAATAACCGGCTCGCCTCCAAAGCCTTTGGCGGTGATCTAGCCGGGTTGCGCGAAGGTTCGATAGCGGATCTGACCGTACTGGATTACAGATCACCCACCGGAGTGACTGCCGGCAACTTTGCGTGGCATCTCTTGTTTGGAATGAGTTCGGCCTCGGTAGAAAGCGTAATGGTGAACGGCAAATTTGTAATAAGGAACAAAGAGTTCGGATTCGATGATCAAGATCTCTACGAGAAGGCTCGAGCGGCGAGCGAGAGGCTATGGGCCAAATTGTGATTGGCGGCCTAAAGAGCTCGCCAACATTTGGAGTGCGCCGCCCACGTCAGCATTCACCTACATTCGCATGCGTGGCGGCGCTTTCGTAGTGTGGTGTAAAGACTCAGGGCAACATCGTCGCAATTCGCGGACGATAGAGCTCTCGGCTCGAAGGCTGGAGACGGGCGGCCCGCGGCAACCGCTCCAGAGTCTGGGCCGTTACGCCACACTACGAAAGCGCCGCCACGCATGCGAATGTCGCTGAATGCGGAGGTGGGCGGCGCACTCCAAATGAAGTGTCGAATTCGAGTTTTGTTGCCTCGAAGTTGAGGCGTTTGTTATTGTTTTGGTCGCCCGGTTGGCCTGCGACGGACACGCTCACGAAGGCGACAATAATCTAGATAGGCATTCCTAATGTCAAAGAACAAGCGCAAAAGCGACCGCGATTCTGCACGTGCGGTCCAATCGCAGAGCAACCTCAAGCGCTGGATTCCGGTTGTTTCAATTCTTGTCGTTGCAGTACTCGCAGCCGTTGTAATCCTCGCCCTAAAAGCAAACCGAACCCCTCCGGCAAAGACGGCCCAACCGCTTGCGCCCGCGCCCGCCGCACCCGCGCCCGCGCCGACCGTTACACCTGCGCCAACCACGGCCTCATCCAAAGAGCTGGTCACGATGGAAGTCGCCAAAGCCGTTATGGTCACCGTCGAGTTGGATTTCGGAGCAAAAATACCGAGTATTGCCGAAGCGATTACCCAGATCGAGCGGCGATATCAACCTGACGATGGGCAAGGCCGAACGTTCGCAGTGCTGGACGCCTACGGCGAATCGACGCCAGACGGAAAACTCCATATGTCGATGCATGTAAGCAGCGAAAAACCCGGCGGTGGTCAACTCATTTTCAAGAAGACAGGTGAAGTCTTGTGGCGCGGCAAGATCAATCCTACGTCCCAGCCGGTTCAGCCAAAGAACTTGACGGTGCTGTTGGACAACGGCAAGGGCACTACCATGACGGTTGATGGATCCAGCAGCCCCAGTTCAATAATCGATGCAAAAGTAAAACCTGGCGATTTGCCGGTGCGCGATGTATGGCCCGACGGTCAGGAGCGCGAGCTGACTTTTATCTACAGCGCGTGTGGGTGCCCGGTTAAGGTTTTTGCAAAACGAGTCGGCGACCGTACGGCCCGGGTCAGCGAAACGCCGGTTATCTTCCCCGATGATCCGGCCGCCGTCAGTTTGATCACGCGGTTAATGAAGTGGTGACCGGAACTCAAGCACATTCGAGCCTGGATGACGCGTAATAGAAAACGTCGGAGCCGAGTGGTTAATTCGGAAGCCTCACGGCAGACGCCGGTGAAGGGTCCGTCGGTTCGCCAGCAGCGACGCGAGCAAGCGCTCGATCGTGCTCGAACGAACCAGCTGGAACGTCTACTGCTGATTGGGATCCTCTCGGTAACCGCCCTCGCCTTTGTCAATGCCCTCGACGGACAGTTCGTCTACGACGACCGAGTTCAGATACTCAAGAACCCGACAATCAACTCGCTCGCCAACATACCCAGGATGTTCACGCAGGGCGTCTGGCAGTTTTTGAATGAGGGAGACAAGAGCGCGGTTGGCCCGTACTACCGGCCGCTGTTCAACGTTGCGCTGATTATCAACCACCAATTGTTCGGGCTTGCGGTTTTTGGCTGGCACGCTGTGTCAATTGCTCTTCATCTTGTGGCTGTGTTTCTTGTTTATCGTCTGGGGCGCGAGTGGAAGCTTTCGTTTGAAGTTGCTGCGGCGTCGGCGTTGCTTTTCGGTCTGCACCCGGTGCACAGCGAATCAATCGCGTGGGTCGCAGCGCTACCCGATCCGCTCGCCGCGGTGTCTATTCTTTCGTCGCTGTTGTTGTATGAGCGATATTATCGCGGCCGAGCAGTGACGCCAGTCGTGATGGCCGCGAGCGTCGCGCTCGCGCTTCTTGCAATGTTGAGCAAGGAAGTCGCGGTGATCTTTCCGTTCTTTCTTGTTGCTCGCGAACTGTTTGAGAGACACGGGGAAAAAGTGGTTGAGACGGCCGCGCGAATCGCGAGGCGAACAGCGCCGTACTTCGCGGCGATCGTGCTCTACCTGGGAATGCGATATTACGTACTCGGGTTTCTTCGCCGGGATGAACCTACGTCCGTGGATACATCGGGGATTGAAGTGTTGATCACCATTCCATCAGTACTGCTGAGATATGCGCGAATGCTGTTGATCCCATACCCGCTGTCGGTGATCTACGACAGCACCTATGTTCAGTCGGCGCTGGACCCGCGATTCTGGGGAGCCTGGCTGGCAATCGCAGCGTTGCTGGGCGGTCTGTTATGGATTGTCCGCCGGTCGACGGTTGGCAGGCGCGCTCTAGCGTTCATGATTGTTTTTATTGTCCCGGTTCTAAACCTGAAAGCGTTTAGACAGGAAGAATCGCTTCTGCACGACCGATATCTCTATTTGCCTTCGATCGGTTTTTGCATTCTTGTGGCTATGGGTTTCGATTGGCTGAGCGCTCGGTTCGTCCCGCGACGAGGGCAAGTCTTTGCCGGGGCAGCGCTGTTGTCCGGCGCGATATTGTTCGGACTTACTTTTTATCAGAACTTCTCATGGCAGAGCGAACTTGCTATGACCGAAAACGCGATGAGGGTGGCGCCTCGGTGGCCGTTCTTGCAAAACTACATCGGCGCGTACTATGCCGAGCAGAGGCGATTCGCGGAGGCCGAGCCGTTCTATCGCTCAGCGATTGAAGTCGATTCAAAGTACT
>DASRIZ010000497.1:0-25240 GCA_035649735.1 Blastocatellia bacterium | reverse complement strand
GCCGTGAGAGAAAACGAACATCCAGGAGCGAAGTCCCTACTCCGCGGCTGACATACATTCGCGTGCCCTGACGCTCGAACCAGCCACGAACAAAAGTTCCCGAGAACGGCGGTAGCCAAAGCGGTCCAATAACCGGCAACCTAACTTGTCCGCCGTGTGTGTGACCAGCGAAAGCGAGGTCACAGCGACCGGCAATTCTGTCGAGAAACATCGGTGAGTGGAATAGCGCGATCTTGTATGCGGTCTCGGGAACTCCGGCAAACGCCCTGTTTGAGTCCGGAGATCCGCCGTAGAGGTCGTCGAATCCGATAAGCCAAAGACCCTGCCGTACCTCGGCGTTTGAATTCACCAGCAGTTCGGCGCCTGTAGATTCATAGAACGCTTTCTCGTCTTCGACAGGCCACCAGTCCTCGTGATTGCCGCGTACAAGCCATACGCCCAGTGGTGCTCGAAGATGAGTAAGCAGGTCGCGGAGAGCCGGATAATCCGAAGGCACACTTATCGAGTCACCACTGATCAGAATGATGTCCGGCCGCTCGACTTCTAATAGCTCGGGGATGGCGCGCTCGCGGCGACCCATTCCGGAGGTGTGGATGTCACTGAGGTGAGCGATCTTGAGAGGGACGTCTATCGGAGCCGCAATGTTATGATGTGTGACTTCAATCCAGTACGGTTCGATCCAGAAAGCGTAGCCGGGCAGACTGACTGTGATTGTTAGAAACGCGGCGATCGCCACAGCGCGTTTCCGTGCTCGCAGCCAAATCAAAGTCTGAACGACCAACTAGACCTCGACAACCACCGGGATTATCATCGGCCGCCGGCCGGTTGCTTTCTGAATAAAGCGCTTCAACGCCACGCGAATTTTTTCTTTGATCACCGCATAGTCGATCTGTTCTTCGTGAGTAGCGCTGGTAACCGTCTGCTCGACCAGTTGCCTTAACTCCGCCAGCATCTCCGTGGAATCCACCTCGTGAATAAAGCCCCGGGTCACCAGTTCCGGCTCCGACTCGAGTTCGCCCGACTTGGGATTAATTGCCACGATCGCTACGACTATTCCATCGTATGAAAGATGCTTTCGGTCGCGGACGACCATATCTTCAACGTGCTCGTAGCTCGAATCGATAAACGTGCGGCCCACCGACTCGGTAGCGGTGATCTCCGCGCTCGAGTCGCCGAACTCGAGCACATCGCCGTTTTCGAACACTATGATGTTCTCAGGCTCGACAACTCCCAACGTCGCCGCCCAGTCCCTGTGGCGGTAAAGCTGCCGATGCTCGCCATGAATCGGCACCAGAAACTTTGGCCTCGTAGCCTCGATCAGGATCTTCAAGTCTTCCTGGCTGCCGTGGCCCGAAACATGGACGCGGGCAACGCTGGAGTCGATGACCTGGGCCCCACGCTTGTAACAATGCGAGATCAATCGTGAAATCGCGCCTTCATTACCCGGTATTTGTCGCGCAGAGAGAACTACAGTGTCGCCTTCGCTCACCGACAGGTTCTTATGTTGATCGGTCGCAAGTTTGGTCATCGCCGACATCGGATCGCCCTGGCATCCCGCCGCCAGCAGCAACAACTGATCGTCGTCCATGTGCCTGGCTTCCGACGGGCTAACAAAGATACCGTCAGGTATGTCCAGCTGGCGAAGGCTGTCTGCGACTTCAACATTCCTCAGCATGCTCCGGCCCAGCAACGCGACCCGTCGACCGTAGTCGCGAGCAAGATCCAGCACGATCTGAAGCCGATGAACCGAGCTTGTGAAGCAACTCAGCACGATCCGCCCCTGTGCTTCCTCGAATATTTTTTCCAGCGCCGGCGCAACAGCGCGCTCGGATTGGGTGCGTCCGGGTCGTTCCGCATTCGTCGAATCCGCAAGCAGGGCGAGCACACCTCGATCGCCATACTCGATGAGTCGTTCAAGGTCGGTGGGAGGACCAACGACCGGCGTTTCATCTATCTTAAAGTCGCCTGAGTGAATCACCACACCGACGGGGGTGGTAACAGCGACCGCCGTGCACGACGTGAGACTGTGGGTGACGTGAATCCACTCGACCTCAAAGTTTCCGAGCGCGACGCGGTCGCGTGATTCAACCGCGTGCACCGTCGTCGAATCCGAAAGACCGTGCTCCTGTAATTTGTTTTCGAGCAGCGCAAGCGTGAGGTGTGTGCCGTACACCGGCACGTTGACCTCTTTTAGAACGAACGGTACGGCGCCAATGTGATCCTCGTGGCCGTGAGTCAGAACGATAGCCGAGATCTCATCCCGATACTGATCGATAAAATTGAAATCCGGGATGACGATGTCTACGCCGGGCGCGTCCTCTTCGGGAAAACCCATGCCGGCGTCAATGATTATCGCTTCGCCGCCGCAGCGCATTGCCATCATGTTCATGCCGAACACACCGACACCGCCCAGCGGTATTATTTCAAGTTTGTCGTCTGCCATATTTTCAGGGTGTGTAACGTAGTCCTATTGATGTGAAGCTTTCGTGTCCAGGTGCCTGAACAGGGATTATAACAAGTTAGTTGCGTTGGTCGAGCCGACATCTAGTCTCGCCAACAAAACAGCTGTCCGGCCAACAAAGCGAACTCCTCGAGCGACAGCGTCTCAGCACGCCGCAGCGGCGCGATGGAAGCAGCTTCCAGAGCCGTTTCCAGAGGGGTCGAGAATTCCAGAATGCTGGAAGCCGCCTTTAGATTGTTCAGAATCGTCTTTCGTCTTTGAGCGAACGAGGCTCTCACAAACGCAAAGAATCTCACTTTATCCGCGACCTCAACTGCCGGTCGCTCGCGCACCGTCAACTTAATTACCGCCGACTGAACCTTCGGCGCGGGCGAGAACGCCGACGGTGGGACCTCAAAACATTTCGACGCGATGCAATAGTACTGCACCATAACCGACAGGTAGCCATAGTCCCTGCCTCCAGGTCCGGTTGTGATGCGATCGGCGACTTCCTTTTGAAGCATGAGCGTCATATCAAACACCTCGCCACCCAAGGACAGCAGCCTTTCGATTATCGGTGTCGATATGTAATACGGGAGGTTAGCGACAATCCGCGCGCGTGGCTCGGCGTCGCGATTACGAGACTTCACCGTGGTCTTAACGCTCGTTATCAGGTTCACCCAATCCACGGTCAAAGCATCGGCGGTCAAAACCGACAGGTTGTCCGCCGTCACCAAACGGCGAAGCTCGTCCGCAAGCCGCGCATCGATCTCCACCGCCGCCACGTAGCCCGCTTGCTCCGCCAGCATCCGGGTTAGCGCTCCGGTACCAGGACCGATCTCGATGACAATGTCCGTCGAGCGAGGTGACACCGCATCGATTATGTTACGCGCGACTCGATTGTCGGTGAGGAAATTCTGGCCGAGGCTTTTCTTCGCCTTGATCAAGCGACCTCTTGAAGTGATGGGTAGCCGGTCAACTCGGTGTACGGTCCAGCTTGTTCTATGCTTACGTCTTCAAGATCGAACTCGATATCACCGAACACCCAACGGGTGGAGAAGCCTTGCTCATAGGCAATGCTTGGCACGGCGAGCGTCACTTTGTCGAACTCGCCGAACGCGGTATCGCTAGAGTCGAGAAGACCTGGAAGAAGCAAGAGGCTGGTCACCTCGCTTCGAGTCAACGTCACCAGCAAGGACTTCATCCGCGGCTCGGTACCGTCATACCCCGGACTGTCTTCGAGCCTCAAAACGTTTCCGGTTTCGGAGGTGTCAGGTAGTCTCTCGAATGGAACAACCGAAAATTCTCCGTTTACCCGTTTCCGCAAAGCCTTCAGCAGACCGCGGTCGGTGTTGTCTGCGACGACCACCAGTGCTCGATGACGGTCCCGAGCCAGCGCACGATCGATGACAACCCGGTTTAGCTCGGCGCGGGTTCCAATCATCACCGCATCGTATTTCGAAGCAAATTCGAGGAACTCGCTGGAGGGATGCCAATCAACTTGCGGTGTGCTCGGATATTCGATGATTCCGTGAACAAACGGCCGTCCGCTGCTGACGAACTTGAAGTAACTCTCGTTCAGTTTCCGAGCGCGTTCTTCCAGAAGACCTACATCAACCTCGATCCCGGCTTCGCGGAGTTGCTCCACGCCTTTACCGTTGACCTGCGCATAAGGGTCTTTTGTTGCGATTACAGCACGTGAGATCCCAGCTTCAATCAACGCATCGGTACAAGGCGGAGTGCGGCCGTGATGACAACAAGGCTCGAGGTTACAGTAGAGCGTCGCGCCTCGCGCCTGGCGCCCGGCCATCTCGATCGCGTAGGTCTCGCTGTGCTTGCGCGAGTCATATCGATGAAAGCCCTCGCCAACCACCTGCCCGTCTTTGACAAGAATTGCACCCACCATGGGGTTTGGGCTCACCAGGCCGGCGCCGCGTCGCGCTTGATCCAGCGCCCTCTTCATGAAGACTGTGTCCGCTTCAATCATAAATGCCTAGGCACACCAAACGGCTCGATCAACCAGGCGACGTGGTCCGGCTACTCTGTGCAAACTTCTTTGGAGTGCGCCGCCCTTTTATGAATTGCGTCACTCTCGCATGTGCGGCGGTGCTTTGTCCTATTCGAGCCGAGCCCCTCAAAGCTTTTCTATGGTTTAGCACCACACTACCAAAGCGCCGCCGCACATGCGAAAGTCCCGCAATTCGTATTAGGCGGCGCACTCCAAATAAGGGGGTCGCATTCAAAACGACTCAAACTTTGTATCTCGCTTTGAGAGGAACCTCGTATCCTTTCATCACGACGTTCTCAATCTTCATAGAAGTCGATGCCGTGAATTCAAACCCGTGGTCTTCTCCTCGAATCAATTTCGCGTAGCCCGCAGCCGCAATCATAGCCGCATTGTCGGTCGTTAGGACTGGGCTCGGATAGTAGACCGGCGCCCCGAAGTCCTCATCATCTACCGCTTTCCTCAGCGCACTGTTGCATGCGACACCGCCGGCAAGAATGATCGTCCGCGGTTTGTGTCGCTGCATCGCGGTCCTCAATCGCGCGAGTAGAGAACGTATCACCTTGTCCTGAAAGCTTGAGACCAAATCGACGATTGTTTGATCCGGCTGGTCACCATTCGCGACTGGTTCAATCCCCTGCTCTCTCACATAGCGGAGCACTGCGGTTTTCAGACCGCTGAAGCTGAAATCCAGATTCGGTGAGTCCATTCGCGGGAGGGTGAAAACAAGGTCAGCCGCGCGCGGATCTCCCATTTTTGCGAGACGATCGATGATCGGACCGCCAGGATATCCAAGTCCCAGAAGCTTAGCCACCTTGTCATATGCCTCGCCTGCCGCATCGTCGCGCGTTCGGCCGAGTACCCCGTAACGGCCCTCCTCAGGCATCAAAAACAGCGTCGTGTGCCCGCCGGATACGATCAACGCCAGTGCTGGATAAGCGACCGGCGGGTTCTCAAAAGCCACGGAATAGATATGACCTTCGATGTGGTTGACGCCAACAATCGGTTTTTGTGCCACCATCGCCAGTGACTTGGCGAAACTGATTCCAACCAGTAAAGAGCCGATCAAACCGGGCCCCTGAGTCACCGCAAGGCCATCGACTTGTTCCAGCCTGACACAGGCCTCGGTCAAAGCGCGCGCAACCACGGGCGCGATGCGATCAAGATGCTCGCGAGAGGCGAGCTCGGGCACTACCCCGCCGTAAGGCGCGTGAGTGGCAATTTGCGACGCGATGACATTCGAGCGAATTTCGCGTACGTCTTCAACCACCGCCGCTGCAGTCTCATCGCACGAGCTTTCTATTCCGAGCACCAGCATTCAAAGTCATTCTACACGACGCAGTCGATAGTCCGTAGTCCGGGGGTCTTGGTTTGTGGTTTCTGGTTTGTGGTTTCTGGTTCAGGGTTCCGGGTTCAGAGTTCAGAGTTCAGGATCCAGAAACCTGAACCCAGCACCCTGGACCCGGAACCCTGAACCCTGAACCGTGAACCCTGAACTACAATTAGAAACCACAAACCAGAAACCACGGACTACTGCCCCCCCTTTCACCTTTACCGCGTCGCGTAGTAGCATACGCCGCTTAGGAGACCACCATGAAAGCAGCCATCGTTCGCGAATACAAAGAACCGCTTCAAATCGAAGAGACTGAAACGCCGGTTCCTGGTCCGGATGAGGTGTTGATAAAGGTGCAAGCTTGCGGCGTTTGTCACTCGGATCTGCACATCGCGGAAGGTGACTGGACCCATCTTCTTCGCATCATCAAGCGCCCCCTCATTCCCGGTCACGAAGCTGTCGGTCTGATTGTTGAAAAGGGCTCTGCGGTGAATAACCTGGCTCTCGGCGATCGTGTCGGCGTCGCCTGGACCCATTGGACTTGCGGAGAGTGCGAACTGTGCAAGGAGGGCCGCGAAAACCTTTGCAACAAACAGATGATTACCGGCGCCACTGTGGACGGCGGATACGCAGAATTCATCAAGGCAAAGGCTTCTCACGTACTTAAGGTTCCCGATGTGTTGACCTCGGAGGAAGCTGCTCCGCTGTTTTGCGCGGGCGTTACCGTCTATCACGCCATCAAGAGTTCCGGTATAAAGCCCCGCCAACGTCTGGTCGTGTTCGGTGTTGGCGGACTGGGTCATCTTGCGGTTCAGATAGCGAAATGTTTTGGAGCCGAAGTGATCGCGGTTGACATTGCCGATGACAAGCTCGAATTCGCGCGCAGTCTTGGCGCAAACATAACAATGAACGCCTTAAACGAAGATGTGGTTAAACAGATTCGCAAGATGGGCGGGGCTCATGTTGCAGTTGTTACATCCGCAGCAAAGAAAGCTTATGACATGGCGTTCTACGCAGTGAGGTCGGGCGGAACGTTGATGGTTGTCGGGATGCCTGCGGAGGATCTGTCTTTTCCCGCGATCATGATGCGTGAGATGAGAATCATGTCTTCGGCTACCGGGACACGCGAGGATATGCGCGAGGTGCTGGAACTAGCCGAGGCAGGTCGAGTGAGGTGTCAGGTCGAGACGCGCAGCCTCGATCAAGTGAATGAAATATTCGAGGAAATGCGCGCCGCAAAGATTACCGGGAGAGTAGTTCTGAAGATGTAGTGGCGATTCGAATAAACAGCGCGAGACTCATTCGCTGAGGGATACGCTGGTCATCGAGTCCCCCGCTCGCAGTTGCTTAACCACATCCATCCCTTCGAGCACTCTCCCAAACACCGCGTAATTCATATCCAGGAACGCTGCAGGTCCCAGAGTGATGTAGAACTGACAGGATGCGCTGTTTGGATCGCTAGACCTGGCCATCGCCAGCGCGCCCGCCTCTCCGTGCTTCAATTCGGGTGAGACCTCTAATTTGATGGTGCGTTTGCGGCCGGTCTCCGGGTCGGTAAAGTCACCGGTTCCGTTGCCTCGCGGATCGCCCCCCTGAATGACAAACCCCGGTTCGTACCGGTGAAACTTAAGACCGTTATAAAACCCGCGCTCGATCAGATCTATGAAATTTGCCGAGGTGATTGGCGCCTTGTCCTCGTAGAGTTCCGCTGTGATCGTTCCTTTGTTTGTATCAATGGTTGCTTTTCGATTTGCCATGCGTTCTCCTTCCTTCCTTCAATGACCTCTGACTCTAGCATCGGCCTCGCTCCACCTACAAGTTGCCTGCTTTGCACCACGCAAATATACTGCTGACTACATAATTCTGATAAAGGAGTCCGATGAACGTCACTCATCTCTATTGCTCGTCGTGCGGAAAAGAGCACGATGCTCGTAAGCTGATCAATCTTTGCGAGTGCGGCAAACCGCTGATGGTCGCCTACGATCTTGAACGTGCCGCAAGCACTCTCACGCGCGAGGCTCTTGCGGGTCGCGTAGCGTCGTTGTGGCGCTACAGAGAAGTCTTGCCGCTTGAGGATGATCGCAACAAGCTTACGCTTGGCGAAGGGATGACCCCGTTGTTGAAAGCCGAGCGGCTCGGCGCACAACTGGGATTATCCAACCTCTTTATAAAGGACGAAGGAGTCAACCCGACAGGTTCGTTTAAGGCCCGTGGGATGGCCGTCGCCATCTCGATGGCGAAAGAACTGGGCGCCCAAAAGCTTGCAGTGCCGTCCGCGGGCAACGCGGCGGGCGCTCTCGCCGCTTATGCCGCAAAGGCCGGTCTGCCTGCTTTTATCTACATGCCTAACGATACTCCACGCGCGAATATCGTAGAGTGCCAACAAACCGGCGCCCAGGTAACGTTGATAGACGGTCTGATAACCGACTGCGGAAAGATCATCGCCGAACGCAAACAAGCAGAGGGCTGGTTCGACGTCTCAACTCTCAAGGAACCCTATCGCGTGGAAGGCAAAAAGACGATGGGTTACGAGTTGGCGGAGCAATTCAACTGGGAGCTGCCGGATGTGATTCTGTATCCGACCGGGGGCGGGACAGGTTTGATCGGAATGTGGAAGGCGTTTGACGAGATGGAACGAATGGGTTGGATTGGCGCGTATCGGCCTCGAATGATAACTGTCCAGGCGGAAGGCTGCGCTCCGATCGTAAAGGCGTTCGCGGCCGGGGCAACCGCCGGTGTCGATGTGCCTGATGCTCACACTGTTGCGGCGGGGCTGAGAGTCCCCAAAGCCGTTGGCGATTTCATAATGCTGGATATCCTGCGCAAGAGCGGAGGCACGGCCGTATCGGTGACCGATGATGAACTGATTGCCGCGGTAAGAGAGATTGGATCGGCTGAAGGAATCTTCGCGGCCCCCGAGGGCGCGGCCTGCTTGCCGGCACTAAAGCGACTTCTAGCGGACGGTGATGTCCGGATGGACGATCGAGTAGTGATATTCAATACCGGTTGCGGACTCAAGTACTTGGAAGCGTTCTCCTAATCGCTAAAGACAGGTCCTAATGTAGGGCACGCGCTTTGCCGTATATATGGATCGGACCAATGCCGTCCGATAATCGGTCACAGCGCAAAAAGGGGATGAAATCATGCTCTGGAGAGATCGACGTCAAAGCGGAAATGTTGAGGATCGAAGAGGAATCGGACGTGGCGGCGGGATGGCCATCGGCGGGCTCGGCGGTCTCGTTCTGCTCGTTCTTGCGTTGCTTTTCGGTGTAGATCCCAGCCAGCTGTTAGAGCAGGTTCCGCAAAATGATCCCAATTCCGGAGCGCCACGCGCAACAAATCCGGCGGAGGAGGAGCTCAAGAAGTTCACTGAAACAGTGTTGGCCGACACCGAGGACGTTTGGAATGAAGTCTTCCGACAGATGGGGACCCGATATCAAGAACCAAAACTTGTACTTTTTACCGATCAAGTACGCTCGGGTTGCGGTATCGCTGGTGCGGCGGTCGGACCGTTTTACTGTCCTCCCGATCAGAAGGCCTATATCGATCTCGCCTTTTACAACGACCTAAAGAGTCGATTCAAGGCGCCGGGGGACTTCGCCCAAGCCTACGTGATCGCCCATGAAATCGGTCACCACGTACAGAACCTTCTTGGGACGATGGAGAAAGTCAACTCGGCTCAGCAAAGGGTGAGCAAAGCGGACGCTAACAAGCTGTCGGTGATGCTCGAGCTTCAAGCTGATTTCCTCGCGGGTGTTTGGGCACATCACGCCCAGCTCAAGGGAGTGTTGGAATCCGGCGACATCGAAGAAGCGCTTGGAGCGGCAAGCGCCATCGGCGATGACCGGATTCAACGCCAACAGCAAGGATATGTGGTTCCAGATTCATTCACCCACGGTACCTCGGAGCAACGAATCCGTTGGTTCAAGAAAGGTTTCGAGACTGGGGATATTCGTCAGGGTGACACTTTCAATGCCCGCATCTTGTAGTGCCGTAACCGACAACTACGAACAATTCTCGCCACGTCTCTACACGCGTTTACCGTCGATCAATTGCTGCGCGGCTGAAGAAACCCGGGTCTGAATCTCATCAAGGTGTTCCTCACTATCCGCCTCAAACCTCATCACGATCACCGGTTGTGTGTTCGAAGCTCGCACCAGCCCCCAACCGTGGGGGAACAGAACACGCGCGCCGTCGATATCAATTACTTCGTTAGTTTTCTTGAACTCTTCGGTTAGAATCCGAACCACTTCAAACTTTTTGTCGTCAGTGCAATCGACCCGAATTTCGGGCGTGTTTACCATCCTCGGTATATCGGCCAGTAAACTTGAAACCGGCCCCTCCATGCTGCTCAGTATTTCGATCAACCTGGCGCCGGCGTAGATTCCGTCGTCATAACCAAAATATCTGTCGGCGAAGAACAGGTGCCCGCTCATCTCACCTGCCATTGCCGCACCGGTTTCTTTCATCCTGGCTTTGATAAGAGAATGACCGACCTTCCACATGATTGGATTGCCGCCGTTCCGTTTAATGTCATCAAAAAGGTTTTGCGAACACTTCACTTCGCCAATGAACGTCGCGCCGGGACGCCCCTTCAGAATGTTCCGAGCAAAGATAATCATCAACTGGTCGCCCCAAATGATTGTGCCTTGCTCGTCGACCACGCCAATGCGATCGGCGTCTCCGTCGAACGCGATTGCCAAATCAGCCTTGTGATCGCTCACCGCCTGGATGGCAAACGCCATGTTTTCGACGACCGTCGGATCGGGATGATGATTTGGGAATCGACTGTCAGGCTCGCAAAACAACTCGACCACGTCGCATCCCAGATCGCGGTACAACGGCGCTCCGATGAACCCACCCATTCCGTTGCCGGCGTCGACTACCACCTTGAGCGTGCGCCGACCCATTCGAATGTTCGACCGGATGTGCTCGCGATAAGCCGGAACGATGTCATGCTCTTCCTTCTCACCGCTGCCTGCAGCGAAGCTCCGGGATAGGGCGATGCGTTTGATCTCCGAAATGTGCTCGCCGAAGATGGTGGACTTCCCGAGGCATATCTTGAACCCGTTATTGTCGGCAGGGTTATGACTGCCGGTTATCATGACGCCTGCATCGACCGCTTCCGCGAATAGCGTGTAATAGAGGGCAGGGGTCGGCACCATTCCGACGTCCAGAACGTCGCAGCCGGTTTCATTCAGGCCACGGATCATCAGATCGCGGAAGCGCGGAGAACTCTCGCGCGCGTCGCGCCCGAGGCTCGCGCGGCTTGCACCATTCTTTCTGAAGAAAGTGCCGATCGCACGAGCCAGGTCGTAAACTATCTCGTCCGTCAAATCCTTGCCGACGACGCCTCTGATGTCGTATTCGCGAAAAATGTGCTCGTTCATCTCTCCCTCTTTCCGGTGAAGATTCTTGCAGCAAAGGCGGGTAAAGAGCAAAGGTAACCAAGTTGGTTTGTTGGTTTGTGGTTTCTCGTTTGTGGTTCCGAGTTCACGGTTCAGCGTTCAGGGTTCGGCGTTCCGTGTTTAGAGGTGTTGGTTCAACGCACAGACTTCTGAACCCTGAACCGCGAACCCTGAACTCTGAACCCTGAACCCTGAACCACAAACCAGAAACCACAAACCAGAAACCAGTATCCCTGTTCGCTTGTGGGAGCCAGATTCCCACGAGTGGAAAGGGCCAGCTAAATGGCCGCTAGTCAGTCGTGCGCTAAGCCGCGCAATATGTCGGTTTATCACTTTGCGATTGATTGGCACGGGAGTTGGCTAGTGATCCTTTGGGCGCCCTTGATTTCTTTTGGTCACCCGCGGTTTCGTGTATCATCAGATCACTAGAAAGAAGCATTGTTCCGGCGACCGACGGTTTGAAATACAGGAGTTCAGTTATGATCGCAATGCGTAATGTAGAGAAGTTCTTCGAATCCGGTGTGGGCAAAACTTTTGTGCTCCGCCGAGTAAACATAGATATAAAGGCGGGAGAGTTTGTTTCAATAATGGGTCCCTCAGGGGCCGGTAAATCGACCCTGCTTCACATCCTTGGTATGCACGACAGTGCGTGGACCGGCGAGTTTACTTTTCTCGAACAGCCCGTCCACAAGCTCGGCAAGAAGGATCGCGCCGAGCTGCGGAACAAGAATATCGGTTTCGTGTTTCAGAGTTATCATCTGCTCGACCATATGACCGTCTATGAAAATCTGGAAGTACCGCTGTCATATCGCGATGTCAAGAAAGCCGAGCGTGAGAGCATTGTTTGTGACGTGCTTGACCGCTTTCAGATCGTCGGAAAGCGGAATCTGTATCCGACTCAACTCTCCGGAGGTCAACAGCAACTGGTTGGCGTAGCGCGAGCGGTGATCGCCAACCCAAAGGTCATATTGGCCGATGAGCCGACCGGAAACCTGCATTCGGATCAGGGTAAAGAGATAATGGAGCTGTTCAAACGGCTCAATGAGTCCGGTACGACGATTATTCAAGTCACCCACTCAGAGCTAAACGCATCGTTTGGACATCGAATCATCAAGCTCAGAGACGGATGGGTTGTGAATGACTGATGCGGAGTAACGAAACCACGGCCCTACACAGACTAAAGTCTATGTTACCGAATGTTCGCTTCTGAACACGAAGTTCCCAGAAGCGGAAAGAAAGGCGCCTAGGCTGGCGTGCTAAGCTAAGGCGCATAAAGGGTTAGCAGGAAGGCCCCGATGGCACGGAACTTCCTTAGAGGTTCTTGGAGGACGTATGGATATCCCACGTAAATCTGCGGCCAAAAAACGGCGCGTTAAGAGAATTATTTACTCGCTGGTGGCGGTGATAGCCGTCGCGGTGATAACGGTCGGTGTTTCTAAATTGCAGCCGGCGGCACAAACCGTTGAAGGCGAGACTCTGTGGAAGGGGACGGTCGCCCGAGGCACTATACCTCGGAACGTTAGAGGATTGGGTACCCTGGTGCCCGAAGAAATTCGCTATGTTCCGGCCATAACCCCTGGGCGCGTGGAAAAGCGATTGGTTCAACCGGGAGCGCATGTACAAGCTGATACGATATTGTTTGAACTGGCCGACCCGGCAATCGAACAGGCGTTTGTCGATGCGGAGACTCTGCTTCGAGGCGCCGCAGCGAATCTGACTACCCTTAAAGTCCAACTTGATAAAACGATCCTCGATCAGGAAGCGACACTTGCTCAGGCAAGCTCCGACTACAACAAAGCCAAGATGACATATGAAGTAAACGACTCTTTGGGCAAGAGAGGCTTGAAGTCGACGCTTGAAGTGGAACTGTCAAGGATTGCCGCGGAAGACGCCAATAACCGCGTCAAGCTGGAAACCAAACGGCTTGCTGCCAGCCGCGACGAAGCTAAGGCAAGGTTAGCAGCCGAGGATGAAAAGGTAAGACAGCTCAAGGACGGGGTTCAACTCAAACGCACCCAGATGGCCGCGCTGAAAGTTCGTGCCGGTATCGACGGCGAACTGCAGACAATCTCGGTGCAGGTGGGCCAGCAAGTCACTCTCGGTCAGGAGCTCGCTCGAGTAGCAAATCCCAAAAAACTTAAGGCCGAGTTGAAGATCGCGGAAACGCAGGCCAAGGACATTCTGCTTGGGCAAACGGTGTCGATTGACACACGGATGGGCTTAATCCCCGGGAAGGTCATTCGAATAGACCCGTCGGTCCAGAACGGCACACGTACTGTGGACGCGTCTCTTGAAGGTGAACTGCCCAAGGGCGCGGTTCCGGATATGAGCGTCGATGGCACGATAGAATTGGAGAAACTCGAAAACATCCTGTATGTTAATCGTCCCGTGCGAGCGCAGGAACACGCCACGGTTGGCCTTTTCAAGGTTGATCCGGACGGCGCGGGCGCCAGCCAGATACAGGTCAAGCTGGGCCGCGGCTCGGTGACAACAATTGAAATCCTTGAAGGTCTGAGGGAAGGTGATGTAGTCATCCTCTCGGACACGTCCCAGTGGGACAGTGCAAATCGAATTCGCATAAACTGACGTTCGACTTATTCTTGGGAGGAACCAAACCACATGAGCGCTAGCGATCAACCGCTGCTTCGGCTCGAAGGTGTTACAAAAGTATTTCTCACCGACGAGGTAGAGACCCACGCCCTTTCAGGTATCCATATGGAAATCAAGAAGGGCGAATACATCTCGATAGCCGGGCCCTCAGGCTGCGGCAAATCAACCCTGCTTTCCATTCTCGGTTTGCTCGATTCGCCAACCGATGGAAGCTACTGGCTGGCCGGCAAACCGGTAGCCGATCTGCCGTTGTCCGAGCGCGCGCGCGTTCGCAACCGCGAGGTCGGGTTCATTTTTCAAAGTTTTAACCTGATCGGCGACCTCAACGTGTTCGAGAACGTCGAGCTGCCGCTGACCTATCGAGGCATCAAGGCCGCCGAACGCAAAAAGAGAGTCATGGAAGCTCTCGAACGAGTCGGCATGGCGCATCGTGCAAAACATCTCCCAAGCCAGCTCTCAGGTGGTCAACAGCAGCGTGTCGCAGTCGCGCGAGCAGTTGCCGGCGACCCGCTGATCCTGCTGGCGGATGAGCCGACTGGAAACCTCGACTCGACCAACGGCGAAGCTGTGATGGAACTCCTGCGCGAGTTACACGGGCAAGGCGCTACGGTGTGTATGGTTACTCACGATCCTCGGTATGCCCGGCACGCCGACCGTCAGGTCCACTTGTTTGACGGCCGCGTAGTCGACGAGGAGCACGAGCCCAAAGCCGAGCACGAGATGCAGGAAAGCGGCTTCGAGAAGGTATAGTACACAACCTTTGCAGCTTATGAGGCGCAAGTTGCCAACTTTGGCGGAGTTATATCCGCGAGTTAGCGGCTTGCGCCGCGTGGCGTCCGGGTGACCACTCACCGACGCCAACTGGCTGCGAACTATCGTCCACGTTTTGAACTACAAACAGTCGATCCACCCCCCGCATTCGTGATTAAGTTCGCCGAGCAGTGTTCGACGCTCACTCCGAAACGCGTAAGCCGGCTAGTTTTCGACGCGCGCTTAAGGTTAAGATGAGCACAACCAGAATCTGATATGAAAGCGCAGGATTCATTCACCCCGAGAGTGTTGATCGCCGACGATCAAGCCGACGTACTTGAGGCGCTTCGCCTGCTTATCAAGTCCGAAGGTTATCATATCGAAACCGTCAAACGACCTTCGGACATCGTCAAGTCAATCGAAGAACGAGACTTTGATGTCCTGCTGATGGACCTCAATTACACTCGAGATACGACTTCAGGCCAGGAAGGCCTGGACTTGCTTACGCGGATCCAAAAGCTCGACAGCACTCTTCCAGTAGTAGTTATGACCGCATGGAGCAGCGTTGATGTAGCGGTCGAGGCGATGCGTCGCGGCGCAAGCGATTTTATTCAGAAGCCCTGGGATAATGCCCGGCTTCTTACCATCATTCACACTCAAGCAGAACTCGGGCAGGCGCTTCGGAGAGGTCAACGCCTCGAGGCCGAAAACCGGATCCTTCGCGACGAGGGAAAACCAAAGCTCATTGCCGAGTCGCCGGCGATGCAACCCGTGCTTCAAATCATCGAGCGCGTCGGCAGTTCCGACGCCAACGTGTTGATCAGCGGCGAGAACGGAACCGGCAAGGGCGTCGTCGCTCAGACGCTTCACGTCGTCTCCAGCCGCGCGTCAAAACCGATGGTTACCGTCAATGTCGGCGGGCTCTCCGAAGGCGTTTTCGAAAGCGAGATGTTCGGACACGTAAAGGGCGCGTTCACCGATGCGAAGGCCGATCGCGTGGGCAGATTCGAGATGGCCGAGGGCGGGACGCTGTTTCTTGACGAGATCGCCAACCTCCCGATAAAACATCAACCAAAGCTGCTCAGAGTTCTGGAGACTGGAGAATTCGAACGAGTCGGGTCCTCGAAGACCAGACGCGCAAACGCCCGGATCATCTCCGCGACCAACGCGGATCTCGGCGAGGAAGTTTCGGCGGGCCGGTTCCGTCAGGATTTGCTCTTCCGGCTCAACACGGTCGAGATTCACCTGCCTCCCCTTCGAGACCGCCGAGAAGACATTCCACTGCTGGCGATGCATTTTCTCCGTCAGCACGAGCGACACTATCGCAAGAATGTCGAGGGATTTCATCCCGCCGCGATGCAGGCTTTATTGAAACACGCCTGGCCGGGCAACGTGCGCGAGCTGGACCACGCCATCGAACGCGCGGTGCTGATGGCTCTGGGAACCACTCTGGAGCCTCGCGATCTGGGTCTGCAATCCGGGCGTGAGGTCTCGCGCAGGCTCGAGGACATGAGCCTGGAAGAGGTAGAAGGCTTTTTGATTCAGAGGACGCTCGCGCAGTGCGACGGCAATGTAAGCCGCGCAGCCGAGAAGCTCGGCCTCAGCCGTAGCGCGCTGTATCGACGGCTTCAACGGTTCGGGCTATGAAGAGCCTTAAAGCACTCGCCACACAAATGCTTCAGTGGCCGGTGTCCCCCGGTGGCTCTAAGGACAAACAGCCTGGCAGCAACATAGGCGTTTCAAATCCGGGCTCGCACAACGAGCAAGATAATTCGCAGTCACCCTCAGACAAAGACCCGAATTCTGACGTCCGGATTCGAGCAGCTAGAACCTCCAGAGCCCCAAAGAAAGCCCCCCGCGTGTTGCGAAAGCACGTTGCTGCCAGGCACGATCGCCGGATATTGCTCATGGCACTCGCGGCGGGGTTTCCAGCGGTGCTGGTCGCTCTCCTTCTTCTCTGGGACGGTCCCTTCCCTGCTCGATTGCAGTGGACCCTGACCGTTGTGATCCTCGGGTTTTGGTTTGGCTTTTCACACGCGGTGCGCGAGCGAGTGGTTTTTCCGCTCCAAACTCTCTCAAACCTGTTGGCGGCGCTGCGCGAGGGCGACTTCTCGATTCGAGCGCGTGGGGCTGCACGCGACGATGCCCTGGGCGAGGCGATGCTCGAGGTAAATTTCCTTGGACAGATTCTACGCGAGCAACGGCTTGGCGCGCTGGAAGCCACCGCCTTACTCAGGACGGTTATGGCGGAGATTGAGGTCGCCATCTTCGCGTTTGATGGCGATCAGAAGCTCAGGCTGGTCAATCGAGCTGGTGAGCGGCTGCTTGCTCAACCGGCCGAGCGGCTGATGGGAAAAAGCGCCGAGGATCTCAGTCTCGAAGACTGTCTTAGCAGCGAGACTCCCAGCACGCTTCAGAAGTCATTCCCTGGTGGAGCCGGCCGATGGGAGGTGCATCGGGGCACATTCCGAGAGCGGGGCGCGCCGCACCAGTTGCTGGTACTGTCTGATCTGAGCCGCGCGCTTCGCGAAGAAGAACGACAGGCCTGGCAGCGGCTGGTTCGGGTCCTCGGTCACGAGCTGAACAACTCGCTTGCGCCGATCAAATCAATTGCCGGCAGTCTCGAGAGCCTTGTGGGCCGCGAGACCCAGCCCGCCGATTGGAAAGAGGATATGCGGCGAGGGCTTGGGGTGATTGCCGCCAGAGCCGCGTCGTTGAATCGGTTTATGGAGGCGTATTCGAGGCTGGCCCGTCTGCCATTGCCGAGACTTGAGCCTCTAAACGTCGGCGCACTCCTCAAACGCGTGGTCAGCCTTGAAACTCGGATGAACGTGGAGCTAGCCCCGGGTCCGGAGATCACAATTCGCGCGGACGGTGATCAACTAGAGCAGTTGTTGATTAACCTGGTGCGTAATGCGGTTGATGCCTCGCTGGAGACCGGGGGCAGGGTAAGAGTCGGGTGGCGAAGGGCCACGCCCTGCGTCGAAGTTTGGGTCGACGATGAAGGGCCGGGTCTCTCGAATACGAGCAACCTGTTTGTTCCATTCTTCACGACAAAACCGGGAGGGTCCGGAATCGGTTTGGTGTTGAGCCGTCAGATCGCGGAGGCGCACGGCGGCACGCTAACGCTGGAGAACAGGCGCGACGGCCACGGCTGCCAGGCCCGGCTTAAGCTTCCAATTTAAAGAAGCGGTTTCTGGTTTGTGGTTTGTGGTTTCTAGTTCAGCGTTCAGGGTTCAGGGTTCGGCCTTCAGAGTTTCTAGTTCTTTGTTTCTGGTTTCTAGTTCTGTTTCTGAAAGTAAGAACCGTCTTGGAGTCAACCAGAAGCTGGAGACGCACCAGAAACTAGAGACCAGAAACCCTGAACCCTGAACCAGAACCACAAACCACAAACCAGAAACTGTGAAGGCCGAACCCTGAACTCTGAACGCTAAACCACAAACCAGAAACCACAAACGAATAGACCACAAACCATCCATGAACATCTTCGCAATCGGTGATCTGCATCTCGCGGGCGGCACTGGTAAAACAATGGACCGCTTCGGAGAGCACTGGCACAACCACGACCAAAAGATCTTCGAGGCGTGGGAGCGCACCGTATCCAACGATGACCTTGTGTTGGTGGTCGGCGATACGAGCTGGGCAATGCGTCTGCACGATGCTCTGCCCGATCTAGAACGCATCGGACAAATGCCCGGGCTTAAACTGCTGCTCAAGGGCAATCACGATTATTGGTGGGAGACACGATCGAAGATGAGCCGCGTCGTTCACTCTTCAATCAAGATCGTTCAGTCCAACTCGATCATCGTGAACCGAATTGCAATTGCCGGGACGCGCGGGTGGCTCTGTCCCAATGACGCACATTTTGAAGAAGAGGACGCAAAGATCTACGAACGGGAAATCGGACGGTTACGCACCGCGCTCGAAACACTTCGTGGTCGCGAAAGCGAATTCGATGCATTGATCGTCGCTTTGCACTACCCTCCGATGAACTCTGCGCACCAGGCCTCCGGGTTCACCGCGTTGATTGATGAGTACGGCGCAGATGTGTGCGTCTATGGGCACCTGCACGGCGATGACATCAAAACGGGTCCAACCGGCTTGCGTGGAAAAACCGCTTACTATCTGGTCAGCGCCGATGCCGCCCAGTTCGCGCCCGCCGCAATAAACCTGAGGACACTTGAGCCAAAACCCAGCATAGGCTGATGAGACTGTCTGTAAAAGAAGAACAGTTCGCCTTTAGCGACACGCCGTTGTTGTTGTATCATCGATTCATCCGACACAAAACGCCGCGAATTCCTTTAGCAGGAATCCATTAGCGAGGGAAATCGCGTACACCTGAACGAGGCGGAAGGATAAACATTGGGGTCACCCCAGGATTCTAGAGAGCTTGGTACTCGAGATCAGGACTGGGCCGCGCTCATCGGGCGCGTGGCTGAGGGGGATCAGTCTGCCCTTACGACCCTCTACGACGCGACTAGCCGGTTGGTATTTGGGTTGATTCTTCGTGTCGTGGTTGATCGTTCGACTGCCGAAGAGGTTCTACTCGATGTTTATACGCAAGTCTGGCGGCAAGCCTCGACTTATGACATAAAGCGTGGCGCTCCGCTGGCCTGGCTGATGACGATTGCGCGCACGCGGAGCATCGATCGGCTGAGGTCCGGTAAACACGAACATCAGAACCGGGAATCCCTTGATGCGATTGGTGAGATTACGTCGAGCACCGCGAGTCCGGAGGCTGATAGTGTAACGGCAGAGCGCCGGCAACTCGTCCGTGCGGCGCTGGATACATTATCGGCCGAACAGCGAGAGGTGATCGAGCTCGCTTATTACGCCGGGCTCAGCCACAGCGAGATTGCGCTCAAGCTCGGTCAGCCGCTCGGAACAGTAAAGACCCGAACTCGGCTTGGGATGATGAAGCTGCGCGATATGCTTCGTCCGGCGCTGGAGGGTCAGATATGACGGATCGCGCGGCGACCCACGACCTGACTGGCGTCGCGGCTCTTTACGCGTTGGGTGCGCTTTCTCAACGCGAAGCGCGATCTTTTGAGGAGCATATAACTGACGGGTGCACTGAGTGCAGGACAGAGCTTGAATCCTTCGAGGTAACCGTAAGGGCTCTTGGGTTCAGCACACCGGATGTGGACCCGCCGTCACGCGCTCGCGCAGAGCTGTTGGCTCGTGTTGGCTCGTCATCCTCCGAGCCGAGTTTTGAGCCTGCTCGGAGCGATGAAACTGGGCAGTTCGTATCGATTCACTCGTGGGATGGAGAATGGCGCGAACTAGTAAGAGGAGTGTTGTTGAAGCAGCTTCACGTGGACCCGGTGACTCGGATTACGACGTCCTTGGTAAAGATGATGCCAGGAGCATCATTGCCGGTTCACCAGCACACTGGGGTTGAGCAGATTTTCATTATCGAAGGCGACTGTCAGGTTGCGGGACATCGTCTTACTTCCGGTGATTATCACCGGGCAGCTGCCGGCAGTACACACGAAAGCACATCAACCGTCGGTGGAACTCTTTTTTTGCTGATAGCGCCCGAACGTTACGAGGTGTTGGACGCACGTTAGTCGTAGCGATGAGGCTGGGGCGCAGATGAATTGAAGGAATCCCGGGATTCTTATCGCACACAAGGGACACATCAGGTGAATCACGACAGCGTAACCAGAGAAGGACAGGAGTTGGCGGCTTTGTATGCACTGGGTGCGCTTTCGCAACACGAAGCTCGCGCATTTGACGCTCATCTCCACGAAGGTTGCCAGGTCTGTCACGAAGAGTTAGCCCAATTCAACCAATTGGTTGGTGCGCTCGGGACCGCTGCCGAGCCGGTTGCACCCCCCGCCTATGTGCGCGACTTGCTGGCCGTGCGAATTGAAAGAGAAGTCGCGAATGCGTCAACCGCATCCGGGTCAGTGATTCGATTCCCCGAAAAACAACCACCTGTTTCGCTGCCGCAGGTTCCGGCTGGCTCAAAGGTAAGCAGCGTGCTTCCCTGGGCTGCTGCGGCGTTGCTGTTTATCGGGCTGGCGTACACGTTTATGTCGTGGCGATCGGAACGTCAATCGCTGCGCGCCGCTTTGGATCAGGAGCGTGCGCAAGCTTCGGCAACGTCGGGTCAGGCTGCAAGTTTAGAAGAAGAACTCTCGGTCAAAAACTCGTTGACCGAGGAGCTATCGCAGATCAACGGAGTATTGAGCTCCCCTCAGTGGCGGATAATACCGCTGGCGGGACTTGATCCCGCGCCGGATGCATCGGCAAGAGTGTATTGGGACGTTCAAGGAAACCGCTGGGTGGTCACGGCGGATCTGCCGCCGGCGCCTCAGGGAAAGGTCTATCAGCTATGGTTTGTGACACCCACAGCCAAGATCAGCGCCGGGCTGATCAAGCCTGACAAGCGAGGGCACGGATTTTCGATAGTTCAATTCCCTTCCAGCGCCGCCCAACTCGCCGCGGCGGCAATCACTCTTGAGCCGGAGGGCGGTTCTGAACAGCCGACGATGCCAATCTACGCGCTCGGCAAAGCCAGCTAAAAGGTAATTCGGGTGACTGTACGAAAAGCTCAACACCCACAACTTCAGTTGTGGGTTCTTTAGTTTCAATCTACGAGGCGCAGGCGGATCCTCCTTCGCTTCCTGGCGCTCCGATCCCGCGCCGCCACTCTCGGCGCGATTGGCGGCGCGGGATCGGACCTGATAAGGAGGCTACAAGCGCGCCACGTAGGCTAAAACTAAATGACCCCAACTGAAGTTGGGGGTGTTGGAGTTTTCGCACAGTAGATGAACCGGCGCGCGGGTCCTAATGAGAAGATGGAAAAGCCGACAAACAGAACCAAACCTAAAAAGCGCCGAGTGCGGTCACAGTTGATCTCAGTTATCGCGGTCCTGACGTTATTCAAGGTCGGACTGCTGCCTCCCTCTTTACCAACATCCTTTGCCAACCAGGACACCTCTTACCCAATGTTCAGTTGTGAGACGAATCGGCCAGGTAAGTTTATTCAGATTCGCGGAGTCGAAGACCCATCCGAGCGAGTCTGGAGTAACATTCAGTACACCTTTGGGCGAGACGGTGAACCTCCTGAGATGGTCTATCCGAGCGATCCGGCGAAGGGCGCGAAGTCTCTTTTCTTTTCTCACGAGTATCGTGACGGCGGCGCCGATTATTACGTTTCTATCCGGTTTTCGACCGGGGGATTTACCTATCGCGTGTTTTGTCATACCGGAAAGGGCGGCGCGGGAGTATCGGTTACCGACGCTCGAGGAAAAGTAGTGTCTACCATAAAATGCATTGAGCGGCCTTCAATCTATGCCGCGTATTTACAGCGCACATTGGCTTGTGATTTGAAGAGCCCCCACGGTAAGGCTGCTTGCGCTAAAGATCCCTACCGCCCTGCTAGATGAGTGCCCTATCAAAGACCGAGGCGATTGAGATATCTCAGTAACGCATGGCGAAACGAAAAACAGTAGGAAACGCCGACAAGACGCCGTGCGTAAAAACAACAACGGTCAATCACGACCAGTTGAACGATACGACAAAAGTGCCGGCTTCGAAGATTGCGTCCGGCCTCTGGTATCTTGCAGCTATCCCTTCTTTTTGGTCGTTTGCGTTTACCACAATGTGGGGCTCTGACTTGTGGTGGCACATCGCGACAGGGCGCTTGATACTCGCTCTCAAAGCTATACCGTCGACCGATCCTTGGTCCTTTACACGAGCAGGTGAGCCGTGGCTTCAGCATGAGTGGCTCGCTGATGTTGTGTTCCAACTGTGGGTCAGTGTGTTTGGAATGAACTCCCTGGTCTACTGGAAGTGGTTGATCCTTATCCTGGCATTCCTGATGCTGTTTCACATCGCTCGCAGGATGACAAACGATCCTCTGGCCAGCTACGTCGCAGTGCTTATTGCGGTGGCGACTGCGGCCCCGTTTCTGGATATCCGGCCGCATCTCTATTCTGCCTTGGGTTACGTGCTGCTGCTGTGTCTCGTGCTGCTAAGAGAAAAACCACCGTTATATCTGCCTGTGTTTTTTTTGTTTTGGGTCAACCTGCACGGCGGGTTCTTTTTCGGCCTGATGGCCCTGACCGTTTTGCTACTTCCTTCTGTCATAAAACCGCGTTCGGTGGATAGGCGGCGCACTATTATTATTTGGGCCGCTTGCGTGTTGGCGTGCCTGTTCAATCCGAATGGATATCGGGCGTTCACATATCCGCTGAAGTACGCGTTCGATAGCGACTCGCCCTTCGCTCAAGCGATAGGAGAGTGGTTGTCGCCACTTGTGTCGGGAGGGATCCCCGCCCCTCTTTATCCGTATGCGATAGGGGTTTTTCTCGTAGCATCGGTCGTCCTCCTCGTTAAGCGGTTTAACCGCACCAATGAACACGCGTGGCCTTTGTTGGCATTGGGCGTTCTAACGTTGGCGATGTCTCTGACCAGTCGCCGCTTCATTGTCTTGTTCGCGATTTCACAAGCTTTGGTGGTAGCTCCAGCACTCGCGTTTGTGATTCCAGCAAGACTACGGACGGCTTCAAGGTGGGCGGCGCCGGTTTTGGTTGCCTTGCTTGGGTTGTTCTGGCTCTTCCCTTACCCTCTCTCGCCTTATGCCTTTCACTATCTGACCGTAGAAGACTCGTTCCCGGTAGACACTTGCAACTTCATAGAAGCCAATGGGCTTTCGGGGAATGTCTTTTCGTACTACAGCTGGGGTGGCTATCTGCATCTGAGAACCGATGGGCGAATGAAGACATACATCGATGGCCGTGCCGACACGGTCTATGACAATGAAACAGTGCTGAGGTACGCTGCGGTGCAAGGGTTTAAGCCGGGGTGGCAGGCAGTTATCGACAGTTCGAACGCGCATTACATTTTGTGGCCTCGGAATGAACAAGGCAGACCGCTTGCTGAACTCGTAACCTCCGGTCGATGGCAGGTATTGTATGACGACGCTGTATCCGTATTGCTGGAGCGTAACGACCAGCAACCGCCAGGACCGCTGAAGGCCAGTCCCGACTCCGCCTACAGACGAGTGACTGAAGGCGTCAAGAACTTTGAACAGCGACGCTTTGATGAGGCTGAACGTAGGTTTCGTGAAGCCCGCGCTATGAACCCTTTCATAAAGACAGCCTGCGATTCATTGGCGCTGGCTCAAGCTCAGCAAGGGAAAAAGCAGGAGGCCATTCAAACCCTGGAGGAGTGCCAGCGAATCTTCCCCGATGGCGCCAGACGACAAACCATCAAGACCCTTCAGCAGCAGCCCTGAGACGCCTTGCGCGTGAGAATGAGTCGTATGTAAGGCTTCAGAAAGAAGCTGCCTGTCACGTCGAATCCGCTTATTGCCATCAATGCGAGAGCGCATTCTTGAGCTTGGAGGCCGGGAACCGGCGTTCCGCCATTGATGGATTTATCACACTGTTCTTAACGACGCCCTCTCAGTTAAGATGCTTGACATTCAACATCATCGATCGCCGCTTTGCCGGAAGCAGCGACGGAGGAAGCTGTTATGAAGTATCTCGCCGCTAAAAGATCGTTGAGCCTGCTCGTGCTCGCGATTTTGGTTTTTCCCAACTGCGCCGCGTTAGCTTCACTTTCAGGACAGGAAACCAAACCGAAGGACGATCGCGGTTTGGGGGTCCGCCCGAACGCGACAAACCCAGCGTCTGGTCAAGCTAAGACTGGCGGGAACAAACCCGAAATTGTTCTCCAAGCTGGAATCACATCCCCGCAAACTCAGATCGGTTTTAGCCGCGATGGTCGATTGCTCGCTTCAACTGGAATGCACGGCACTTACATCAAGTTGTGGGAGGTCGCTTCGGGACGTCTATTGCGCCAGCTTGAGAGCACAATGCCGACCTTTGGCGGCAGCTCGATGACCAGGCCGTTCAGATTCAGCGAGGATGGTCGAACCATTGTCGCCCTGGCGGACGGCCGACTCAAGCGATGGGATATCGAGACCGGGAAAGAGTTAAACGCCACCGTTTTACCGGGGGGCAAGGATCTCGTGACTGTGCAATTGAGCGACGATGGAAAGATCCTTGCAGCCTTCGGGATGAAACACGGTTCAATACGCCTGTGGGACACATCGTCGTCTCGCGAGTTGGCGGCTCTTGAGATCGATCAGGATGAGTCTGTTGCCGGTAACGACTCATTTACATTAAGCGGGGATGGGCGTTTAGTAGCGGCGCTTACTCAAACGGTAAAGACATCCAGAGATCGCAAAGGCGTGAGTATGACGACCACGCGCCAAGTGACGATTTGGGATGTTGCGAGTGGAAAGAAAACCAAAACCCTTAAAGTAGCCAGCACGCCTGTTCAACTCGGTGCCTACCCCCACGAAAATGTTTCGGTTGCGTTTAGTGGTGATAGTGGGTGGATCGCGTTTCGCGATGACAGCTCGATGAAGATCTGGGAAACAGCGACTGGGCGCGAGCTAAAAACGTTCAACTCTCCGAGAATATCCGGGGCTGGGTCTAATACTACATTCCAGATGTTCGCTAATAAGTTTCTGTTTAGCCCCGACCGAGGGCTCCTTTCGGTCGTCACCGAGAACAGTAAGATTGCTTTGCTCGACGCATCCTCGGCCGCGGTTCTGCATACGCTTGCCCGGCACGAAGGCGCCGTCATTGGGCTCAGTTTTAGTCCCGACAGCAAATTCTTAGCATCGTCGGGCATCGACAATCGGATCAGAATATGGGATACCGCCTCGG
>DASRIZ010000496.1:0-3081 GCA_035649735.1 Blastocatellia bacterium | reverse complement strand
GGGCCACGGATTTACGTTGCGTTCCTGGCCGGTGTGATGATCGTGCCGGGTAATCAGCCCGCCGTAGGAACCGGCAAAAACGATCTGAGAGTCCTTTGGACTCGGCGCGATCCAGCCGCTTTCGCCGCCGCCTACCTCGTACCAATCGGTTCGATCAATTCCTCCCTCTGTTGTTCGGCTGGCTATTCGCACGGTCGAGTTGTCCTGCTGCGCGCCGTAGATGTGATAGGGGAAATCATTGTCTAGGGCTACGCGATAGAACTGAGCCGTAGGTTGATTGTTGATTGAGCTCCAGCTTCGGCCTCCGGTGTAACTTACCTCGGCCCCGCCGTCATCACCGATGATCACTCGCATTGGATCGTTTGGCGATAACCACAAGTCGTGGCAGTCGCCGTGTCCGACGGCTATGCTGGAATAAGTTCGGCCGCCGTCGTTTGATTTATAGAAGCTGGTGTTGAGCACGTAGACCGTTTCGGCGTTTTTCGGATCGGCGTAGATCCGAGAGTAATACCAGGCTCGTTGGCGAAGGTTCCGTTGCTCGTTCACCTTCGACCAGGTTCTTCCGCCATTTTCGGAGCGAAACACGCCGCCGTCTTCTGCTTCAACGATCGTCCAGACTCGATCGGGATTGACCGGCGACACGGTAATGCCGATCTTGCCGACCACGCCTTTTGGCAGCCCTTGATTGCGAGTTATTTCCGACCAGGTGTCGCCTGCGTCGGTGGATTTGAAGATGCCGCCGCCGGGGCCTCCGCTTTCGAGCGTCCACGGCTGCCGATAAACCTCCCACAGCGTAGCGTAGATGATGTTTGGGTTCGTCGGATCGATGATCAGGTCTTGCGCGCCGGCCTTGTTGCTGCGGTAGAGGACCTTCTGCCAGTTCTTGCCGCCATCCATCGAACGAAACACTCCGCGCTGTTCATTCGGTCCGAAGATGTGACCGAGCGCCGCGGCATAAACGATATCGGGATTACGCGGATGTACGCGGACGCGGGCGATCTGGCGGGTATCTTCCAGACCGATGTGCTTCCAGGTCTTGCCCGCGTCTGTTGATTTGTATGCGCCATCTCCGTGCGAGACGTTGCCGCGAATGGGAGACTCACCCATTCCAACGTATACGACATTCGGGTCAGATTCTGAGATTCCAATCGCGCCGACTGAACCTGTTTTGAAGTACTCATCAGAAACCGGCTCCCAGCTGTTCCCTCCGTCGTTGGTCTTCCACAAGCCGCCGCCGGTCGAACCAAAGTAGAAGACGTTTTGTTGCGAAGTTACGCCGGCAACTGCGGTGCAGCGCCCGCCGCGGTATGGGCCGATGCTCCGCCACTGAAGACCCTTAAGCAGGCTTTGGTCATAACCCTTTTGTTGAGCGCTCGCGATGTTTCTCGGGGCTGTAGCAAAGATCAGCGCCAAAAGGACTGTAATGATAAAGCGACGATTAGACATCAGGGTGAGCCTCCTGTTCATATCGAACCTCCGGTTGTTAGTGAGAAGTGCGAAGGTGTCGACGGCCTCATTCATCGCCGGTTCGACAGTTCGAGCGGCGATGAGTTTACTCAAATCGGCCGGATTTGAGAAGCGGTAGCCTGTAGTGGGGGGGGCGCGTCAGGTTTTCGCGCATACCCGCCTCGTAAAGAGGTGGGTATGCGCGATTTTGAAGACAAAGAGGGCCGGCTGTGCGATGGCGTGCACAGCCGGCCCTTCAGCTTACGGAGGAGTGACTATCCGAAAACTTACAGTTGATCAGGAGGCTTGGTCTCGGGTGGCTTGGTATCAGCCGGTTTGCCGTCCGAATCACGTCTCTTCAACGTAGGCTTGTCTCTGGGCTGATCCTCACCTGTGGCGCTCGGCTGTGACGGATCCTCGCCTTCTTTACGCCTCTTGAGGGTCGGGCGCTTCGGACCACTCTCACGGCCGCCGGCTTCCAGCGTCTTCGAGTTTGTGATCGCCAACAACCGCGACTTCACACGATTGAACTCAGAGGTCGAAACCGTGTACTCATCGCGATCCGGGAATCGCGACAGCAAGCTTTGAACCTTGGTTATGCGATCGGGAGTCGGAGGATGGGTACCAAACAGCTTCGATAGAGTGCCCGGTTTGTGCTTCTCTTTTTTCTCGAGCTTCTCAAAGAAAGATAGAAAGTTATTCGGATCGTAGCCGGAGGCCCAGAGGTACTGCGCGCCAAGCTTGTCCGCTTCCGTCTCGACGCCGCGGCTGAACTTGAGAAACGTCAGCGGCACGCCGATCTGCGCGGCCTGGTAAGCGATGTATCCGAGCCCGCCGGTCATAAAGATCAGCGGGATCATTGCGTAGTTTGCAAGTGTGGCCTTTGAAGCCTGCTCGACGCCGTGACGCGCGGTCACGTGCGCGATCTCGTGGGCCATCACTCCCGCGAGTTCGGCTTCGCTGTCGGCCGCCAGTATCGCGCCTTTGTTGACGTACAGGAATCCGCCGGGCAGCGCAAACGCATTGACGTCATCTGAATCAAGCACCTTGATCGTGAAAGGGATCTTGGCATCCGAATGAAGCGCTATGTTCTGGCCGACCCGGTTCACGTATTCAGTCACAACCGGGTCTTCGACAAACTTGCCCTGGCGATCGACGTCGGCTGCAAGCTGCCGGCCCATGTTTACTTCTTTGTTAAGCGAGTAGAAATTGATTTGATGGCTATTGATGTTGCGTTTGCCGATCAGCAACGGATTCTCGTCGTCGGCGAGCTTGCCTTTCGGCTCGCCCACGCCGCCGCTTCCGGTTGATGCCTGCGCCGGCTCCTGGGTTGGGGCTTGCTGCTGGTTATCTGCGAACAATGCACTAGGCGAGAGAAACATCGCCGTTAGCAGCATCACCGTGACGCGCTTTAATCGGGTCGATTTCATGGGGTTGAACTCCTCTTGTAGCTGATTGATGCTGGAACCGCCGGGCTGTTCCTGGGCTTTAGCTTAGCACGACGCTGATTCGCGCCGAAAGCCCTCCGTTAGTGATTGGTCATTATAACCCGCCCGAGATTAGACAGGTATTAGGCTTTTATTATAAATCCCTAATTGAGGCGGCCTGTAGCGTAGACTGTCCAGTCTGCGCCCT
>DASRIZ010000495.1:0-10361 GCA_035649735.1 Blastocatellia bacterium | reverse complement strand
ACTGGGATTCGACATTCATCGCTCGACAGGTGTGTTGCACACAGTCCTCGGGGCGGTCGGAGACCGTCAGATCGATTGGCGAGACATCGAGCTGCTGGACGGGGTCAAAGAGGTTCTGCGAATAACCGCCCCTTACAAGCTAGCAAGCCGCGGCTTCAAGCCAGAAGGAACGCAGATTACCATCAAGGACGTAACGATTGGCGGTCGCGAAGTCGTGATGATGGCCGGGCCATGCACGATCGAAAGCCGAGATCAGGTAATGGAGATCGCCGAGATCGTGTCCCGCAACGGCGCGAAAGTCCTGCGAGGAGGAGCTTTCAAACCGCGAACCTCGCCCTACTCTTTTCAGGGACTCGGAGAAGAAGGCTTGAAGTACATGAGACAGGCGGCCGACCGTCACGACATGCTCGTTGTGTCCGAGGTAATGGAGCCTTCGCAGATCCCACTGTTTATCCGCTATGTTGATATTCTTCAGATCGGCGCGCGGAATATGCAGAACTTCAATCTGCTTCGCGAAGTCGGCCGAATCAACAAACCGGTATTGCTCAAGCGAGGGCCCGCAGCGACGATCGAAGAAACATTGCTGGCGGCCGAGTACATAATGTCCGGCGGCAATCACCAGGTGATCATCTGCGAGCGGGGTATTCGCACTTTCGAGCCGTACCTTCGAAACACGTTTGATGTCGCGGCGATACCGGTCTTCAAAAAGCTGTCTCATCTTCCGGTAGTTGCCGACCCCAGCCACGCGACGGGCAGGCGCGACAAAGTTCCTCCGGTCGCCCAGGCCGCCGTCGCCGCAGGCGCCGATGCGCTGCTGATAGAGGTTCACAACGATCCGGAAAACGCCCTTTGCGACGGCGCGCAGTCGTTGCTCCCGGATCAGTTTGAGAAGTTGATGCACCGTCTGCGTCTAATCGCGCTGGCCGTCGATCGCGAGGTCGCATCGGGCGTGGAGGAGGCGGCGGTGAAGTAGGTGAAACCGCGAGCGGAGATAGGGCGAGTGGGAGACGGGGCGACGGGGTGAGGCGCCAATCTCCCTGTCGCCCCTTCTCCTCTTCGCCCTGTCTCCCATTCGCCTTTTGGTTATGCACTTCAAGCACATCGCCATCGTTGGAGTCGGGTTGATCGGTGGGTCCTTTGCGCTGGCGGTGCGTCGCGCCGGTATCGCCCAGCGGATAACCGGATGGGATAGTAAGGAGGTTCTGGATGAAGCGCGCCGCCGGGGAATCATTGACGGAGTCGAGGACGCATTTGAGTCAGGGCGGGTCTCCGATGCCGATCTCGTTTATCTGGCGGCACCGGTGGGAGCGATATTGAGTTTTCTTCGCAAAAGAGGAAAGGCCTTCAGAGCTGGCACCATAGTCACAGACGCCGGAAGCACCAAACGCGAGATTTGCCGAGTTGCGCGTGAGACACTACCGAGCGGCGTAATGTTTGTCGGCGGACATCCTATGGCGGGAAGTCACAATTCAGGCGTGGAGCACGCCGGCGGCAAATTGTTTCAAGGTGCGCCTTATGCGTTAGTTGTCGCAGACCAAACGGTTTCTGAAGACAGCGGGTTACGCGCGGTTGAAGAGATGGTCCAACGCATCGGCGCGAAACCAGTGAAGCTCTCCGCTGAGGAACACGACCGCATAGTGGCGCGCGTTAGCCACGCGCCGCAGTTGCTGGCGACATCGATTGCGTGCGCGGTTGCGCGGCGTAGAAACGTGGCCGATCTTAAGCTGGCTGGAAGCGGCTTTTCTGAAATGGTTCGGTTGGCGGCAAGCCGATGGCCTATGTGGGAAGACATTTGCCGAACCAACGCCGATGAGATAACTATTGCGCTTGATGAGCTGATAAGCGAAATAGAAGCTGCAAGGTCTAATATTGAGGGCGGGGAACTGGACGGTATGCGCTCGGCTTTCGAGGAGGCTAACGATCTGGTGCGCCAGTTGGGCTCGGTTCAGAATCGAGAATCGTGAGTACATCAGCAACGTTCTGTGATCGCGAGAAAGAAGCAGGCTAGCTAAGAAGAAGCGCAATAGGCGGAAAGTAGAATCGTTTTTATGCCGACTTATGTGATAGGCGATATACACGGGCGATTGAAACTGCTTGACCAGCTAATACAAAACGTCCCGTGGAATGTGGTTCAGGACAAGATCGTGTTCCTCGGTGATTTGATAGATCGAGGCAAGGACGCTCCAGGCGTAGTCAATCGTGTGATGGAGATTGCCAGCGGCAACCCGAACATTGTCGTGCTCAGGGGCAACCACGAACAGATGATGCTTGATTGTCTTGACTACGGCGACCTGCAATGGCTCATTCCGGAAAACGGAGGGCTGGCTACATTGTCATCATATGGTTTTGAGCTCGACCAGTTGAAGGATGTATCGGACATCAGGATTCCCGCCGAGCACGTCGAGTTCATCAGAAACCTGCCGGTCTTTCACGAGGATGAACAGGCGATTTATGTTCACGCGGGTCTGGTTCCCGGAGAACATCCATCCGAGACCGACGAGGACGTTCTTGTGTGGACGCGCGATCTAGACTTTTTCAAGGGCTACACCGGCAAGCTGTGCTTTTTTGGCCATACCCCAACCGCATTTCTTCCTCGTGAGGGCCGCAACCGGCGATGGGGTATTTACATTCACAACGCATGCGTAGGAATTGATACCAGCGGTGAAGATGGCAGCCCGTTGTCTTGCATTCAGGTCGAAACCTTCACTCTCTATCAGTCATATCCTTCAGGAACCACCGAAGTCGAAAGGCTGAAGCACCGCAAACCATCGGCCTCTACGGCTAGAGTCGCTCCCTGAGCCGCGATGAAGGCCTCAGTCCGCGTTAACGTTTCTTTTCTCAGATTAATCCAGCTCATCGGCCTGCATGGCGCGCTGGGATTGGGAGTTCTTGTTCATTGGGGCTGCGCAGACAGGGTGATGTTGGACGAACGGTTTCACGATACGAGACTAACGAACTGGACGGTTGTTGATGATCCGGACACACTTGAAGGAGCGTCGGAATGGCGAGTCGAACAGGATGGATGGCTGCACCAGCGCAGCAACATCTGGGGACGCCGCGGCGACTTTCTAGGGCGCTGGTTCGGTACCTTTCTTGTTGCCGGCGACGCTCGCTGGGCCGATTACACTCTTGCGTTGAGGGCAAAGGCCTTTGATGATGACGGCTTCGGCGTCGTATTTCGATATCAGGATCCGGAGCACTTTTATCGACTGTTGTTTCTTCAGGACGGGTTGAGCGGCGGGCCGGTCACCAGGTTGGACAGGCGTGAAGGCCCGGATTACACTGAGCTCTGGTCGGCGGGAAGAGGCTATCAAACGGGTACCGGATTGGCGATTGAAGTAACGGTGGCGGGCGAATTGATCAAAGCTGCTGTCGACGGCAGGGAACTCTTCGAGATAAGGGATGCTTCCTACAGCCACGGAAAAGTCGGGTTGTTCTGTTATGCGCAGAAGGGTCAGGCGTTTGATGATGTGCGGGTTGTGAGTGAGTAGCCAGGACCAGGGTTACGTCGGTTTACAAACGGGCGGCTGGCGATAGCCGCCCCAAAACAAGGTAGATATGAGCAAGGCAGTAATCATAAGCGGGTCACGAACAGCGATCGGGTCGTTTGGCGGTTCGTTAGCCGAGGTTCCCGTGAGCGAGCTTGGCCGCGTCGTGATCGAAAGCGCGTTGGAGCGCGCGGGAATCGATCGCTCCGATATCGAAGAAGTGATCATGGGCAACGTGCTTCAGGCCGGCGCAGGAATGAACCCGGCTCGTCAATCGGCAATAGCAGCGGGAATTCCTGAGAGCGTCCCTTCATTCACCGTCAATAAAGTTTGTGGATCGGGGTTGAAGGCAGTTGCTCTCGCTGCCCAGGCAATCATCGCCGGGGATGCGGACTTGATCGTTGCCGGTGGAATGGAATCGATGAGTCGCGCGCCTTATCTTCTAAAGAAAGCGCGATGGGGATACCGGCTTGGCGCGGACGAGATTGTTGATTCGATGTTGAGCGAGGGTCTCACGTGCGCGATGGCCGGGTGTCATATGGGGGTGACAGCTGAAAACATCGCAGCTCAATCTGGGATCACGCGGGAAGCGCAGGATGAGTTTGCGGCCGAGAGCCAGCTTCGCGCGCAGAAGGCGATATCCAGCGGGACCTTCGATGACGAGATTGTTCCGGTGAAGATTGCTCAAAAGAAAGGGGAGCCGACCTCGTTTAAAGTCGATGAGTATCCGCGCGCCGGAACGTCTGCAGAGACGCTGGGCCGATTGAGGCCGGCGTTTCAGAAAGATGGTTCTGTGACGGCGGGCAACGCTTCGGGAATAAACGACGGCGCCGCGGCGGTTGTCGTGGTTAGCGAGGAACGAGCGCGTTTGATGGAACTTGCGCCGATGGCCCAGATCGTCTCGTATGCCTCGGCCGGGGTCGATCCGCGGGTTATGGGCATGGGCCCGGTTCCGGCGATAGAGCGAGCGCTCGAGAAAGCCAGGCTGGAACTAAAGGACATCGATTTGTTCGAGTTGAACGAGGCGTTTGCGGCGCAGAGCCTTGCCGTAGTTGGCGAGTTGGGAATCGACGCTGCCCGCGTGAATGTGAACGGTGGCGCAATCGCGCTGGGTCATCCGATTGGGGCGAGCGGCGCGCGGGTCCTGGTTACGTTGCTCTACGAAATGCGAAGACGCGATGTCAAACGCGGGCTTGCGGCGTTGTGCATCGGCGGCGGCCAGGGAATCGCTATGATAGTGGAGCGGTGATTATTTACTATTTTTATTTTCTATTTCCTATTTGTTATTACCTCCGGTGCAGTAAGCACTTCTAAATAGAAAATCGAAAATAGCAAATAGCAAATAGAAAATAGAATGGCTAAGACTGACAATAAAGAAACAGGGATCGTGCCGGGTGCGCCGGTTATCGTTAATCTGCAAAACCCTCGCGAAAAGGTTTGGGGAGTGTTGAGGGAACTGAATACCGCCGGGGTATTCGTGCGCGGCATAGATCTAAACACCTTCGAGGACTGGGTTCAGATGATCGTTCGAGGCGAACGGAATATGGGGCTCACTCACGTATTCCTGCCGATGTGGCGGGTCGAGCGAATCGCTTTGGACGAAACGGTAGATGACATCCCGTCGCTTGCGGCGCAGTTTTACTCTCGAGTGGGCCTGACGGTTGATGAGTACCTGGATGGCGACTAGAGGGTATAGGCCGTATCGGTCCAATAGATCCTATTGCTCCTGGAGATGCTGGAATATCTCAGGATCGAGCTTTGTAGAGTACAAGATGTTGGTCAGTTTGATTTCCTGGACGAATTTGCCGTCCTGTTTCATCTCTCTTCGAACCGGCACAAGAGTATTCTGAACGACCGCGGCGCTGAAAGGCGTGTAGTAATAATCGATTCTATACTTCGTCGGCGGCTGTCCCTCAACAAGTTTGAGTTCATACTCACAGTGAAGTACACGATAAGTCTTTGTGCTAAGCCAGAATTTTGTTTTCTCACCT
This sequence comes from Blastocatellia bacterium, assembly GCA_035649735.1. Classification (GTDB taxonomy): domain Bacteria; phylum Acidobacteriota; class Blastocatellia; order UBA7656; family UBA7656; genus Onstottus_A. The sequence continues at coordinate 4,882 of DASRIZ010000495.1, read as the reverse complement.
TCGGGAGTTGTCAGATCGATTACAAACGTATCGAGGCCTACGACGGTCTCAAGGCCAATATAGTCGAGCTTCGAACCGTCTTCTTTGTAACGCAGCAAAGACATGTATTCATGAGTTAACTGAGCGCGGAAGGCAACATCGGCACCTGCACGCGGGCTTACATATTGGCCGTTCTGAGCAGACCACACGCTCGCACCGTTAAACCCAATCACATACTTTATCGGAGTCGTAGTCCGATCTTCAGCGCTCTCGACGGGCGACAACTCGAGGTCAACCCGGAGCAGATCCTGAAACGTTTTGTCCTTCTTGATCGAACGTAAGAGGTAGTTCCCGCTTAGATCGCCCTGTTCGGTCGCCAGTCGTATCGTGCCGGCTTCTTGAATAACTGCTCGAGCGATGCCCAATTGTTTGCGTCCACCATAAGCGAGGATCGCGAGTTCGATGGCCGCTTCAGCCGGGGTCAGCTTTACCTGAGCCGCTTTTGCCTTCTCCAGATCCTTTTCGGTTGGGACCTTTCCGTCATCCTTCCGACCGGGTTCTTGTTTTGGAGGTGGCTTCTTGTCTTTTTGTTCTTGCAAAGAAGAGGCAACGGCAGGCGCCAGCAGGAACGACACCAAAATGATTATTGCTGCCACCGCCCGGACGCGTGTGAACGGACTTACCGAAAAGCTCGACGACGCCGACTTGAGTAACAACTTCCGTATTCCTCCGTTGCGCGTTCCTATTGATGTGCGCGATTTCTGAGACAGGCCAGCCGAACAGAAGTGTAGCACAGCGATCATTGGGATCGTAAAGGGTGCGATGGCGTCCTAAGATTGGGTTAGAACTGCCGCAAGATGCGAACCTTGCCTAAGGCGCTCCCGAGGACCAATACCGAAACACGTACTTTCCGTAGATCAGTTTCAAAGGCACTGGTCCCCAGCTGCGACTGTCATTTGAAGCATCGCGATTATCGCCCATCACGAAGTAAAATCCCGGGTTGATCTCTTTCCACTCGGACCTGACGTTGTTCCATCGCGAGCGCGCCATTTTATTGCGGGCCGGGTCGATGTAGTCTTCCTTCAAGTTCCGCGAATTGATGGTGACATTGCCTTCTACGTCGACATCAATTCTATCGCCGGGTAATCCGATGATTCGCTTTATGAAGCTCTTAGACGTATCTTGCGGAAACAAGAAAACCACGATGTCACCACGTTCCAGTGTCCCGAGCTGCTTGCTTACTAGAATCTTATCGCCATTGTTGAGAGTTGGCGTCATAGCGGTTCCCTCAACGCGGACTGGCTGCGCGACAAATACTACCGTCAACACAGGAAGAAGCAAGTAGAGTGCACATGCACCAACGACGATGGTGACTATAAGGACGACCTTTTTGCGATTAGGTCGACGTGCGGTCGAAGGTGGTTTGTAGAATTCGTCAACCGCGCTCATTTGATCCTCTTGTGATGGACGGCGACGCCCCTGCGATTCTTCGGGTCTTAGACGTGAGTCAAGTTTTGCAAAACGACCTCAAGGCTGCCCAACACGCGCTTTCCCTATTCGCATCTTAGCGCGATCATTGGATCGACTCTTGCCGCTCGAAGCGCCGGAAGATAGCTCGCAAGTATCGCGACCCCTCCCAACAATAGCGGTGTTGCGACAAAGGTCCCAACGTCGGTGGCGCTGACTCCATACAGCAGGCTGGACATAACTCGCGTTAGGGCGAACGCGCCCGCAAGGCCGGTTGCGATTCCAAATGATGTTAGAACCAGCGCCTGACGAATCACCAGCTGCCTGACTTTGGCCGGCGGCGCTCCGAGCGCAAGACGAATGCCGATTTCGTGAGTCCGCTCGTTTACCGAATACGCCATCACTCCGTAAATGCCGATCGCTGCAAGGACCGATGCGACTACAGCAAACAGACCAAGCAAGAACATCGAGAAACGCCGTCGCGCAAGGGAATCGTGGAGGCGTTGATCCATTGTACCGACATCAAACACCGGCATCTCGGGATCGAGCGCCTGGATCTCTTTTGTAATTGCCCCGGTCATACCCGAAGGGTCGCGGGTGGTGCGAATCACAAGAAACATGTTTCTGGCGGCGAATTGTTCGGATGGATAGTAGACGGCGATGGGAGGCTCCTTTTCAGCGCTGTACTGTCTCGCGTTACTTATGACTCCCACGACTGTTCGCCACGAACCAGAACCTCCGCGTTGCAACCGCTTTCCTAGCGGATCTTCGTTTGGCCAGAAGCGCTCGGCCATCGCTTCGTCGACGATCACGGTTTCCGGCGCGCCCTTCACATCGCGATGATCGAAATACCGTCCGTTCACAAGAGGAATCCGCATCGTCTGGAAATAATCAGGGCTGACTATACGCACGTTGGAAATGATTAATTCCTGCGCGCCGCTCGGTACATAACCTTCCACTGCGATAGGCTCCCAGGCCAGCGCCACGGTGCTCATCGGAAGAGAGTAAGTTGTTGCTACCGACTCTACATCGGGTATTTCGTTTAGCCTCTCTATCAGTCGATGGTAAAACTGAGTGATCGATTCCGGCTTGGGATACTTTATTGATGGTAACGATAGTCTCAATGAAAGGACGTTGTGTGAATCAAATCCCGGATAGGCGTTCCAGATCCGCTGATAACTGCGAATCAACAGACCGGCGCCGATCAGAAGAAGAAGCGAAAGAGCGACTTCGGAGACGACCAGCAACTTGCGCGTCCGATGACCGCCACGGCCTGAGGAGCCGCTGCGCCCGCCTTCTTTCAGCACCTCGTTTAGGTCCACGCGCGACGCTCTGATCGCCGGAGCCAATCCGAAGACAAGACCGGTGATCAGCGCGATCAAACAGGTGAAAGCCATCACCCGGCCGTCGATGGTTACCTCATCCAAACGAGGAATGTTCTCCGGCCCAAACACTCGCAGTGCTTTTAGCGTCAGAAATGCAATAAGCACCCCGGCCAGTCCGCCGCTCAGTGCAAGCACCATGCTTTCTGTCAGCAGTTGCCGTATCAGACGGGCTCGGCTTGCGCCCACTGCGGCGCGAATCGCAAATTCCTTTTGACGCACGGCTGCGCGCGATAACAGCAGGTTCGCGACGTTCGCGCACGCAATAAGCAGCACAAAACCGACCGCACCGAAGAGCACCTTAAGCGCGAAGCTAATATCTCCCACGACCTGTTGGAGCAACGGCACCACGCTGATAGTTAGACCGCCGTTTGGCGGGTAATTCGCCGGGTACTGCTGCTTCATGCGGTCGGCGATGATGTCCATCTCGGCTTGCGCCTGGCCAATCGAGACGCCTTCGTTGAGCCTTGCAAAGATATTAAAGTCTTCGTTTCCGCGATTCGATTGAGCGGTATCGCTCAGCGGCAGAGGCACAAGGAGATCGGCGTTTTCGATCCCGTTGACCGCGGGCATCACTTCCTTGTTCAGTGTAAACCCCGCCGGCATTACGCCAACAATGCTATAGGCGTTGCCGTTCATTGTCAGCGTCCTGCCAAGAACGGACTCATCTCCTCCGAAGTAGCGCTGCCAGAATCCATAGCAAAGAACCACCGTCGGCGGCTTGCCAGGCTGATCCTCTTCGGGTTGCAGAACGCGCCCAATCATCGCGTTCGCGCCTAACAACGAAAACATCGAAGACGAGATCCGCGCGCCGTCGATGTGCTCGGGAGCGACCGGGCCGGTGAGATTAAAGCTCGCGCCTATGGCGATCGCAGTATTCTCAAAAACAGTGTTTTGAGTTTTGACATCGATGTATTGACCTGGCGAAAACCAATCCTGAGGAACATTCAACCCGGGCGATCGGCTCCAAAGGATAACCAAGCGATCGGCGTCTTTGTAAGGAAGAGGCCGAAGCAGCAGGGCGTTTGTTACGCTGAATATCGCGCTATTGGCGCCGATCCCAATGGCCAGAGATAAGACGGCAACCGCTGCGAATCCGGGGTTTTTGAATGTGTTTCGGATGCCGTGAGACAGATCGTACCAAAGAGTTTCCATTAGCTTTAGCTGTTGTCTCCCGCTTCGAGCTTTGCCAACGCGGCGTCGATGTGAGCGAGGCCGCGCTCCAACATAACCAAATGGCGTCTCATGTAAGCTCTCTCCATTTCGCGAACTATCCGCGCCCGCTCCAACAGCAATGCTTCTTTCCGCTTCAACTGTTCGGTCTCATCGGCGGTCAGCGTTCGCTTGCGCCGCGCATCCTTCCGGGTTTCGGCTTGCGCAATTTGCTCCTCAATTGCTTTGCTCTCCCATCCTCGTGCCATACTTCGGTTACCTATTCAGCGAAGGATGCTGCGAACTATTCCTTTGCCTCGCGTCCTCTATCTTTGATCAGCACGACATCAGTCGTCACAACTCCCCGCGAACACGCCAGGGTTTTCCCATCCGGCGACCAATCGAAGCTAAAAATCTGATCATTTGTAAACTTCGACATTTGCTTTGGAGGACCGCCGTCAACGGATTGACTCCAGATGTTAGTCACACCTTCCGTATTGTCCAGATAGAGAATCGATTTACTGTCGGAGGCCCAGCGATATTGAGCAAGCTTAACATCGAGGAGCTTCAGGGGCTGACCCGTGTCGAACGGGACAATACCAAGCTTTGGGCCTGACCCTTGAGCGCCGCTCGTTTGGAAGGCAATCCATTTTCCATCGGGCGAGACGACCGGCTTTACCGCGACCCGATCGATAACCTGCACCGGATCTCCGCCGTCGATCGGCACCTTCCATAACGATAGGCTCTGGCCTTCGGCGAAACGTGAATAGACGACCCATTTCCCGTCTGCCGAGCATGAGGGAAAATACTCGCCCTCACCCTGAGTAAGCTGGCGCGGGTTGGACCCATCGATAGCAACTCGCCAAACGTTGAATGTAGCCGCGTTTGCGCCTCGGTTCGAA
>DASRIZ010000494.1:0-30411 GCA_035649735.1 Blastocatellia bacterium | reverse complement strand
AGGCCGAGTCTTCAGAGTCGACGCTGTTGGGTAGTCCCGCCTTCAGTCGGAATCTTCAAAGTGGTCGCCTCGTATGCTTCCGATTGAAAGCGGACTACGAAACTATTCCAGCGTCTGCAAGGAAGATTCCGCCTGAAGGCGGGACTACGAAACTAATACGACTGATTCCGCCTCTGAAGGAGGGACTACGAAACTCTTCCAGAGTCTCCTTGCAAGACTAGCAGACAGGCATTGCTTTCCCAGGAGCGGCGATTTTAATTAGCTGAAGGAAGGGAAGTCAACCGCGCGAGATTTCCAAGTTGCTCGGTGGTGCGCGCACTAACGTTGCTCGGTCATGGCCGCTTTCGCGTTTGCTCAGTCAGGGAGTGGCTTTGGCGACAAGTCGACCCGCCCTCGTTGTGACACCGTGAACAGACACTCTTATTCTCTGAGGCGCACGCCTGCGCGAAGCCGCGACCTTGCTCGCTGACTTCCGCTTGGACCCGCTTTTCGCCAGCGTCACCTGGCAGGTGGTCTGAGTTTTTCTGATAGCGTGCCGGACGCTGCGATAGCCGTACTTTGTGGGATCGGCTTCGAAATGAACCGGGTCGGCGAGACCGTATCGCCAATTGAAGCCATTCTTTTTCATGATGGCGACTATCCGCCTGCCCTGAGGGGTGAGCCGCTTCGCGCCGCGCGGCCCGGTGGCAACGCCCGCGATGTCTACCGCGAATCCAGCTTCGTGAATCGATCTGCCTGCCGGAAGCGCGCGATAGAGACCGGGATTCGATCGACGGCAACGCGTGCTGAGAGAGCAACGGTGTAGTTGCGCCTGTCGTGAGGAGGAACGCCATACGCTGGTCACCCTCGGCTTGATGCCTGCGCGTCTCATATCACGCATTGCTGCTCTGTAGTTTCCAGCAACCTTTGGGTCGACGTAATCCTTCGGGTGACAGGCGAGGGGTTTTGCGATCTTTGGACCACGTTTAGCCGTCTGACCCCTCTTCGTCCTTGTGGCGTCCGCGGCACACGGGGCGCAGCTTCTGCCGGTTCGCGCTGATGCGGTTTTTGATTGGCTGGATCGATTTGTGGTTGAGCGCGATCGGGAGCTCGCCACCTGCCGTTTGTTTAATACACGCTTACGAGACGCGTTCGCCTCGCTCGAAAAAACGAGTGTTATGAGTAGCAGCACGGCTGCAGTGCAGACAGAAACGCTTCGCCTGGCCATTGGTCAGAACCTGTTGGAATTGGTTTGTCCTGCGGGCTTTTATTTAGCCGGGGGGCGAACTATTGGCGCCGAAGGTCACGCCGGTAGGGTGTCAATCCAGAAATAGTATAAACCAGAAGTCAATAGGCTATGGGGCCTTTAGCACGGTGGAGGCATAGCACCGGCTGCACGCGGTAAAGCCGTCGCCCTTAGCCTGCGATAAAGGCACTGTTCGTTTTTTCTTATCCAGAAAATCACAAGCTGATTTGTGATACATCCTGTCGCCGGAGGACACCCACACGCTCGGTTCGAGCGGCGAGCTTGGCACCCCAGAAAGCGCGGGAATGTTGGCGCCGAAAGCCGAGGGTGCTAGGGGCGAGAGCTTCCTTTGTTTGTCATCGCCGACAGGTGATGATGGCGTTGTAGTTGTGGATGGAGGCACCGTCAAGGCAGCTGACGAGGAGGATGAGGATCCCCATACTCCGCGCATCGCTTGCATGGCGTCGCGCTCGAATCCGCGAAAGTCATTCGCTAGCCGGAATTGTTCGGTTCCGCGGACGAAAGCGAAACCCTGTTTCACCATCTCGCCGTTTACCAGCGTGCCATCTCGTGTGTAAACATACGCAACCGTGTTGCCTGCATCGTCCTTATTCCGGCCGTTTTCTGTGTCGAATTCAAGGCGCACGCTCTGTCCGAGCAACATTTTCTCGATGAAGCTGAGCGCCCGCTGACCATGCACGCCGTAAATCTCTTTCGGAGATTTACCATCCGGTGTTTCGATTCCAAGCAGGCGCACTGTACCGACACCCTCAACCTCGATTGCATCGGCCCGTAATATGCGAGAGACGCGCTGGAAGTCGCCGGTGGGCGCTTCAGCGGGCGCCGGCTGACGAGCGGGTGTTCGACCCTCGCTGAGCAGCTGAGGTGGACCCGGTTCCGTGCGTGATATGTATCTCGAAACCAGGAAACCCGCGGCAAACCCAGCGACCAACGCGAGCCCGACATAGGCAGCAACGTGGCGACGATCGATGCCGATGCTCCATCGTGGTGGGAGTTCTTCCGTTTCGATTTGTTGCGGCTTAAACTGTAACATCTTAAACACTCATCGTAGCGCGGAGGAGCCCCTCTCCATTGGACGGTTGTGTATGTTGAACACTGCTGGGGCTGGTATCACAAGACCGAATTCTCTCACTTGAAGTATTCTCAGTCAATATGTATTGAATTCTGGAGCCACGACAAGCGGGCCGCTGGTGCTAATAGACCAGGCAACGGTCGACGCGAATGGAGCGCATCGAAGGTGTTGCGATACGATTTCACCTAATAAAATTGCGGGTTTTGTTCGCTTTTTGGTTGCAACTTCAAAGCTGGTGTAGTAATCTTCGCGTCGCAGAAATCCCCTGTTTTGCTGGCTCGAGTATGGGGCGGCGGGAGCAGGGGTATCTTTTTGGGCGATTACAAACGTGCCCGATAGAGCGAACGAGCGGCTTAATACCGCACCCCGAGTTTAGAGTATGTGGACAAACACAAAGATCAAATAGAAAGAGGACAATAGAACTTATGGCAAACGCAAAGAAGATGTCGAAGACCCAGCTTGCGACGGAATTGGCCGAAGCGACCGGAACTAACAAGAAGACAGCCGCGGCTTTCCTGGAATCGCTGGGCGCCATCGCATATCGCGAAACCAAGAAAGTTGGCGAATTCACGATCCCCGGGATCGGTAAGCTCGTCAAGAAACAAACGAAGGCTCGCCTGGGCCGCAACCCGGCAACTGGCGCCGAAATTCAAATCAAGGCGAAGACCGTAATCAGATTCCGCGTCGCAAAAGCAGCAAAGGACGCAGTGATCGGCGCCAAGTAGTAGCAGGTTAAATCAACCGTAATGCCGCAGGCAGCCTGAGAACTTTATCAGGCGTCAGGAGTAATGTCGCACAAGAGCTGTTTGCAATGGCAACCGGCAAGCTACCTGTGGTTTCAATCCGACCGGTCGTAAATCGCCGCGGCTCCTAATCAGGATTGATTTCGCTTATCGCGAACGTATCAGCAGTAGGCAGTCAGTTACGGACTGCCTACTGCTACTCCTCTCTCACTTTCAACGACTATTCCCAGCCAGCCTGCAAAAAACCTTCCGTGGGTATTGCACGGACGTGGCAATCGCATCAATATTCCCGGTGCAGTTTCTTCCAGGATTGTAGCGGCTCAGGCCGAGGCTGACGATGAGTGGCTTGTCACCTGATCTATTACGAAAGCATCAAGAGCTTCAAGACTGGCTGCGTTTCATTCGTGGGGAGAGCTACATACTCCGGGAGCATCCGTCGCTGCTGTTCACGCAAGCCGCCAATCAACCCGATTCGACTGGACCCGCTCATTTGGCGATGCAGCGTTTTGATGAAGGGCTTGAAAAACGGCCCTGGTTTCGCCTGGTGAACAAATCTCAGTTGACCTCTGCTTGCGTGATGACCCTCGAAGTCGACGACCCTCAGATAGATGCGTGCGCTTTTTCTCCCGATAATACTCACATCGTCGTGGCGGCGAGGGGAATGCTGAAGCTGTTTGACGGTTACAGCGGGTCCGAGATCGCGATCCACTCCTACAGCGTCTCGAGGGCCATCGCCTGTGCGTTCTCGCCTGATGTCACGCTGTTTGTCTCCTCATGCAGAGATAACACGCTCAGGGTGTGGAACATCTGCAGCGGTGCCGAACTTTCGGTCCTTCGGGGGCACACCGACGAAGTGTTTGCATGCGGCTTTTCGCCTGACGGCTCTCGTATTGTATCGGCATCGTTGGACCATACGTTGAAGTTGTGGGACGCTGCGACTGGGAACGAAATCGCAACCCTCCGGGGCCACAGTTCGAGGGTGCTTTCGTATGCCTTCTCACCTAATGGGACCCGCATTGTCTCGGCGTCAGGCGACAACACGCTTAAGCTGTGGGACGCGCGTAGCGGATTTGAGCTAGCAACACTGCATGGTCATACGAGTTATGTGCGTGAGTGCGTTTTTGCGCCTGATGGAGCTCGAATTGTTTCGGCGTCCGAAGACCAGACGTTGAGGGTCTGGGATGCGTCGAGCGGAGTCGAGCTGGCCACGCTGCAAGGTCCTGCTGGCTTACTTTCATTCTCGAGTGATGGTGGGAGGCTCGCATGGATCTCGGGACGGACGCTGAGGCTTTGGGATCCGGCAACCGGTGCTGAATGGTCGACTCCTACGGAACACCGGGGCAACGTGTTTGCTCTTGCATTTTCTCCCGACGGGTTGCGTTTGGTCACTGCATCCGGGGACGACACGCTCAAGTTGTGGGATGCTATGAACGGCGCGGAGCTTACAACCTTCCGCGGGCATACGAGCTGGGTAAGAGCCTGCGCATTTTCGCGTGACGGCGAGCGAATAGCCTCGGCCTCCCTGGATGGGACGTTGAAGATCTGGGACGCATCGGGAGGATCGAATAAGAGCAAATTCGAAGGACATACGGATCGGGTGCGGCGCTGTGTTTTCTCGCGCGACGGAGAACGAATGGCGTCCGCGTCCATCGATAGGACGCTGAAGATATGGAATGCAAGGAGCGGAGCACTGCTAACTACGTTGCGCGGGCATAGCAAGATCGTGAATGACTGTGCCTTTTCTTTTGACGGCACTCGCATCGCTTCAGCATCGGGGGACGCGCTATTGAAACTGTGGGATGCTTCATCTGGCACCGAACTGGCGACACTGACCGGGCACACTGACTCAGTTAAAGCCTGTGCCTTCTCGCCGGATGGCACTCACATCATTTCAGCATCTTTCGACACAACGCTAAGAGTATGGGACGCGGCGCTTGGGGTTGAGGTGAAGACCTTGGACGGGCATACCGCTGAAGTTTCCGCGTGTGTCTTCTTGCCTGACGGGACGCGAATGCTTTCCGGTTCAAGTGACGGTACGCTTAGGCTCTGGAGCTTAACGGATGGTTCGGCCTTGGCCAAGGTTGAGGTCGAAGGATGGGGCGACGAAGAAGACCGACGCGAGCTTGTAGAGTATGTGGCCGTTGCGCCAGACGGCAGACACTTTGTCTCGGCCTCCCAGATTGGAGTGATGAATCTAATCGACTTGGAAGGCGGCAGCAGAATCACCGCCAGGCCTCGATTCGCCAAGAGCGCTAAGGCTTGCACTCTGTCGCCTGACGGAACACGGGTGGTGCTGGCCGCGAATGTCCTAAGACAATGGGATGTTCAAACCGGCGCCGAGCTAGCCCCGCTGGGAGACTTCAATGCTAGCGCTTGTGCCTTTTCTCCCGGCGGTACTCGTCTTGCCCTTACATCGGATTACACGACCTTGAAGCTGTTGGACGTACCAACGAGGAGGGTGCTTTGCGAATTCCCCGGATCGGGGGAAGTGACGGAACTCACATGGAGTCCAAGCGGAGAGCGGCTTGTCGTCGGATTTAAATCCGGCGAGATTCAGGTGCTGCGACTCGAGAATCTGGACATCGAGCCCGTTGTGACCACTCTTCGCTTTCTTTATCGCGGTGACCGCAGAAGTTTTGATCATGAACCGACTGCGGACTGTCCCTGGTGCGGCAGGGGATTTGTGCCGTCCTCGAGTGTTCGTGATGCGGTCGAAGGTGCCATGAACAACGCCGATTCGACACGTGAGGACTCCACGTCTGACGGCCACGCTCGCGAAGCTGGCGACCAAGAACCATTGCACGGGGACTGTCCAAACTGTCACCAGCCGCTCAAGTTCAATCCGTATATTATTGATAATCGAGGTGACGCTGGATTTTAGAATTTGAGTTGGTTCCTAGGAGTCCCCGCCATCAACACACTCGTTCGTGATCGGCGATGTCTTGAGTCGAATTCACATTCTGGAACTGGAGAATCGAGCGGTTCCGGTTTCTACGTCGGAGGCATAATGCCGGACGCGCCAGTTGCCTATCAATCAAAGCGCGCAGAGTTGCAAGACTGGCTGCGGTTCATCTGCGGCGAGAGTCGCATCCTTCGCGAGCGCCCCTCGCTCCTGTTTCAACAGGCAGCCAATCAGCCTGACTCATCATCAGCCGCCCGGTTAGCTCAGCAGAGGTTCGAGAACGGTCTTGAAACGCAGAGTGAGGTGCGCGTGTGGCAAGTTACTGGCGCTGACCCGTACCAGGATTTATGGCGACTGGATGCCGATCGCAAAGGCCTGGGGCCGGAGCTGATTTAGGAGTTTCAACAACCCGCCGCCCCTAAACGCGTGGATCGGAGATGGGAACAAGGAGTAACGGCTATAGCTTCCTAATCGAAGGTGGCCGATATGGAGGCCGGTTCGTCTCATTAACACTAAGGCTGACTGGCGCCCGATTGCAGAAGCTTGGGGTGAGACTTGAGCTACCAATCTTTTTTATGATATTGCGATAGATATTCTTGCTCGGTAACAGCAATTCGGTTTCTCAGGTTAGAAGGATATGCTTGCCAGCCCCGGCCAACGGCAGTCGAAGCGCGCAGAACTGGAGGACTGGCTGCGATTCATTCGAGCAGAAGCGCACATCCTAAGAAACCATCCGCAATTGGTCTCTCAACAAGCCGTCAATCAGCCCGATGTTTCCGTCTTAGCCGCTGACGCAAAAGCCTGGCACGCCGCGAGGGAAGGCCCGTGGGTCGAATGGATCAACAAGCCGCAATCCGTTGACCCCTGGATTATGACGCTCATCGGACACTCGAGTGCTGTAGCCGCTTGCGCATATTCGCCCGACGGCAGGCGTGTAGCGTCCGCCTCACACGATAAAACCGTGACAGTGTGGGATGCTGAAACAGGCGCCACCGTAACTACTATGACCGGGCACTCGGATTTTATAACGTCGTGCGCTTATTCGCCGGACGGAAGGAAAATAGTTTCCGCGTCACAGGACAAAACCGTCAGAATCTGGGACGCCGAAACGGGAACAATTCTGAAAACACTAACGGGACACTCGGAATGGGTAACCGGTTGCGCCTATTCTCCGGATGGCAGGCAGATCATCTCCGTCTCTCATGATAAGACTCTGAAGATTTGGGACGCGGAGACCGGCTTAGAGTTATCCACATTGAAGATTGGCCGCTCCTCGGAAGTATCTGCGTGCGCGTATTCGCTTGACGGCAGACGTTTTGCTGCCTCGTCTTGGGATTTCACATTGAAAATATGGGATGCGGCTTCGTGTGAAGAAGTAGCCGCGGTTGACGGCACGCGCACCAGAAATGTTTCCGGGCATGGCACGTTTAAGGTCTATATCGTCGACACTCAGGATCCGGTAACCGCGTTGGCCTATTCGCCTGACTCCAGCCGTATTGTGTCCGCTTCCAAGGACAAGACCTTGAAGATTTGGGATGCGGAATCAGGTGAACTGCTCGCTGTCCTTTCCGGCCATTCGGGCACGGTGGGAGGCTGCGCGTACTCTCCAGATGGCACACGCATCATCTCCGCCTCGAGTGATAAGACACTGAAAGTTTGGGATGCGGCGTCAGGTGCCGAACTTGCGACTCTGATAGGACATCGGCAAAGCGCGAGCGCCTGTGCGTACTCACCAAACGGCGATCATATAGTTTCCGCTTCCGGAGATGGCACTTTGAGAATCTGGGAGTCGGACCGTATCACACCACTATTTGCGCTCGGTGGCCATTCAGACATGATAACTTCGTGTGCACAGTCCCCAGACGGCAGGCGCATTGCCTCTAGCTCACTCGATCGGACGATCAAAATTTGGGATGCCGAATCTGGCGCCGAACTAAGGACGCTCGCCGGACATTGGATGGTGACCACATGCAAATTCTCGCCTGATTCAAAGCGAATTGTCTCAGCTTCTTGGGATAACACTCTCAAGTTGTGGGATGCCGAATCCGGAACCGCACTGGCTACGCTGCGGGGTCATTCGGGCCGCGTAAACGCGTGCGCGTATTCGCCTGATGGCGGGCGAATAGTATCAGGTTCCGGATGCGCTGGCTTTTCTAATCACCTAGATTACACCGTCAGAATTTGGGACGCGGCGTCCGGAGCGCAACTGACTACTCTTGAGGGACACACGCGAGATGTAACCGCGTGCGCGTATTCCCCCGATGGTAGTCGGATCCTCTCGGCTTCTCGGGATAAGAGTCTGAGGCTTTGGGATGCAAAGTCCGGGGCCGAACTGCTGGTTCTGAACGGGCATACGGATGAAGTAGATACGTTCTCTTATTCGCCGGATGCCAAACGAATCGTCTCTGCTTCCAAAGATAAGACTCTGAGCATTTGGGATGCTGAAGCCGGGTTACAGCTTGGTGTGCTTAGCGGCCATGAAGATCGCGTGCTCGATTGTGCGTACTCACCCGGCGGACATCACATCATCTCTGCTTCGGCGGATAGGACCCTTAGAATATGGGACGCAGAATCGGGAGCCGAACTTGGTCGACTCAGCGGCCATAGCGACGTAGTAAACGGGTGCGCTTATTCGCCAGACGGCGGGCTGATTGTGTCGACGTCCTGGGATAGGACTCTGAGGATTTGGGATCCCCGGGGTAAGAAACAGATATTGTGTTTTGTCGCATCACAATCTTTATCGGGTGCGTCGCGATTGAAGGGCGAAACTATAGCTGCGGGCGATGGGAGCGGCAGAGTTTATGTCTTGCGTCTGAAGCAGGTCCCGTTGGGACCGGCGCTGATAACCTCGGCACGAGCCGATCGTAAGCAGGGACGCAAGCCCAGCGCTTTTCTACGCGGCTTCTTAACGTTTGCGCGCCGCTCTCATTCCGGAGAAGACCACGAGCGGGTTACACACGCGACCGCCAGATGCGAGTGGTGCGGCAAACGATTCGACGTACCGACAAAGCTTATCAATTCTATCCAGGAGATTAACGAAGGCGTGGGTTCGTACCAGATGACTTGTGCAACTTTGCCAAAGCAATCGTGGAACGATGCTCGATTGCTCTCGGAGTGCCCTGAGTGCCATCAACCCGTACGTTTCAATCCATTCATTCTCGACTGCCGTTAAGGCGATTTGGTTCCGGCGCAGATGTCGCAAAACTTAACTCATCAACAATCCAAACGTGCTGAACTGCAAGACTGGCTGCGGTTCGTTCGCGGCGAGAGCCACATCCTGCGCGAGCACCCGGCGTTGTTGTTTCAGCAGGCGGCTAACCAGGCTGACGACACGGTACCGGCAAGTATGGCGCGGCGGGGCTCGAAGAAGGGCGCGAACAGCGCCCGTGCTTTCGTTTGGCGAAAAACCGCAGTCGGCTGCGGAATGCCTGATGACTCTCGAATCACCTGACCCGTTTGTTGATGTCTGCGCTTTCTCGCCTGATGGCCGGCTTTCTCAGGTTCGAAGGATATGACGGTCAACTCCGACCAACAATCTAAGCGCGAGCACCTGCAAGACTGGTTGCGGTTCATTCGCGGCGAAAGCCACATTCTGCGAGAACGCCCGTCGTTGTTGTTTCAGCAGGCGGACAATCAACCCGACTCAACTTGCCCGGCGCAGATGGCAAAGCGCAGATTTGAAGCCGGGCTTGAGAAGCGTTCCTGGCTTCGGTGGATGAACAAGCCGCGCCGACACAATGCTTGTCTTCTGACTCTCACCGGGCATGAAGGAAGAGTCACCGGTTGTGGCTTCTCGCCTGACGGGACTCTCATCGTCTCCGCCTCTTCCGACAAGACGCTCAGGCTCTGGGACGCGCGAACCGGCGCAGACATTGCCGTGCTCACCGGGCACGAAGGAGGGGTTGAGGCTTGCGCTTTCTCACCCGATGGGAAGCTGGTCGCGTCGGCATCCCAAGACGCAACGTTGCGCCTCTGGGATGTCACGACCGGAGTCGAAGTCGGGGTCTTGCGTGGGAGTGACGGCGAGGTTTACTCATGTGCTTTTCTGTCCGACGGCAAGCGGATTATTTCGGAAACCAAAAACACGGTGTCGTTCTGGGATGTAGAACGTCGCGAGCCGCTTCGTTCTCTTCACTGGGAGACGGGCGCGCCGCTCTGTTCCCCTGACGGAACGCGCGCCGTCGGGACACGCCGTATATCGGACTTAGTGGAAAGGCTGACCGTATGGGAAATGACTTCTGGAACTCCTCTAATCGAGATTCAAGAGGATTATCTGTATGGAGGCCCAGCAGCCTTCGCGCCGGATGGCGAGCGATTTGTTTCGTCCGGACTGCTCTCCGATATGGTAGACGGTTATCATTGTCTGAAGTTGTGGGACGCCGCAACCGGCGAACTATTGAGAGAGTTTCAAGGGATTAATAGCGCGCGCATTGGACACTGCGCCTTCTCCCTTGATGGGAAGCGTCTGGCCACAGTGGGCGACACAATAGAAGTGTTCGACGTGGCGACCGGCGATCTCCTCCAGGACATAATCGGGGTGGGCCGCCTAATGTCGTCCGATCTGACGGACTGCACGTTCTCGCCTGACGGCACAAGCCTGGTCACCGGTTCGCGTAGCGGGGAGTTGAAAGTCTGGGACTTGACGATCGGAAAAGACAAAGCTACCCAGCCGAACCACACGGCGATAATTCGCAAGTGCCGATTCTTTCCAGACGGGAGGCGTATCGCTTCGGCGTCGCACGATGGAAATCTAAGTATCTGGGACGTTGTTACAGGTGAACAACTGGCCAATCTGAGACACGATAATGAAGTAGGTCGTCTTGCCATCTCGCCCGACGCCGGGACAATCGCCTCGGTCTCCAGGTTCCCAAGCTGGGAATTCGACTGGGGAGACCGCGAGGTCATTTTATGGAGCACAACCGTCTACGGAAAGAAGACAAAGGTATGCAAACAACCTGGCCTGGTAAGTAATTTTGCATTTTCGCCGGACGGGAATTTAATCGTGTCAGCCTCTGAGGACGGGACTCTCAGTTTGTGGGACCTCAAAGCTATGCGCGAGAAGCACAGACTGAACGAGGAGGGCGGCCATTACGGCTGCGCCTTCTCGCCCGACGGGAGGCTCATAATTTCGAGGGGGGCGGCAGGCCTGTGGCTGTGGGATGTGTCGAGTGGAGCGATAGCGGCTGAACTGGATGGGACGTGGCCGTGGGCTTTCTCGCCTGACGGCAGACAGATCGTTTCGGCGTGTAGAGCGTCCTCCTCAACACAAGAGCAGGCTTGCGGTTTGAAGCTCTGGGACGCGCGCGCAGGCGACGAGCTTATGCGGCTCGAAGGCCACGATGACAGTGTTAAAACCTGCGACTTCTCGCCGGATGGGTCTCGCATAGTCTCGGCTTCAAAGAACGGCACGTGGAAGCTCTGGGACGCAATAACAGGCCGGGAGCTGATGTCGGTGAATGCGCATGACAGGGCGGTGGACTCCTGTTCATTCTCTAAGACTGAAATGTTGATCGTTTCAGTAGCTGCCGGCCCGACCGCTAAGGTTTGGGACGGGGCGACCGGAACTCTCTTAGCCGAATACAATGCGGGCTGCGGCATCTCAGCTTTTGACTGGCACCCGTCGGGGCGCGGGTTCGCCGTTGGCGATGAGAACGGTTGGCTACGATTCATGCATATCGAGAACCTGCCGCCGAGGCCACCAGTCGTGCCAGTTGTTTTAGCATGGCGTGGAGCTTCACCTCGGTTCTCTCTTGGTGAAATCATGCCGAGGACCGCCTGGGCCCTAGCCGACAACACGTTCATCAGAGACCTGTTTCATAAACTGAAACGCGTCCGTCGTTTTCATATGACGGAGCCATCCATAGCTTTTGGCTGCCCGAAATGCCGAATTTGGTCGCAGGTGCCGGGCGTCGCTGTAGATTCTGAATTAGATTGCCCAAATTGCGCCCAGCGTCTACGACTGGCCCCGCAGCTGATCAATTCAGACTGGCGGCCTGTTGCAAAAGCATGGTTAGGAGATGGGAACAGGGATTAACAGCTTTAGCTTGCTCCTCAACTCATTAACACTTAATGCAGGCTGGCGCCCGGTTGCAGAAGCTTGCGGTGAGACTTGAGCTACCAATCTTTTTCATGATATTGCGACAGATATTCTTGCTCGGTAACAGCAATTCGGCTTTTTCAGGTTAAAAGGATATGCTAGCGAGCCCCGGCCAACGGCAATCGAAGCGCGAAGAGCTGCAGGACTGGCTGCGGTTCATACGCTGCGAGAGTCACATTCTCCGCGAGCGGCCGCGCCTGATGTTTCAGCAGGCCGCGAATCAACCCGACTCGACCTCTTACGTTGGACCTGGACTTAGAGGAAAGACTCATGGCGCAAACAACAAGAACTTTCCGAATCTTTGTTAGCTCGACTTTCAGCGATCTGAAGGAAGAACGCAACGCGCTTCAGAAATACGTGTTTCCGCGGTTGCGGGAGCTTTGTACACAACACGGTTGCCGCTTCCAGGCAATCGATTTGCGCTGGGGCGTGCGCGATGAAGCTGGACTCGACCAGCAGACAATGAAGATCTGCCTCGACGAAGTGAGCCGCTCACAGCGCACTTCGCCGCGGCCTAACTTCATTGTGCTCCTCGGGGATCGCTACGGCTGGAGGCCCTTGCCCGCTGAAATTCCGGTTCGCGAGTTCGAGCACATCGAGACCAGGACCAGTGGCGCAGCTCGCGAGTTGCTCGACACCTGGTACAAACGAGACGACAACGCTCGCTTTAACCGTCATGAACACGCTGAGCCTGAACCTGTTTTCTGTCTTCAGCCTCGCAAGCAGGGAGACCGCTTCGCCGACTTCCAAGTCTGGGAACGTGAAATCGAGCGACCCCTTCGCAAGATTCTGCTGAACGGGATCGCAGGTCTGGACCTGAACAATGACGAACGAAGGAAATACGAAGCATCTGCCACCGAGCAGGAGATCGCGGCCGGAGCGATGAAGGTTCCGGACGCAAAGGAGCACGTCTTCTCTTTCTTCAGAAAGATCGAAGGCCTTCCGCAAGACAGTAGCGCAAAAGACTTCATCGATCTCGACGAAAACGGACAACCAGATGCGGACGCCGGCGAGAGGCTCAAACGCTTGAAGGGAGACGATCAGGCCGATCGCGAGGAAGAGAGCCTTGGGAAACTGCTGCCGGGGAACATTCATCGCTATACGGCCGGCTGGACAGGCACCGGTGCGTCGACTGATCACATTGGCGAGTTGCCCGAAGAACTCGAAGCGTGCCAGGCACTGACCCGCGACGAAAATGCTCCGAAGACTCTCTGCGTGGACGTATGGAAGCGGCTGGCATCGGTTATCGAAGATGAAATTGCCAGGCTCGGGCAAATAAAGCCGCTTGAAAAAGAGATCATCGATCACACCGTGTTCGCCGAGGATCGCGCGCGCGTCTTCATCGGAAGACGGTCGATGCTCGACGCGATCGCCGGCCATCTAAGCCGATCGGATCGACATCCACTTGCGGTGTGGGGGGAGTCGGGTTCCGGTAAGTCGGCGCTGATGGCCAAAGCTATTGCGGAATTGAGACAGCGGCTTGCGGATTGCGACTCGGTAGAGTCACTGACTTCGTTTCGATGCCCGGTGGTCTTCAGGTTCATTGGCGCGACGCCTGCTTCTTCGGATGGGCGATCGCTGCTCGAAAGTTTGTGCCGGCAGATCACGCGAATTTACGGAGGCGATGAAGCGACGATTCCGGCTGACTATCGCGAGTTGGTGAAGGAATTCGGCGAGCGATTAAAGCTGGCAACAGCGCAGAAGCCGTTGACTGTATTTCTGGACGCGCTGGATCAGCTTTCGGATGCGGATCATTCGCGAAATCTAATCTGGTTGCCGGCGGAGCTTCCGGAGAATGTGCGCCTTGTGGTTTCGACGCTTTCCGGTGAGTGCAAGACGGCGTTGGAGCGGAAGCTTTCGTCCGGCCTGGTGAAGCTCGAGCCAATGCCCAGGGACGAAGCTGACGTGTTATTGGAAGCCTGGCTGACCGAGGCTTGCAGGACGTTGCAGCCGCCGCAGAGAGATGAAGTGCTGGGCAAGTTCGCGCTTTCCGCGCGAACCCCGGATGAAGCGGGCGGCGCAAAACGGGAAGGGCACGGGATGCCGCTGTATCTGAAGCTGGCATTTGAGGAAGCGAGGCGTTGGAAGTCCTACACGCCCGCTGTAGATCTAAAGCCTGACATCCCGGGAATCATTCGCCAGTTGTTTGGCAGGTTGTCTTTGGACACTAATCACGGCGCGGTCATTGTCTCTCGCAGTTTGGGATACCTCGCGGCAGCCAAGAGCGGGCTGAGCGAAGTCGAGGTGCTCGACGTGCTCGCGGGCGACGCGGATGTATACGCGAACTTTCTCAGCGTCGCCCGGCACATACCTTCGGACTTGCGCCCACACTTGATTGCTTACATGCAGGAGATCGGCGAGACTCGAAGTCCCGAAGCCTGGCTTTCATCGGTGTGCAACGATCAGCCGAGGTTCACGGAACACATTGAAAAACTGCTCGGGCGAGCACCGGGTCTTCAGCTCCCGGTAGTTTTGTGGTCGAGGTTGTATTTCGACCTGGAGCCTTACCTGACCGAGCGCAGCGCCGACGGAATTTCGTTGTTGAGTTTTTATCATCGGCAACTTCGCGAGGTAGTCGAGGCGGATTTCTTAACGAATACCGACAAACGCGCGAGGCACGATCACCTGGCAAACTACTTTGGGCGACAGGAGCTATTCGAGCCTCAAACGAAGACGCCTAACGTGCGCAAGTTGTCAGAGCTGCCTTATCAGCAGACTTATGCCGGGCAGTGGGATCAGGTTCACGCGACCTTGACCGATTTTGATTTTCTGGAAGCGAAGGCCACGCACGTTGCCGTAACCACGTCCGGAAGGGGCCACGATGCGAAGACGATTTACGGCGGCGTGTATGAGCTTCAGGAGGATTACCGGCGAGCGATTGAGAACTGGGGTGGAGAATCTGGAGCCCCGCGAACGGCAGGAGCTCAACTCCCGCTGATAGTGACAGCGTGGGTTTCGCCGGCGGATCAGAGTCATGGGGTTGGTTGTCCGTTGTGCCGAGTCTGGTCCGAAGCACCTGCTTCAGCGCTCGGTACCGAGATCGCGTGTCCAAATTGCGAAGGGCCCTTGAAGGTGAACTCCTTCACAATCAATTCTGACTGGCGGCCGGTGGCGGAGGCGTGGCGCGGAAAGGGCTAGGAAGTCCGACGGGGAGAGTCCGGGACGGATGAGAGGGAACTGGTTCGCTAACCGTGTTCGCAGCCACTAGCGGCGCCGAGCGTAAAGTCGCAGCGTAGCCGGAGGGGGTAGTCATGCCTGACTCGCAGAAGCTGATTTTGGTCCGGAATCCCGAGGCTCCAGAACGTAATTCAAGTCGCCTTGTAATCGAAGCATTCCAGCGGGCATTGCGCCAGGAGATACACATACTCCGGCAGCACCCGGACCAGATCTGGCAGCAGCTCTTCAATCGCCTTCAGTGGGAGAACCGGTCGACCCAGGAAGTGCTCGAGTCGCAGCTTCAGCGACGCAGCGCGCCCGGAGCCCGGCCCTGGTTCCGGATGAGGACGCGTCTCCGCGAGTCTGGGGCACTGGTCCGCACCCTCGCGGGCCACACGAGCCCTGTACAGGCCTGCGCGTTCAGGCCCGACGGCACCCGGGTGCTCTCTGCCAGCTGGGACAACACCCTCAAGCTTTGGGATGGAGTGAGCGGCCTGGAACTCGCCACCCTCGGGGGCCACACCGACGCGATCTGGGCGTGTGCCTTCAGCCCCGACGGCAACCGGGTGCTCTCGGCGAGCCAGGACCGGACCCTCAAGCTCTGGGACGCCGAGAGCGGCCGGGAGTTCGCCACCCTCGAGGGCCACGCCGGGCCTGTCCAGACATGCGCCTTCAGCCCCGACGGCACCCGGATAATCTCGGCAAGCCTGGACAAGACCCTCAAACTCTGGGATGCCCAGAGCGGTCGGCAACTCGCCACTCTCGCGAGCCACACTTTAGCGATCGCGGCCTGCGCCTTCAATCCCGCAGGCACGCGGGTGGTCTCGGCGAGCGCCGACCAGACGCTCAAGCTCTGGGATACAGCGAGCGGCCGGGAGCTCTGCACCCTAGCCGGGCACAATCAACAAGTCTGGGCTTGCCGGTTCAGCCCCGACGGCACTCAAGTGCTTTCGGCCAGCGGCGACAACACGCTTAAGCTCTGGGAAGCCGGGAGCGGCTGGGAGCTCGCGACCCTCTGGGGCCACACTGGGAATGTTGAGGCCTGCGCCTTCAGCCCCGACGGCACCCGAGTGCTCTCGGCTAGCGCGGATACGACCCTCAAGCTTTGGGACGCCGCGAACGGACAGGAGCTCGCCACCCTCGCGGGCCACACCGCCGCGGTCTGGAACTGCGCCTTCAGCCCGGACGGCACCCGTGTGCTCTCCGCAAGCAAGGACCAGGCCCTCAAGCTATGGGACGCCGCGACCGGCCGGGAACTCGCTACTCTCGCTGGCCATACCGGTTATATCCGCGGCTGTGCGTTCAGCCCCGATGGCACCCGAGTAGCTTCGGCGAGTTGGGACAACACCCTCAAGCTCTGGGACGCCTCGAGTGGCCGCGAGTCCGGCTCCCTCGGGGGCCACACCGACTGGGTCCGGGCCTGCACCATCAGCCCCGACGGCAACCTGGTGCTCTCAGCGAGCAGTGACGGCACCCTTAGGCTCTGGGATGCCGCGAGCGGCCGGGAACTCGCTACGCTCGCGGGCCACACCAGCTCTGTCAAGGCTTGCGCCTTCAGCCCCGACGGCATTCGAGTACTCTCGGCGAGCAGCGACAAGACCCTCAAGCTCTGGGACGCCGCGAGCCGTGCGGAGCTCGCCACCCTCGCCGGCCACACCAGCTATGTCCAGGCCTGCGCTTTCAGCCCGGACGGGACCTGGGCGCTCTCGGCCAGTTGGGATCAGACGCTCAAGCTTTGGGATGTCAAGAGCGGCCAGGAGCGCGCCACCCTCTCCGGCCATACTAACTATGTCGAGGGCTGCGCCTTCAGCCCCGACGGCACCCAAGTGCTCTCGGCGAGCTTCGGCCCCACCCTCAAGCTCTGGGACGCCGCGAGCGGGCGGGAGCTCGCCAACCTGGCCGGCCACACCGACGGCGTATTGGCCTGCACTTTCAGCCCCGACGGCACTCGAGTGCTCTCGGCGGCCCGGGACAAGACCCTCAAGCTCTGGGACGCCGCGAACGGCCGGGAGCTCGCCACCCTCGCCGGCCACGCTTGGGGGATCGAAGCCTGCGCCTTCAGCCCCGACGGCACCCGGGTACTCTCGGCGAGCAACGACCACACCCTAAAGCTCTGGGATACCGCGAGCGGCCGGGAGCTCGCCACCCTCGCCGGCCACACGAGCTATGTCTTGGCCTGCGCCTTCAGCCCCGACGGCAACCGGGTGCTCTCGGCGAGCAACGACCACACACTCAAGCTCTGGGACTGCGCGACAGGTGCGAGAATGGCGGACATTCAAGTCGAGTCTGTTCTTGTTTGCCTCGCCTCCGACTCCTTCCGTCCGGTTCTCGTCTGTGGGGGAGGTGGAGGAATTGTTCACATCATGGAGATCGGCGGGCTCGTTTATGGGGCGCCCATTGTCACGGCGATTGACCTTGGCCGGGGACCCAAGGTTCGTTGTCCCCGCTGCCTCACCAGCCACCCTCTCGACGAGACTTGGCTAGGTCGGGAGATCGATTGCCCCGGTGTTGGCTGTGCCGGGCGGCTCCGAGTCAACTCTTTCGTCGCCGGAGGCCAGCGCCGCCCCGCGGGTGCTCTCGGCCAGCTCGTACGCCGTGTCGCCGACGTGGGCGCTGGCTTCTTCACTCGTTCGCGAAGAGACATCAGCCGCTGAGGTTCAAGCCGGTCATTCGGACAATCGAGATTGTTACTAAACAACTGATTTCTTCGATATGACTAAATCGCCGGAACTAAGTACAGTGCACCACGATTCCAAGCGCGAAGAATTGGAACACTGGCTGCGGTTTATTCGCGGAGAGAGCCACGTTCTCCGCGAGCATCCTCAGTTGCTTTTCCAGCAGGCGGCAAACCAGCACGACCTGACGCAGCCGGCGATTGCGGCGAGGAGACGCTGCGAGTTCGGCTTCGAGAAACGACCGTGGATTCAGTGGGTGAACAAGCCCAACGTGGGCGAAGCCCGCGTGATCACGCTTGCCGGACATTCGGGCGGGGTAACAGCTTGCACCTACTCACCCGACGGCCGTCGAGTGATCTCGGCATCATATGACAAGCATCTGAGGATCTGGGATGCGGAGACGGGCGAATGCCTGGCTACGTTAGAAGGTCACTCGGACTCTATCGCGAGTTGCGTGTACTCCCCGGATGGCCGGCGCATTGTCTCGGCTTCTGACGATCATACGTTGAGGGTTTGGGATGCCGAGAGCGGCTTCGCCATCGCAACCCTTAAAGGACATTCAGCCTTGATCAAGTCTTGTGCGTATTCACCGAATGGTGACCGCATTGTTTCCGCGTCATTCGACCACACGCTGCGAATATGGGACGCTGCAACCGGCGAATGCGTAACGACGTTAACCGGGCATCAGGGCCCGGTCCGCTACTGCGTCTATTCGCCAAGCGGCAAGCGAATAGTCTCGGCTTCGTGGGACAAGACGTTGAAACTCTGGGATGCAGAGAGTGGCGAGGAAATCACCACGCTGAAGAAACATTCGAAACGCGTGGAGTGCTGCGCATATTCGCCGGACGGCCATCGCATTGTCTCGGGATCATGGGACGGATCACTGATGCTCGTGGACGCGGGCACAGGGGAATGCCTGGCGACATTGGCTGGAAATTCGGGACCGATAGCAGCTTGCGCATTTTCGCCTAACGGACAGACAGTCGTCTCGGCGTCCAATGATGGGTTGTTACGGTTGTGGAAAGGAGAAACCTTAGAAAAGATTGCCGACCTTGTCGGGCACACATATCCGGTCAGAGCTTTGGCTTATTCACCTGACGGACTGCGCATCGTCTCGGCATCCGGTGACGCTACACTTCGCGTGTGGGACGCGCAAACAGGTAAATTGATCGCGATACTGGCAGGACATTCTTCATTGGTCACGGACTGCGTTTACTCAAGGGACGGCCGCCGTATCGTCTCCGCCTCAAGAGATCACACGCTCAGGATCTGGGATCCCAAAGCGTTTTATAAGCCCACCGAATCGCCGAGACATTCGAACCGCGTCGAGACGTGTGCGTACTCGCCGGACGGCCATCGCGTACTCTCAGCTGCCAGAGATGATGCGCTAATACTGTGGGACGCGAGCAGCGGGGCAGCGATTCGTAAGATTGAGGACGGACCCTGGAATATCACTAACCGGACATTCTCGCCCTGCGCGCCTCAGTTTGTGTCAACCACACAAGGCGGCATTCTAAGCATTCGTGATGCCGCGACCGGTCAACAGATCAAGGCTCTTTCAACGGATTCCAGAAAGATGTCCATGTGCGAGTACTCGCCAGATGGACGAAGGCTAATCTGTGCCGCTAATCGAATGCTGACGGTTCGCGATTCGGATACCGGAGAGGCGGTTGCCGAATTGAAGGGTCACTCCAAGCCTGTGACCCGATTCGCGTTCTCGCCGGACGGGAAACGGGTTGTGTCGGCGTCGTGGGACAAGTCGCTGATTGTCTGGGATGTGGAAACCACGGAGAAAGTTCTGGTAATGAAGGGCCACACCGATCGCATCACCGCCTGCGCTTATTCGCCCGATGGCCGGAGGATTGTATCTGGCTCAGGCAAGGGAAGGATAAGGATTTGGGATGCAACATCCGGGGATGGAATCGCTACGCTGACTGCGCACAAAAGCTGGATTACTGCTTGCGCGTTTTCACCTGATGGCCGACGCATCGTGTCATCCTCAGGGCGTTCTACGGTGCGATTCTGGGCGGCGACGACGGGGCGTCCGATCAACTCTATGACCGCTCACTCCCGCAGCGTCAAAGCGTGCGTCTATTCGCCGGACGGTCAATCGGTCGTCTCGGCCGCCGAAGACTGCACAATCGTGGTGTGGGACTCGCGTGCTCAGCGTGTAGTGCTTAAGTTTTTCGGGAAGGTGTTTGAATGTCTGGCGATTGGAGTCGGCGGATCGATTGTGGCTGGTGACTCGACCGGAGCAGTGTATTTCCTGAGATTGTCGGGCTTCGAATTTGGGCCGCCCGTAACAACACTTGTTTATCTCTATCAATACGACTTGAAGCGATTTGACGACTATCCCTCGGCGCAATGTGGATGGTGCGGCCGTAGGTTCTCACCATCTCGATTTGATGTCGACGCGATCCGAGATGTTTCCGCAAGTAAGTATCACCCGGATCTTCCAGGAAACGATGCATCAAACGATCAGCGTCTGTTGTCCGGGTGCGCTCATTGTCATCAGCCGCTCAGGTTCAATCCATTCATCGTGGACAATCGCGATCGTTACTGAGTCAGGGGTCGGAAGTAAGGGGACAGGGATCAGCAAACAGGCTTTACGGACTGAGTGTGATGGCTGAATTCCAGCAAACAAAACGGGAAGAGCTCAGGAATGGCTGCGGTTCACCCGCGCAGCGAGTCATGTTTTGAAGAAGCATGGTCAATTGCTTTTCCAACAGGCGGCAAATGAGCGGGACTCCTCGGCACCTGCTCGTGCTGCCCTCAAGCGGTTGGAGACGGGTCTTGAAGGGCGGCCATGGCTTCAGTACCTCAACAACCCAAGTCACACTCGGCGTGCTTGATGACGCTTACGGGCCACACAGGATGGGTCACGGCATGTGCTTTTTCCCCTAATGGCAGGCTCATTGTGTCGGCCTCGACTGATAAGACCCTAAAGCTTTGGGATGCGCAGACCGGAACAGAATTGGCCTCGCTTGTAGGCCACAACGGTGTGGTTAGGTCGTGCGAATTTTCGCCCGATGCAAGTCGAATTGTTTCTGCTTCTGACGACAATACTTTGAAACTTTGGGACGCTCAGACGGGAGGCGAACTGGCAACATTGGGAGTAGACCCATCAATGAGGCCGGGGTTTTTGGCAGACTCAGACAATCGACAAACAACCCACACCGGGAGGTCACATGGGTGGTGTGGAGGCATGCGCATTTTCACCGGATTGCGAGTTGGTAGTAGGCGACAGCATGGGACACCTTTTGATTCTGCGGCTCCACAACGTCTCGTTTGATCCAGCTTTGGTGACCCCGAGTCAACACAAGCATGTGTGAGGAGGTAGCGTAGACTGTCCAGTCTGCGCTCAGATCATAAACCCGTCAAAAACTTCCCGCGGGCTACACAGTCTACGCTACGTGGGCGCACTCACGATGAACGGATTGAACCTTATCGGCTGGCGGCAATGGGCGCAGTCGGAAATCAGTCGCGGGTCGTTCCAGCATTTCTCGAGGCAGATCGACGCAAGGTGACTTGCTGCCTGTAAGCTCGTACTTATCCGCGATATCCCTGGTGGCGTTGAAAACTGCCTCGTTCGGTGTGAAGCGTTGCCCGCAGCAGCTACATCTAGCCGTCGGTTGAGTGTCCCATTGCTCACGGTCGAAGCGGTACAGGTTAACGATAGGCTTTCTGCTTTGATGAAGCGTAACCACTCCTCGAGATCATCCCTCAAACTGACGCGTAAACGCGATTCCATGGTTGGTCGCACCCGTGACGCTTGTACCTCGTGCTGGTCGTTCGCGGGATTCTACCTCACCTCATAAGGCGCGAGAAGCACGATAATCACGGACTCGTCGCCAGTACCTCACGGTCCTTCACCGTGACGCACGGAAGGCACACAAACTCAACTCGCCGATCTCAGTTCTTATATCTCAACGCCACAACTCAATGGTCAATGGATGTCCCAACGTCCTTTTTAGCTTAATCGTTTGGTTCAGCGTGCTGTTAGCGCGTGGAACAAACCTCGCACTATCAGACACTCGAGACAACAAATCAACGTTGCTTGAAGCTGCACGGTGGTGCCGGAATCGGTGATTTGCAGCGGGGCAGCCGACCCGGCGCAGCGGATCCAGATGGAGATTGCTGGTGATTCGTTGTGACACGAGGCGGGCGTCCATTTACGACACGCGCGCGAACACGAGCACAACCGCCACTGTTCCCTGTGATCGTAGGTTGGCTCACAAGGCGCGTCAATCGTTGTGGTTTGATCTTTGTGACGTCGATTGACTGAGCCGCGCTACAACGCATCAATCACTCGATCGTTTGGGAGGTTAGTGGAAATGACATCTTATCCAGTCAAAAAATGGGGCAAATGTTGGGCTGCGGTTGGCTTTTGCTTACTAAGCGCCGCGGCGTCGATAGCGCAGACCCAATCGCAAGCAGGCTCCAGGTTCGAAGCGGAGACTTTCTTCGGCGCGATGATCGCCGGCAAAGAAGTGGGCCGCAGAGCCAATGCGACCGGAGGTGAACAAATCATAGCGAGGCTCAATCATGGTGGTGCGTTTGGGCTGAGAGCGGGAGTGCACAGCGACCTGCTCGGGCTGGAGGCCGGATTTGTGACATCCAGCAATCGAGCGGAAGTAAAAAACGAATTTGGCGTCGCGTTTCCAAATCACGCGGAGAGACCGCTGATCTGTTCCGGCGATGCGCTGCTTTATCCGTTCCGGCGGCGGCTCGCAGAAGGTAGGGTACGTCCTTATCTCACAAGCGGAGTCGGAGGAATGCTGTTGTCGGCGGATCTCGACAATATTCGGGATAAAGAAATTCACGGCGGTTTGATCTGGAATGCGGGTGGCGGAGTAAAGGTGTTTGTAGGTGCGGACTCAGCGATGTATGTGGACCTGCGATTCACCAACCACCGGATGCTCAGCTCGAGAGCTACGGACTCAACTGATCTGCGCTCAATCAGCGTTGGAGTCGGTGTTCGATTCTAATGACCTTCTCGAAAACCAGGTTCGCGCAAAGATCGCAAAGACTCGCTAAGACGCAAAGGAAGAAATGCAGGACAAGATCTTTGAAGCTTTTCTCAAGCGCCAGTACGAGGAGGGCATGGCGCTTGTGGGATCGAGCGATCTGGTCGAGCTCTACCCGATGGGTGGGGATCCTCCGAACCGCTATATCGCCGCGTTTCGGTGCAAGGGGCTGATGCGTTCTGAGGCCGGTGATGTTGTTGAAGCCGATCATTTCGAAGTCGGCATATGGTTTCCGTCCGATTACCTGCGTCGTGCGGAGCCCTTTCAGGTTCTGACCTGGCTTGGACCGGTCGATGTGTTTCATCCGAACATCAGCGACAAAGCGCCTTTTATCTGTGTCGGTAAGCTCAAGCCCAACACGCCGCTGACCGACATTCTTTATCAGTGCTTCGAGATCATCACATACAACAAGGTGACGATGCGCGAAGACGATGCGCTAAACGCGGACGCTTGTGTGTGGGCGCGTGAGAATCAACACAGGTTTCCGATCGACCGCCGCCCTCTCAAACGACGCGCTCTCGGAAGTTCGTAGTCCGTGGTCCGTAGTCCGTAGCACGTGGTGATTGACTGGACCACTGACCACGGAACAACCACTGAATACGGACTACGGACTACGGACCACGGACTACGGACCACTAGCGGGGTAAGCGTGAGTTACACATCAAAAGGCCGTGAGAACCAGATTGCGATTGCTTTAGCGCGGTGCGCGACATCCGTTAAGCGAGCGGACGACTCCCGCTGGGAATTCTCGCTCGCAAACGGAAAGCCGCTGGGTGTATCGGCATGTCTTATCGAGGACTGGCTGGTGTTTGATGCACTGATCACTAATCGAATCACTCGCGGAGCGTGGTGGGACTTGCTCAGGCTGAACGCGGCCGTCGACGGATTGAGCAAGTTCGTACTGACGCCGGATGAAGATTCACAGAACCTTCATCTACGAGCTGAGATCCCGCTGCAAGAGGACGAAGACTCTGGAGATGAATGTGCGAACAAGACTGACGGTGGGCTTACAACCCGGGTGCTGGAAACGTGTGCTGGTTTGAAGGCGGCGTTTCGGAGCTTCCGGGGCGAGAGCTTCGTTGAGCATCAAGTTCCGGCGTCGTTCGAGACTCTTGAAGGGCGAGATCCGAAGCCGGCCGAGGAACTCCGTCGTCTCTGCGGCGACTCGGGATGGCGATTTATCGAGCGTTCCGAAGGAAGACTGATGATCGAGCTGGATGTCCGAAGAGGGTTTTACCAGGCCGCAGTCGAGCAACGACCGGCGGGCGCTGAGATCGTGGTTGAAATTGCAAGCTCGGACGCGCTCACGGAAACGAGTCGCCAGGCATTGAGTCTGTTGTTGCTTGGTACGGGCGCCCTGGTGAAGTTGGC
This sequence comes from Blastocatellia bacterium, assembly GCA_035649735.1. Classification (GTDB taxonomy): domain Bacteria; phylum Acidobacteriota; class Blastocatellia; order UBA7656; family UBA7656; genus Onstottus_A. The sequence continues at coordinate 6,122 of DASRIZ010000494.1, read as the reverse complement.
GCGCCCGTCGATAGTGCAAACGGGAGAACAGGTATCGATCCGTTTTGAAGTGAAATTTGTATCGACGCCGACGGCTGCTGAATTAGCACACGCGTTTTCGTCTTTGTCGGTTGCTTGCGCCTTATCGGGGCAGGAGGCTCGGGTGCTTCAGGACGAGGCAACGGCAAGAGACTATCTCGCGATTCTTGGGGCACAGACATCGATCTCTGCTTCCTACGCCAGTGATTAGCGACTTGGAGGCGGGCGAAAGGACGCCTGCGTTTATCGGACGATCAACAATGGAGGTCAACACAATGGGAACACCACAACAATTGGGAATAGGGCTTCAGGTTAGCGATGTGTCGGGGCAAAAGCTTCACAACGTCAGCAATGTGCCGCCCGACGCAACCGTAGGAGAGTTGATTCAGGGAATGCTGTCGCAGATGAATCTGCCACAAAACGATGTGAGCGGCCGGCCGCTTACTTATCACGCTCGACTCGAGCGGGAGGGACGACACCTGCACGCATCCGAACGCGTCGGAGATGCGGTTCAGAACGGCGACAAGGTCGTCTTGCAGCCGAATATTGACGCAGGCCAGTAGAAGAGGGTCATTGGTCATTTGTCATTGGTCATTTGTCATTGGTCATTGGTCATTTGTCATTTGTCATTTGTCATTGGTCATTTGTCATTTGTCATTTGTCATTGGTCATTTGTCATTGGTCATTTGTCATTGGTCATTTGTCAGTCGTTGGTTAATCGAGGCTCGGCAAAAATGACAAATGAAAAATGACAGATGAAAAATGGAAAACAGGCAGTTATGTCGGCAAGTGGGTATCAATACGTCATCGAGTTGTTCCGCGAGGATGACTCGCCGCTCGGACAGGCTTCCGTGAAGGTGGACTGGGGGCCCGCAGAAGAGTGGGCGAGGTTTCAGGCTATGCGCCGGGGACTTCTTGGCTCCAATGAAACTGGCCGCGTCTCTTCGATTGCGCCGCTTTGGCATCCACAGACGGGGGAACCTCACGTCGAAGGGTTTCGAGTGAGTATCGCGACAAGCGCTGATGAGGTAGTCGCCGATTTTCCGACGAGCTATTTCAAATCGCTCGCTACTCAAGCATCGAGTCACTTTATTGAGAAGGGGCGGCTGCAAAACGGCGACCGCTTCCGTTATCTGGTGGCCGCATTTCGCCAGGAGACTGAAAAGCCGAGCGCCTCTCGGTTTCAGTTCACTACCGAAGAGATCGCGCCACCGATTGCAATTGTGGACTCGTCGCTTGCAGATAGGGTCGTGGCCGCGGTACCTCACGGCGCAATCCGTGTGGGCGATGTGCCGGTGTTCATACCGCAACGCGTGCTTGACGAAGCGGCGAGCCTGAGCCGGCAATCAGTAGCCAAAGAAACTGGCGGGATTCTGATCGGCCGGCTTCATCGCGACGCTAGCGTGCCGGAAATATTCGTTGAAGTGACAGCACAAATACACGCGCGTCACACAGAAGCCGATCTTACGAAGCTGACTTTTACATCGGAAACCTGGACCGAAGTTCAGGGAGCGATTGAGCTGCGCGGAAAGGGAGAGATGATGCTCGGCTGGTGGCACTCGCATCCGGTCCGCGAGTGGTGCAAAGACTGCGCACCGGAACGGCAACAGGTCTGCAAAATGGCCAGTGATTTTTTCAGCTCGCACGACCAGGCGCTGCATCGCACCGTTTTTCCGCGGGCGTACAGCATTGCCCTGGTTGCCAATGACGTGGCGGCCGGCGATGTGACCTTTTCCGCTTTTGGCTGGCGAGAGGGGTTGTTGGAGTCTCGAGGGTTTTACGTGGGCGAACCGCAACGCCTTGCAGCGTCGGTCGAGCGAGCCGACGAGTAGGCGGCGGCGAGTAATGATGACGATGGATTGTTTTATCTGTCGATATGTTTCGGGCCGGGAATTCGCGGAAGTCGTTTACAGCGACGACGTTGTATTTGCAATGATGTCGCCCAGTCCGGCGAACCCGGGCCACGTGCTTATTCTGCCGGCTCAACATATCGAGCGTCTTGGAGAAATGGCCGAAGAAGGGGCCTTGCATCTGTTCACGATTGCAATGCGAATGCAGCGAGCGATTGAGAAGTCGAGCATCAAGTGTGACGGTATGTACCTTGCTCTGGCTGAAGGAGAAGGGACTTTTCAAATCAGGCCTCATATCTATGTGGACCTCGTGCCCCGATTCCGCCACGACCGCTACTGGATGCTGGCAACGATCGACGAGCCGTATGCTCGACCCGCCGCGCTGTTCGAGAGGCTGTTATCCGACCGCGCGCGTGATAAGGCCGGAGCTCGATCCTTTTATGAGGCTGAAGCCAGGCCCGAGCGGATCAGTGCCATCGCGGCGCAGATACGGGAGGCATACGCGGCGATCTGGAGCGGGCCAACGTGAAAAGGCGCAGACTGGACAGTCTACGCTACGGAACCGGGAAACATTATGATGCGAACACCGCGACAAGACGCAGACATAGCGACGCTACTAAGACAGCTTACGGCTGTGGGAGACGACGCTCCGTCCCTGGAAGAGAAGGTGCAAATTGCACACTTGATACGCTCGCAATCGAGAGATTCCGGGGCGCGGGTCGATCATTTCCTGATCGATGAAGTAACCCGTTTGCGATTGGGGCTAAACGCCGCGCGCGACATTCAGGAGAAACTTCAGGCGATGCTTGATCGATTGACGTCGCCCCCGTGGCACCCGGCGATCTTTTTGGGATTGGCGCCGATGGACAACCGCGAAGCCGCGATGGTGATGTCTGGGAGCTCACGACGAGTGGTCACGATCTCAGATGAGCTTGACCCGTACTCTCTTGCCGCCGGCGACGAGGTCCTGCTCGGCGACGAATTGAACGTGGTCGTAGGCAAGTCGCCTTACAACTTTTTTCAGAGTGGTGAGACCGCAACCTTCGACCGTTACGTCTCCGATAGCCGGCTGGTGATCAAGCATCGCGACGATGAGCTGATCGTCGATTCGGCTGCCCCCCTGCAGCGAAGCGACCTCAAGTCGGGCGATCTGGTTCGATGGGATCGGACCGCCTGGATGGCTTTTGAGAAGGTAGATCGCTCGAAAGGGAGTGAGTTGTTTCTGGAAGAGTCCCCGCAAGAGAGTTTTGACAATATCGGCGGACTGGGCCGACAGGTCGAGCAGCTGCAGCGCTCGATTCGGTTGCATCTGAATCACGCCGGCACGGCGCGCAAGTATCAGCTTCGGCAGAAGGGCTCGGTGCTGCTGGTCGGACCGCCAGGCACCGGGAAAACAATGATGGCGCGCGCCCTGGCAAACTGGCTCGGAGCGATATCCAGCTCAGGCCGCGCGCGCTTTATGAACGTTAAACCGGCGAGCCTTCACAGCATGTGGTATGCGCAAAGCGAGGCGAACTATCGCGAAGCGTTCCGCGTAGCGCGCGAGGCTGGCGAGCAGGAACCTGAAGTGCCGGTGGTGATGTTTTTTGACGAGGTTGATTCGCTTGGAGCATCTCGCGGCAATTCAATGATGCGCGTCGATGATCGAGTGCTGACTGCGTTCATGACCGAGCTCGACGGCCTGAGCAGCCGCGGGAACGTGCTAGTGATTGCGGCGACCAATCGACGCGATGCGATCGATCCGGCGCTGTTGAGGCCGGGCAGGCTCGGCGATCTGGTGCTGGATGTACCCCGGCCAAACAGAAAAGCTGCGCGCGAGATCTTCCGTAAGCATCTGCAACCCGAGATACCGTATGCGGTTGATGGAGTTGATTCGAGTGAAGCCCGGGCCGAAATAGTCGAGTCCGCGGTATCAAATATCTACGCTCCGAACGGTGACAGCGACCTGCTTACGATCACCTTTCGGGACGGCAAACGCCGGGTAGTGCAGGCAAGGGAACTCCTGAGCGGCGCGAGCATCGCGAAGATCGCGCTGACGGCTAAAGAACGCGCTTGTCTGGAGGAGATCGAGACGGGACTGGCAGGCGTTCGGTTGAAGCACGTGTTGTCGGCAATAGCGGAAGAACGCGAGAGCCTCGCTGGAACTCTGACACCTGCAAACTGCCGGCATCACTTGACCGATCTGCCTCAAGACGTTGATGTCGTGCGCGTGGAAGTGATTCAGAGAAAGGTCGCGAGACCTCACGCATATTTGAACGTGGCATGATGGTCGCGCAGTCCGTGGTCCGTAGTGCGTAGTCCGTAGTGCGCGGTCGCATACCGAATATAGGACCTATAGGACGGATAGGACCTATATTCGGACCACGGACTACTAACTACGGCCTAAGATCGAGGGTGAGATGACCGATCGAAACACAAACGATGGGATGAGCGGCGGGGCACGACCTAAAGGACGCCTTCCGAAACTCTGCGGCGCGGATATCGAACTCGGTAACTTTATTCTCGGTGTGCAGTCGGATCGAGGTACAGGTTATCTGGCATCGCGTCTCCTCCTGGGCGAGATCGACGGGCTCCCGCGGCTCGAACGATTTCGAGGCGAGCCTTGCGAGTGTGCGGCCTGCAGACGCGCGCGCGAATCCTCGAACCCTAAAGAAAGGAATGGCGGCAACTCGAAAGGCAAGGCGAGCGCGCAGAGCAATGCGAATCCACAGGACTGGGGCCGCAAATATTTGGCGTCGAACGGCGGTTGCGCGTACATCGATCTCGATCATCTCGAGCTGTGTTTGCCGGAAGTGCTGAGCGCTTACGACCACGTTGCTTGTTGGCACGCGATGCTGAGGATCGCTCGTGTGGCGCTTGATTCTGCTAATGAAAAACTGCCTGCCGGGAAAAAGATTCAGGTGCTGGTCAACAATAGCGACGGTCGGGGGAACTCTTACGGAAGCCATCTGAACTTTCTGATCACCCGGCGAGCGTGGGACAACATTTTCTACCGCAAGATTCATTACATGCTTTACCTGGCGGCGTTTCAGGCGTCGAGCATTGTGTACACGGGACAGGGCAAGGCCGGGAGCGAAAACGGCGCCCCCGAGGTCGCGTTTCAACTTTCAGGTCGCGCCGATTTCTTCGAGCGGCTTGTTGGAGCCCAGACCACACACAATCGTCCGATCGTAAACAGCCGTGATGAGCCTCTAAACGGAAGCCGCGTCTCGCGAGTTGACGGCGACGAGGCTGAAGAGATGGCGAGGCTGCACGTAATCTTTTTTGACAATACGCTTTGCCACGTCGCGAGCTTGTTGAAAGTCGGCGTGATGCAAATTGTGCTGGCGATGATCGAAGCCGAGCAAATAAACGTTGAGCTGCTCCTCGATGATCCCGTGGATGCGGTGCGGCGCTGGAGTCGCGATCCTTCACTCAAAGCTCGAGCAGCGTTAACTACCGGCGAGGAACTTACGGCGATAGAGCTTCAGCTTCGCTTTCTGGAAGAAGCTCGGCGGTTTGTTGCCGGAGGCGGGTGCGATGGTGTTGTGCCGCGGGCCGTCGAGATATTGGCTCTCTGGGAAGATACGCTGCTGAAGCTTGAAGCAGGCGATTTGGTATCACTCGCGCCGCGGTTGGATTGGGTGTTGAAGTTTTCAGTATTGCAGCAGGTGATCGATCAGCATCCGCAGCTGTCGTGGAATTCGCCCGAGATCAAGCATCTCGATCATCTGTACTCGAGCCTGGATTTGTCAGAAGGGTTGTATTGGGCTTACGAAAGCGGCGGACTGGTCGAGCGGATAGTGAGCGATCAGGAGGTTGAGCGCTTTAGAGTGAATCCGCCCGAAGATACCCGCGCGTGGACGCGGGCGATACTCTTGCGGCGGGCGGGCACCGACGGCGTTGATGATGTGGATTGGGACTCGATTCGGTTAAAGACCGGGTTTCAGCGCTCCCGAACGACATATCGCACGATGGAGATGGCCAGCCCGCTTGGGTTTACAAAAGCGGACTCGGACCGGGCATTTGAGGAGGCAAACAGTCTTGATGAATTGCTGGATTTGCTGGGCGGCGAACAAAGACGCGAAAGCTCAGTAGAGGTCGGAGGTCAGAGGTCAGAGGTCGGAGGTCAGAGGTCGGAGATCAGTGCTGAGCGCGCCCAGGAATTGCTCGAAAATGCTCGGCGGCAGCTCGCGCGGGCTTTTGATACGCAAAACGGCGGGTTTGGCTCAGCCCCCAAGTTTCCGCACAGCATGGACTTGCAGCTTCTCTTGC
>DASRIZ010000493.1:0-5457 GCA_035649735.1 Blastocatellia bacterium | reverse complement strand
TGCCTGAGTCATCCAGCACTCGAATGTCGACGCCGATCATAGGATAGCCGGTCTTCGCCTGCACCCGAGACTTCTGCTCCGCCGGCCAATCATCCATGTGCGGTTTGATTTTGCTGACGGTCAAAAACGGCGCGGTTTCGGTCAGCCCGTAGATTTGAATCACTCTCCAGCCAAACTTATCCTGCGCGCCTTGAATGGTCGCAAGCGGCGGTGCTGACCCCGCGGTCCCGACTCGCATTTCGCGCGGTAAGCGTTCCAGCGCTCCGGCATCCAGCGGATGATTCAACGCCATGTTGATCATCGTCGGCGGCATGCACGCGAACGTGACTCGTTCTTTTGCGACTAGATCGAAAAAGCCGGCGGGCTCGAATTTCTTGATGATCACGTGGGTCCCGCCCATCCCGGTCACCGCATAGCCGACGCCCCAGCCGTTACAGTGAAACTGCGCCAGCGTGTGCAAATAGATATCGCGTTCATGAATGCCAAACTCACAGATCGAGTTCACCGCGTTGATATAAAGGTTACGATGCGTGAGCATCACGCCCTTGGGACGGCCGGTGGTCCCCGACGTGTAAAGCAGCGCGGAAGTTTCATTCTCATCGATCTCGACGGGCGGAAGTTCTTGACTCGAGGCGGCTGCCAGCGTCGATTCGTAATCAAGCCATCCTTCTTCGCCTGTCTTCGAGCCGTCGCTTGCAATGATGAAGTGCTCGACGGTTTTCAGCTTATCGCGAATCGAGTCGATCAGGTGCGTTAGCCCTTCTTCTACGATGAGCACCTTCGCCCCGCCGTGATTTAGTATGTATTCAAAGTCATCGGGAACCAGCCGAAAATTCAGCGGCATCAGGATCGAACCGAGCAGCGGTGTACCAAAGAACGCTTCGAGTATCCGGTGACAATTCTGTGAAAGAATCGCGACGCGATCGGCCTTCTCGACCCCTAGCGTGCGCATCGAGTTGGCCCAGCGATTCACGCGTTCCCCGAACTGACGATAGGTCAGCCGTAAATCCCCACAAACTATCGCTTCCTTGTTTGAGTGAGCAACCAGCGCGCGCTTGAGAAAGTCGTATTCATTCAGCGGAACGATCACGAGAATCCCTCCTAACAGATGCGGTTGTAAATGGTGCGGGTCAGCATAGCATAGACGCGAAGTTCGGGTGTAGAGCAGCGATCGCAGTTTGCCTGCGGACGCGATTGCGAATGACCGCGCGATTGATAAGCGGCCCTCCATCAGTCATGATTCGCTCCGTGAAATCAGACTTCAGATTCCATCACGATATCCGGGTCCGCTTCGCCGACACCGATCTGCAAGCCATCGTCTTTAACGCCAATTATCTTACTTACTACGATGTAGCGTGGACCGAGTACTTCCGCGAAATTGGGTTTGAATGGAAGGACCTGCTCGCACTCGGGGTGGACACGGTCCTGGCTCGCACGACAATGGTATTCAAGTCCCCGGCGAAGTTTGACGAGATTCTCGAGGTCCATACCCGTATATCGAGGATCGGCAATACAAGCCTCATCTTTGACTTCGAGATCTATCCGCAGGGCGAAGAGCGTCTTGTCAATTCAGCCAACTCCCTGTATGTCTGCGTTGATCCGAAGACCCTCAAGTCAATTCCCGTGCCCGATCTCCTGCGCCAACGCATCGTGGAGTTCGAAGGCGATAGCTTGAGCAAAGCCTGACAGGCCATCCATTCCCTCGCGAAGACATCTGATCCATGCGAACCAGTCTAATCTGTGTCATCCGCGGTCCATTCGGTCCGCGCAGATTAGACAATGACCACGGATGAAACGGATTCGACGGCCTAGCACGGATAGATAGCGCTTTCTGAATACCCCTTCCCACCTCAAACGCGCTATGCTTGTTCCATAACGAGGAGAATACTTTGACTCAAATTCAAAGAAGCGTTGCAACCATCATCGATCCCCAGCCGGTTGTTGAAGGCGCTGGAGTGAGGCTCAAACGCAGCATTGGTACTCGAACACTCGATTATCTCGATCCGTTCTTGTTGCTGGATCATTTCGCCTCCAAGGACGCCGCCGATTATCAGGCGGGCTTCCCGCTTCACCCTCACCGAGGAATCGAGACCGTCACCTACATGCTCCGAGGCGGCGTCGATCATCGCGACAGCATCGGGAATTCGGGAAGCATTGGGCCCGGCGACGTTCAGTGGATGACTGCCGGCGGCGGGATCATGCACGAAGAGATGCCACAGGTCCGTCCTGAGGGTATCGACGGCTTCCAACTGTGGGTCAACCTTCCAGCGAGGCTAAAGATGACCCAACCGCGATACCAGGGCATTCTGGCTACCGAGATTCCTGTGGTCGAAGTCACCGAAGGCGTGCGTGTCCGAGTGATCACTGGAAGCGTCTCGGGCGTGAACGGTCCGGTTAGCGGAATCGCGGCAGATCCTGTCTATCTCGACGTTTCCGTTCCCGCTCACGCGTCGTTCACACAGCAGATCGCCAGAGGCCACTCCGCGTTCGCCTATGTTTTCGAAGGCGAAGCCTCGTTTGACAACAAACAAGTCTCACATACAAGGCTCGTCGTCTTTGGCGATGGCGATTACATCACAGTTGTCACTGCTGAAAGCCCTGTGCGCTTCCTGCTTGTCTCTGGAAAGCCATTGAATGAGCCGATCGCCAGATACGGACCTTTTGTGATGAACACCCGAGAAGAGATCGAGCAAGCGCTCCGCGATCTTCGTCAGGGAACTTTCGTTTGGTCCGCCTAGACTGTCAAGTCTGCGGGGGAGGTAGCGCAGACTGGACAGTCTACGGTACCTCTGTTCCGCCAATGGCTAACATCTTCACCCAACCGTGCGATGAGGGCGCGATCCGGTCGAAGCCCGCCTCTGCCCGCTGCTCGCGAAAAGCCGAGCCGTGGATTCTTGCGGCCACGATTCTGGGGTCGAGCATGGCGTTTATTGACGGAACGGTGGTCAATGTCGCTTTGCCCGCTCTTCAGGCAAGCCTGAATGCGACAGTTCGCGATGTCCTCTGGGTTGTCGAATCATACGCTCTCTGTCTTGCCGCCCTGATTCTTGTCGGAGGATCAATGGGTGATCGGTTTGGCAGACGGCGCGTCTTTTGTGCCGGCGCCGCCCTTTTTGCGCTCTCGTCGATCTGGTGCGGGATGTCGCCGGGAATCGGTCAACTAATCATTGCTCGAGCAGTGCAGGGTATCGGCGGAGCTCTGTTGATCCCCGGGAGCCTCGCAATCATCAGTGCCTCATTTCCTGAAGACAGACGTGGGACGGCCATCGGGACCTGGTCGGGATTCACTGCGATAACCGCCGCGATTGGTCCGGTCATCGGCGGCTGGCTGATAGAGCACGTATCCTGGCGAGCTGTCTTCTTCATTAATGTCCCGCTCGCGATCGTAGTTCTTGGAATCTCATATTGGAAAGTGCCTGAGAGCCGCGAAGACAGTGGAGCGAAGCAGCAGGATTGGCGGGGAGCGGTCCTGGCCACAATCGGGTTGGGAGGAGTTGTCTTCGGGTTGATCGAGTCGTCACGATTGGGGTTCGCTCACCCTGCAGTTCTTATCGCGCTCGCGGCGGGCATTGCAACGCTGGGATTGTTTATCTGGGTTGAAGCGCGCTCTCGGAATCCGATGCTGCCGCTGACGCTATTCCGTTCGCGCGACTTTAGCGGCGCCAATTTACTTACTCTGTTTCTATACACCGCGTTGAGCGGCGCGCTGTTCTTTCTTCCTCTCAATCTGATTCAGGTTCAGGGCTATAGGCCGACCGCGGCAGGCGCTGCGCTTCTCCCCTTTATTCTTATCATGTTCGTTCTGTCTCGTTGGTCTGGAGGATTGGTGAAGCGTTACGGCTCCAAGCTCCCTCTCGTTGCGGGGCCGATAGTCGCAGCGTTGGGATTCACTCTTTTTATCGTGCCAGGAGTAGGAGGCAGTTACTGGGCGACCTTCTTCCCGGCGGTCGCGGTGCTCGGATTTGGGATGGCGGTGAGCGTGGCGCCGCTCACAACGACGGTTATGGGCGCGGTGAGCGCCAACCACGCGGGCATCGCTTCTGGGGTAAACAACGCGGTATCGCGCACGGCGGGGCTTTTTGGAATCGCGATTCTGGGGATTGTGATATTAAATGCATACAGTTCGGAGCTTGATCGGCGACTTTCGTCGCTGTCTGTTCCAGATGAAGTTCGAGAATCAATCAATGCTCAACGCGGGCGGCTTGCCGGAACCGAACTGCCGGAGGCCATCAGCGATGATGCGCGAGTTGAATTGAAGAAGGCAATCGCGGAGTCCTTTGTCTACGGATTCAGGGTGGTCATGACTGCTGCAGCGACGCTGGCGTTGGCAAGCGCACTGACCGCGTTTATGATGATCGAAGGCAAGCGGTCGCGGCGCGCAGCGGCCGTTGTTCAACATTAACAGCAGTCAGTCGCGCGTTGAGACACGCAAGGTGTTTTCACGTTTCCTTGATTCATCAGAGAACGTTTCGCGCTCAAACGGAAAGCGAAACTCCGGGGGTAGTCATGTCGAAAGTGAAGCCGAACCTTCCTACTTCCAGTGCAGATGCCTGGCCCGGTCTTCCAGTGAAAGAGTGGCAAGACACATATGCAACGCTGCATATGTGGACCCAAATCGTCGGCAAGATTCGCCTGACCCTGACGCCGCTCGAGAACCACTGGTGGAATTCTGTTTTATACGTCACGTCGCGGGGCCTTACGACCTCGGCTATTCCATACGGCGTACGAACGTTCGAGATAGACTTCGATTTCATCGATCATCGTTTGTTGATTCAAACAAGCGACGGGGAAATCAAGTCCCTCGCCCTTGAGCCCCGGTCGGTCGCGGACTTCTACGGCGAGGTAATGGCCCAACTGAAATCGCTGGCAATAGAGGTTCAGATTCACGCAAAACCGGATGAGGTCGCCGAGCCGATTTCGTTTGCGGAGGATCATAAGCACGCCTCTTACGATGCTGAGTATGCAAATCGGTTTTGGCGCATACTGGTTCAGGCGGACAGAGTCTTTAAACAGTTCCGATCGCGGTTTATCGGCAAATGTAGCCCGGTTCACTTTTTCTGGGGGAGCTTTGATCTTGCGGTCACGCGATTCTCTGGGCGCAGAGCTCCCGAACGTCCGGGCGCAGACGCCATCACCCGTGAAGCTTACTCGCACGAGGTTATCAGCCACGGGTTTTGGCCGGGAGGCGGGGCGGTCGAATCGCCGCTCTTCTATTCTTACACGGCGCCGGCGCCGGCAGGTTTGTCGAAAGAGAAGATCCACCCGGGCTACTACAGCACTGAGCTATCCGAGTTTGTGTTGCCGTATGACGACCTGCGTCAGTCTGGTTCACCGGATGAGTCATTGCTCGAGTTCATGCAGAGCACCTATGAAGCTGGGGCGCGCCTCGCGAATTGGGACCGGGTTGCGTTAGAGCGCGCCAAGTAACTGGTTGCCAGACACCACCGGCTTCAGCCG
>DASRIZ010000492.1:0-17929 GCA_035649735.1 Blastocatellia bacterium | reverse complement strand
CGGGTTGCCCTGTAGCGGGCAGCCTTCCGGGTGAAGTCGAGGCAAAAGTCGAGGCGGTTCCCGGTGTGACTTCGGCGACGGTTGAATTGGTGTGGGATCCACCGTGGTGCATGGAAAATATGTCCGAAGCGGCAAAGCTTCAGCTTGGAATGTTTTAGGTTTCGGGTTCAGAGTTCAGGGTTCCGGGTTCGGAGTTCCGGGTTCGGATTCAGGGTTCAGAGTTCAGGGTTCAGAGTTCAGGGTTCAGAGTTCTGGTTTAGAGTTCCGAGTTCAGAGTTTCCGGGAGTTTGACGTTGAAGCGCGAACGTCCAATCCAGACCCTGAACCCTGAACCCTGAACCCTGAACCCGGAACTCCGAACCCTGAACCCCGAAACCTGAACCAAGAAACCTGAACCTGACCAGCCCCAAGGAGGTTGATAAATGAAACTGAGCGCACAAGAAGAATACGGGCTTCGTTGTTTGCTGCGTCTCGGAGCGGAGGGCGACGGCGGGAGTCTAACCATCCCCGAGATCAGCCGGACCGAAGGAATCTCACCCGAATATGTCGCTAAGTTGATGCGCATCCTGCGGCAAGGAGGGCTGGTCACCAGCGCTCGCGGGGCGACCGGGGGCTACACGCTTACGCGCCCGACGGCGCAGATCACCGCGGGCGAGGCGCTCACTGTGCTCGGTGGACGCTTGTTTGAGTCTGACTTCTGTGAACGTCACTCCGGCGCGGAGAGTCTTTGTACCCATTCGATTGATTGTTCCATTCGTTCGCTCTGGCAAGCCTTACAGACTGCAGTGGACCAGGTGCTGACCAGGACTACGTTAAAGGACTTGTTGTGCAGCGAACCGGAAATGGTTTCGCTGATGACCGATCTGGTACGAACTCAGCCAACCGTTCGGCTTGGCGAGTGACTTGTTGGGAGCGTAACCGCTCAAAATTAGATCTAGAGCAAACACGCGACTATTTCGCCTGACTATTGTGCCGTCTCTGGCGGGTGCCGAAGTCTCTGACATCGTTAGTGTCGAGGAACAATGAGAACAAAGACATTGAATGCCATATGTTTGATTCTGGCATTTGCAGCGGTGTTCATCTTGTCGCAGTGTTTTGGTCCGGGTGGAATTACAATACCATTCTTCGCTCGTCCCGTTGCGGCGCATGTTTTGGTGCTCATCCTGACACCGGTATTCTACCTTCCCCTGTTTGCTCTTAATCGTCATCTGCTGAAATGGAGACTTAGAAATGGACGTGACATACGGGAAGAAGAGAAATACGAAAGCGAATCGGGTTTCATAAGTTTGAAGCCAAAGGATCCCGATCGTCGGGACAACGACTGGCCCCTTCGCCCGTGATAGTGTTTCTGCTCCGGATACGGTTACGTTGAGGTGGACACGCGCTGCAGCCTGATTGGCGAAAAATCGAGTTCGAGATGTCGGCTCTCTCGATCCGAACGGCCCGCTTTCTCGGCGAGGGGTGGACCTCGCGGGCGTATCTCGTAAACAACGAGCTTGTTTTCAGATTCCCAAAACGTGCGGAAGATTGGCTGGAACTCGAGCGCGAGATTGCCTTCCTTGCGATTGCGTCGACCAACTTGTCTCTGGGGGTGCCTGACTACTTGCGAGCAGCCCCTGAATCGACTGCCGCACCTTACGGATATGCGGTTTATCGGTATCTGAGTGGCCGGGCGCTGGAGTTGAACGCTCTGTCCCGGCGAAAGCGTGATGCCGCTGCGGATCTCCTGGCCACGTTCCTTCTGGAGTTGCACCACCTTCATCCCACCAGCGAACTCAATTCATTGTTGCCTCGGGAAGACCCGCGTCTGGTGGCAGAGGATTATCTTATTCAGGCAGAACGCCAGATTGCTCCCAAACTTCAGCTATCGGATGCGAAGGCACTGCGAGATCAATTCGAAACATATCTCGGCTCAGCAAACAACTTTCGGTTCAAACCCTCAGTGACTCATGCCGATCTCGGCCGAGATCACATTCTCGTGGAGGACGACGCAATCGTGGGCGTGATTGATTTCGGGGATGTTTCCTGGGGTGACCCGGATTACGATTTCATGTACTTGTTCATCGATTTCGGGCTCGAATTCGTGGGCGAGGTAGCGCGCCGTTACGGACATCCTGATTTGGAAAACTTAGCGAGTAAGCTCTTGTACTTTGCGATAGTCGATCAGATCGGCACGATATTAGAGGGCCCGGGACGCGCGCTCGAGGGTCAACAAGAGACAGCATGGCGGCGTTTGTTGGAGTTCCTTCGGATGCAATAGCACACTCCAGTGCCGAACGGGATCAAGGATGCGATGCCAGTAGCGGTTAAGGCAATGAGGTTTCTCAAGCAGGGAGTTTTAGACCCCTAAGGTTGCGACATCTGAGTTTCTATCGCCGTGATCCTGTCTCCAAGCTCGTCTTGATCTCGTAATGCGGTCGCGAGGTCGACGTTCATTCGTCTAAGCGTCCGGTTGATCTCACGAAGCTCTTTTTCAGTCCGGTCTTGGCGTTGCCCGAACTCCCGCATCTCGGTTTCTAACCGTTCCCCGAGTTCCCGAAACTCTCTTTCGAGCCGACTATGGCGTTCACCGGCCTCCCGAAAGCCAGTTTCCATTCGTTCAAACAGGTCAGCTAACTGTGTCGAGAGAGGCGTTGTCTGCCTCAGTCGTTGATCAACGGAGGTCTCTAAACTCTCTAGCCGGGCTAGAATCTTGCCGAGCATTTCGTCAGTGGTCAGCGGTAGCTTTTTCGTTGGGTCATCGCTCATAGCTCACTTTATATCATCAAGTTTTTCTGATTGCAAATCAAGCGTGTCGTCGGCTTTATTTCTACGTCACCGTCTCTTTGTTCAGGATCGCGTCTGGAACATCCGCGGGGGTCGGCTGTTCCTCGTATAAGAAATCTTCAGGGTCGACCATCTAACTCACTTGTTGTGAACCGGCGCGGCGAATTAACGCGCAATCGATCTTAGTTTCTGCAGACGCTCTTCTGCTGCCGCCAACGTCTCGTCTCTCTTGCAAAAGGTGAATCTCACCTGCGATCTGCCCAATTCCGGTTCGTGATAAAAGCTGCTTCCGGGCACCACCGCAACGCCGATGTCTTTCACCAGAAACTTGGAGAACTCCACGTCATCTTTGTAGCCAAAGGCGCTGATGTCGGTCATCACGTAATAAGCCCCATCCGGATCGAAGCATCGGAAGCCCGCTTCTTTCAGCACCGGGAGCAGGCGATTGCGCCGCACCTCGTAATCGGATTGAAGATGATCGTAGTACGACCGCGGCAATTTCAGCGCGCGCACTCCGGCTTCCTGCAGGGGAGCCGCCGCGCCTACGGTAAGAAAGTCGTGAACCTTGCGAATCGCCTGGGTGATTTCAGGCGGACCGATTGTGTAGCCGACTCGCCACCCGGTCACCGAATAAGTCTTCGAGAGCCCGTTGATCGTGATCGTACGGTCGCGCATTCCATCAAGCGTTGCGATAGCGATGTGTTTCTTGTCGTTGAACAGAATGTGTTCATAGATTTCATCAGTGATCGCGATGGCGTTCCACTTGTGGCAAAGCTCGGCGATAGTTTGAAGCTCCTCGAGGCTAAAGACTTTTCCGGTCGGGTTGTTTGGCGTGTTGATGATGATCGCTTTGGTCTTGTCGTTGAAGGCCGCCGCCAACTCATCCGGATCAAACGACCAGTCCGGCGCGCGCAGGGTCACGTAACGTGGCGTCGCTCCCGAAAGAATCGCGTCCGGACCGTAATTCTCATAGAACGGTTCAAAGACGATCACCTCGTCGCCGGGATTCACTATGGCCATCATCGCCGCGATCATCGCTTCTGTAGAGCCGCAGGTGACTGTGATCTCGCGCTCCGGGTCGACTTCAAGCCCAAGATACCACGACGATTTTTCGGCGATGGCATCGCGAAACCTTTTAGCCCCCCAGGTAATCGCGTATTGATTGACATCTGCCATTATTGCGTCGCAAGCTGCGAGCTTTATCTCTTCGGGTGCGGAGAAATCGGGAAAACCCTGTGAGAGGTTAATAGCGCCGTAGAGGTTTGCCTGACGGGTCATCTCGCGGATGACCGATTCGGTAAATTGCTCAGCCTTGTGAGAGATGATTTGTTTGGACATTTTATTAGAGTTTCTGGTTTGTAGTCTCTGGTTTCCGGTTGACGCCCCACATTTTGAACCAGAAACAAGAAACCAGAAATGAGAAACCACAAACGAAAACTACTTCGGATTTTCTTCCTTTAATCTCTCGATGATCGATTCAACCGCCGAAGCATATTCGCCCTCGGGGTCGAGCCGCAAGTAGTTTCGATAAGCTTCGATTGCTTCTTTTATACGCTTTGCATTTTCCAGGATTTCCGCAAGTTGATAGTAAAGGATAGGTTCGGTTTCCATGTCCTGAATAATACCGATTCGATATTCCTTAACAGCTTCGTCGACAAATCCGCGCTCATTTAGGGCGATCGCCAGACCGATATGGGCTTCAAATGAATTGCCCCGTGCCAGGCGAAGCCCTTTTCTGTATTCGGCTATCGACTCATCGACAAGACCTTGACTGCGTCTGAGGTTGGCCAACACTGTCTGAGCTTCCACCACGGTTGGTCCTCCTGCCTTGATCGCAGCCTGAACCTGTGTTTCTGCTCCCTGGAAGTCCTGGAGGGTGACCAAGCTTCGCGCCATGCCGATCCGAGCTTCGGGAAACGCCCGGAGTGCAAGGGCCTGTTTGTACTCCTCAACCGCATCTCTGTTTTTTCCTTTGTCGCGAAGCGACTCGGCTTTCTGAAAATGCAGAGTAGGTGCGTCAGCGGTTTGTTGCTGATTTACTCTCAGCGTCCTGCTTCCGCCGGCCGCAATGATTGTTGAGCCCTTCCAATCCGCGAAACCGACGGTTCTCACCCTGACCGGATGCGAGCCGGCCATCACTCGTGGAAGGTCAACCTCGCCGTTTTCGCCGGTCATTCCATGCCGGACGTTGTTGATAAAGACAACCGATTCGGGATGTCCGGTGATGACTTTTAAAGCGCCGGAGCGCAATCGAGGTGCCACGACCTGCGTTGGTCCGGATGATCGCGCGCTCTGCTGCGGATGGGCTGTAGTCTGAGGAACTGCTAAGGTCAGGAACACTATCAGGCTGGTGATCGCTGCCGCCTTTGCGAGAACGCGACGCATAAGAGTCATTTTGAATCCGCTCGCGATTTTCGCAGCAGCGAAGAGTTGTATTGTCACGCCCAAGCTTGAAACTCCGGACAAATCCGCTAATCCAAATTCGTGTCTTAGGATCACTCTTTGTAAAGCCGTCGATAGTTCGCAGCGTAGCGAAGAACACCTTGAACATAGCCTCGAGTCTCCGAAAACGGGATGTTCTCAATCCAGTCCTCGATATCCATTGAACCACGTTCGGCAATCCAACGTTGGGCTCGCGATGGCCCGGCGTTGTATGCGGCAGCCGCGTATTCAATTCGTCCAAATTGACCAATTACCTGCGCGAGATAGTTCATGCCTAGCTTGATGTTCAGCTGGGGATTGTAGAGATCAGCCGCGGTAATCGTGCCGTTGCCCTGCCGTTTTGATACTAATTGCCCGGTTGCAGGCATTACCTGCATCAACCCTCTAGCGCCAACTCGTGACGTAGCGTTTGGGTTGAAGACACTCTCCTGGCGAATCAGTCCTGCGGCAACATACGGATCGATCCCGTAGCGTTTAGCTTCTTCCTTGATCGCGCCCCAGGATACGAGCGGAAAGAAGATCTCCCAGGCTTCACGCGGCAAGTCCGACTCACGATAGGAGTACAAGTCTGGATATCCTTTTCGGAGTACCAGGGTTGCCTGGAAGTTCTCGCCGCGCCTCGAGTAGAGCCCTGCCAGCAGGAGATTGATCTTCGGAGACGCGGGAGCGGATTCCAGCGACTTGTTAAGCTCACGCACCGCGAGCTCGTCGAGCCCGATCACTTCCAGATCGTGGGCCTTGGCGACGCGGGCCGCCTCTGATCCGTCTGCAGTCTCTCGAAGGGGTTCGATGTAAGTGACGTTCGCGCGAATCCTTTCCAGATCGGATCCAGGCCTGGCCTCTTCCGCCTTTAGCGTTTGGTCGGCTTTTCGCAGCGCGGCGGCGCGAAGACCGGCGATGTAACCGTGATAACCGTAGCGATACCGCTCATTCACCAAATCGTACAAGGCCAGCGCGCGCGGGTTGTGTCCCAATCGCTCTTCGGATTTCGCCGCCCACAAACAAGCCTCACCGATGAACTTGGTCTCCGGGTAACGATAAGTCGCAAGATGTTGCTCGAGTATCCGCGCGGCGTCCGTGTAACCCTTTGACTTGTAGGCAAGCCAGCCGAGGTTGTAGGAAGCTTCGGGCGCGTACTGACTCTTCGGGAAAGAAGAGAGCAGTTGCCGATAACGGGTCGCCGCTTCGGTTTCCCTATCTTGCTTGCTCAGATAAGCAGCCAGAGCGTAGAGCGCTTCGCTCGACCACCGGCTCTTTGGGTACTGACTGAGCAACCGATCGACGATCACTGAGGACTCTGCTGAACGACTAGCCCGACGCAGCGCGTCCGCCTGGTAAAACATCGATTCGGCGCGCAACTCCTGATTGCGATCACTCACCCGGGCGAGAACGGCGACTGACTGCGCCGGCTGTTTGGAATTCAGCAGACTGACGCCGCGTTGCAGGTGAACCTCATCGACTCGATCAGTTTCCGGGAAGCGCGCAATCAACTGATCGTAAGCCGCGACTGCTTCAATATACTGTTTAGCTTGAAAGAGAGCGTCGCTCCGCGAGCGTTCTTGCTGGAGCGATCCGGGGTTGTCTTTTGGGGAAGCGTTTAGCGCGACCAATCGAGCTTCTGCCTGTACGCTTGCGCTGGTCGCCGGCAATTCATAGTAGATTCTGCGATACGATTCGACAGCCAAATCGTTTTTTCCCATGGCTTCCTGGGCCTGGGCAGTAATATAGATCGCGTCGGCGTCATTCGCTTCGACCATTCGAGCCAGGTCCTTAATCGCACTCGACGGGTCTCCCAACGCGACCGCCATTTCTGCCGTTCGAAGCCTGGCTTCGCGGCCTCTCAATGACTCAGGGTGCTTCACGTAGACTGCTTCGTAGTTGCGGCGGGCCGCCCCTTTAGCGTTGTTAGCCGCTTCGCTCTCTGCTCGATAAAAAAAGGCGTAGTCGCCCAGTGATGTTGTCGCGTTTATTGAATTGGCGTCCAACGCCTCGACGGCAGCCGCGTAGTTTTGAGAGCCGTAGGAGAGGTACCCGCGGAGGAATCGAGCCAGCGCAGCAGTTCGCGTTCGCGGGTATCGGGCCTCGATGCGAGACAGCTCGTTCACCGCGGGCCGTCCGGACGCGGAACGCACCAAGCCCTGAAGCTCGTCGATGCCGTTATCCGGATTTGCCGCGCTTCGCTGACACGAGGCAGTCATCGGAGCAATGAGGGCGAGAGCCAGCACAGGCAACAGAAAAATCGCCGAGCGTCGTTGCGCACTGATTAACAGCCGGCTGATGGGATTAGGCATGGTTACTCCTAAGAAGCATGGTGCGCGGCAGTCAGACTCGCATGGGGCTGATGGGATTATTGACGAAGGGTGGTAAGAAATCAATTGGGATAGTCCGTAGTCCGAATATAGGCCCTATACGTCCTATAGGTCTGATATTCCGACTACGGACTACGGACTACATAGTTGCGGCGACCGTTGGACCGGGACAGTCGGATCCGAGCTTTGACTGGTCACCTTCTGCCAGAGTGCTTACAAGCTCATCATAGAAATAATCAAATCGGGCTGCGACATTCGGAGTCACACGTTTCTCGTACATCTGGCGGCTACGGTCAATATCCTCCTTCAACCGATCGTACAGATCGCCGCCACGTCGCCCTTCGGCGACCTTCTGCTCGTTGTAGAGTTTTATCTCGCTCACAAGCAATCTTGCGAATCGGCGCGCATCGTTGTGAGCCTTTTCCTCTTCACCAAGAGCGCCGTTTGTTGATGGTCCGGGCTGTATCGTTTGGACGACGGGTTCCGGCTCGGCCGATGGTCTGAAAAAGGTTGGCGACGGAGCCGGTTGCTGCAAATCGCCTGAAGGCTCAGGTTGAGCGCTGAATTCGGGCTGAGCGCTGTGGGTCTGCGGTAGTGGAGCTGCGCGAAACCCTGCGCTGGTAGCGACGACCGGTTCAACCGCCGGCACTTGCGGCGCGGGCGGCGGAGCGGCCGGCGCGGGCTGTTTAGCCGGTTGGACGGCCTCGGTCATTCTCGAACGCAACGACACCAATTCGACGACCAGTCCGGCGGTGTGTGCCAACAGCTCGATTGCTTCTACGTTTATAGCTACTTCACCGCGTTCGGCGGAGTCGGCATAGATCAGGGCCGCTGTCTTGCTTCGTACTTTCAACGGCACAGTGAGCACCCGCTTCGGATGAATCTTTCCAAGGCGTTCAAACAGGACTTGATTCTCAGATTGAAGATCGGGTGATCCATGATATGTCTGTTGCGAGTTTAGCGCTGCCCCCAGAACGGTGTCCGAATCCAAAGATATCGAGGTTCCCCTTATCGAGGTATTGACGGTGCTGTCATCTAGCCCCCGAGCCGCCCAGGCAACGGCGTTTCCGCCCTTGACTACGAACAGGACTACTCTCGGCGCGAAGTTAGCCGCCCGGGCCACCAGTGAGTTCAAAACTTCGGCTTGCGTGCGTTGCTCATCGAGCTCGGCGACTGAATCCCTGAGCAGTGCGATATCCGCGCCTAGTCTTACACTCTCAGTCCCCGCATTATCGATTTCTGCGGTGACTTCGGCGGCTATTTGTGCAAACGCCTCATCCTGATCGGGCATCGAAGCCGCAACGTCAGTCTGTTCGAGCAAACGGGTAAAAGACTCGTTCACCTCCCGTTGTAGTCGGCTTATGTCTTGCTCGAGCAAGCCCACACGCGCTCGCACCAGCTCTTCAATTCGTCGGCGAAGCCGATCCTCACGCTCGTTTTCCACCTGGGTTCCTCCACACATAGCGAAGATGATCCGCGGGGACTGTCGTTGGATTGGGTTGTCGAATGCGATTATTACTTAGGGTCCCTCGATTGTCAATGAAAACGACTTCGCGGGCAGGTTTGCTTACTATCGTTTAGCGTGCTGAACCTATCTGCCCAGAAGCCGCCGGCAGTCTGCTGCGCGAGGCCCTGGTGTTTAGTCCACTTGGCATTCTGGATTTAGGCCGCTTACCAGGGCTGCTCTACTTGCTTTTTGAAGCTGCGAGAATGTATTATGTCCTGCTTGCTGAGAGAGTGGGCTTGGCCCACTTTTTTTCTTGGGACGATGATCGAGTTTGACCGAGAAGCGATTGAAAGAGTCATCGAGCGGGTAGCAGCGCGAGAGGGCCTGGAGGTGGTCCACTGGGAGGCGGTCGGCCCGCGCAACAACTTTGTGTTGCGCATTTACATCGACAAGCCCGGTGGTGTCACTCACGGCGATTGCGAAACGGTCAGCAATCAGGTTGGCACTCTGCTGGACCTCGAAGATTTGATCGTCAACCGGTACGTACTCGAAGTTTCGTCACCTGGAATCGAGCGCGGGCTCTATAAGCGGGCAGACTACGAACGATTCTCAGGCAACCGAATCAAGGTGAGGACCGCTCAGCCAATAGACGGCCAGCGGAATTTTCGGGGCAAGCTCCTTGGCTTTGTCGGGGAGAGCGTTTCGCTCGATGCCGACGGGCGAGGACAGATCGAGATACCTTACGACCAGATCGTAAAGGCGAATATAGAATACGAGTTTTAGAAGGGGATTATGTCAACCAGTCCGATTCCGCAGACCATAGACATTCTAAGCCGGGAAAAGGGTATTGATCCCCAGGTAATTATCTCGGCGATCGAGGATGCTGTGGTGACTGCTGCGCGCAAGCAATTCAAGACCGGTGAGGACCTTCGCGCTCGCTATAACCCTGAAACCGGCGATGTCGAATTGTTCGCCCTGATGACCGTTGTCGATGAAGTTCAGGATTCGGCCACCGAGATCAGTCTTGCCGATGTTGAAGCGATGGGGGTCGAAGGCGCCGAAGTCGGCGATCAGCTCGAGTTTCCGAAGCCTCGCGAAGAACTGGGTCGCATTGCTGCGCAAACCGCAAAGCAAATCATATTTCAAAAGGTTCGCGAGGCCGAACGCAACAATGTTTACGATGAATACATCGGACGCGTTGGTGAGCTGGTTCACGGCTTTGTGAAACGTTTTGAGGGCGGACGGATCATAACCGATCTTGGAAAAATTGAATCGGTGCTCCCAAAAACGCAACAGTCGCGAGCCGAAGCCTTTAGCCAGGGCGAGCGCATCCGAGTGGTAATAAACACCGTCTCCAAGGATACAAAGGGTCCGCAAGTGGAGGTTTCGCGCACGTCGCCGGAATTACTAAAGCGGCTGTTCGAAATGGAGGTGCCCGAGATCTACGACGGGACTGTTCAAATCAGGGCCGCCGTCCGCGAGCCTGGCGATCGAGCAAAGATCGCGGTGATTTCAACCGAACGCGACGTAGATCCGGTTGGCGCCTGCGTAGGCATGAAGGGCTCGCGCGTCCAGGCAATAATTCGCGAGTTGCGAGGCGAACGAATCGATATCATCGAGTGGAGTGAAGACCCGGCCGTATTCGCCGCAAACGCGCTTTCTCCAGCAAAGGTGTCTAAGGTCGAGATTAACAGCTTCGAAGAGAAGAAGCTTACAGTCACCGTTCCGGAAGATCAGCTTTCGTTGGCGATTGGGAAAAAGGGACAGAATGTAAGGCTGGCGGCGAAACTTGTCGGCTGGCACATTGACATTCGCAGCGCGGAAGAGGCCGCGCGCGCTGCGGCAGCGCAGCTTGAAGCCGTAATGGCTGGCGGCGAAGCGACTCTCACCGATATTCGCGATAGCCTGGCGCTCGACCAGATTACAGCTGAACGCCTGAAGGACCGCGACATCGAGACTATTGACCAGCTTGCACTGATCTCGGTCGACGAGCTTGTTGATGCGATTGACGTGAGCTTCGATCAGGCAAACGAGATCCTCGAAAGAGCGCACCGCTTGCTTGCTCAGAAGCATGCTCGCGAAACACGAGAGGCCCGTGAGGCTGAAGAGGCTACCGCGAAGGCTGCGATTGACGGTGAACCGGAAGAAGCAGCACCAGGCATCGCCGAAGGGGCCGAAGATGTTGAGAGCGGCGCGGCCGCGCAAGTTGAAGAGCCGTCTTTACCTACCAGCTTCGAAGCCGAGGAAATGGGCGCCGAGCCCGCCCAGACGGAGGAACTCGCTGAACAGGAGCAGAGTGCGGAACCAGCTTCTGAACAGGCTTTAGAATCCGAACCTGCGGAATCGCCGGTCGCCATCGAGGAGCCGGCAGAGCCTGAAATCACAGAGCCCGAGGCAACAGAAGAGTCACTGTCCGCTGCCGGAATTGAAACCTCCGGCGCAAGTGGCGAGTCGCCCGCTGAAGCAGACTCTGATGCTTCAGTGACCGGATCAGATGAGGTTGGGCGTGAGGATACGGCTGACGAACAAGAGGACAAGAAAGAATGAGATAAAAATTGAACAGGGGGATTGAGTGAGTCAGCGCACTGCGGCGCGGGCGCTTAGTGAAGTTCAGATCATTATGGCGACAGGTCAACAAAAGATTAGAATTTACGATCTTGCGAAAGAGCTAAAGCTCGACAACAAGAAAGTGATGGAAGATGCTCGTCGCGAGGGCATAGACGTCAGTGTGCCGTCGAACACAGTGCCCCACGAAGTAGCCGAGCGTATTCGACTAAAGTATTTTCCAAAAAAAGTTGCGCCGGCAGTCGGCCCGCGACTAGTCAAGCACGTAAAGCAAGTTGAGCCGGTCGTAGAAGCTCCGCCTGAACCCATTGAGCCTGAAATGGCCCCGGAGATTGAGGCTGCCGCGGAAACACAGCCTGCGGCCGAGGCCGCAACTGCCGAGCCGCCGAGACCAAAGGTGCGGGTTTTGAAGGCTACGCCACCGCAGCCAACCCCAGCTTCCGCGCAGCCGGCGGCTGACGAACTTGAGACCGAGCCCGAAGAACCGGAGCGACCGGCAGCAGCCCCGACACCCTTGCCTCCTGGTGTGCAGCCACAACAACGCCCCCCAACACAGGTGCGAGTATTGCGTCCGAGGCCAGGCGCTCCCGCCCAGCCGATCGCCGCGCGCGGCACTGGAGGGGCAGGCTACACCGGGGCGTCCGGAGCAATCGGGGTTCGAACTGTGGGAACCGAAGGCGGCGTGGCAACCGAAACCGGTGTCCCTGCGGCCCGCCCGCGAACCACTTATGTGCCTCAAGATACGGGCCGTCCGCGCAAGCGTACGCGGCGCGGGAAACGCGGTCCCGGCGAATTCGGTCACGAGGAAGGAAAACACGTCGAGCTGCCGCGCCACATGCGTGGCCCCGGCACCGTGATTCAGCCGAAAGCCAGACCTGTGTTCACCGAGTTGCGACCTTTGAAACTTATAGAGGGCACGACGGTAAAAGAGTTTTCGGAAAAGCTGGACGTGAAGGCCAAAGACGTCGTTCAAATGCTGCTGCAACGCGGTGTGATGGCCACCATAAACCAGACGCTGAGTCAGGATATCGCCAAGGAGATAGGCAAGGAATTCGGATTCGATGCGGCCTTCGTCCCGTTCGAGGAAATGATCAGTGACGAGGAAGAGGAGAAAATCATCGAAGCGGGCGACGAAGGAACCGCTCCCCGCGCTCCGGTGGTGACAGTGATGGGTCACGTCGACCACGGCAAGACCTCTTTGCTTGACGGCATACGCAAGACTCACGTCGCAGAAGGCGAAGCCGGGGGAATCACTCAGCACATCGGCGCATACTCGGTTGAGGTTTCGGATCCGGACAACCCTGAGAAAAAGAGACCGATCGTTTTTCTAGATACACCTGGCCACGAAGCTTTCACGATGATGCGTGCTCGGGGCGCGAGGGTTACCGACGTAGTGGTGCTTGTAGTCGCGGCTGACGACGGCGTTATGCCTCAGACTCTGGAGGCAATAGATCATGCTCGCGCCGCGGAAGTGCCGATCCTTGTCGCAATCAACAAGATTGATAAACCCGAAGCGCAGCTCGATCGCGTCAAGCAACAATTGGCGGATCGCGGTCTGTTGTGGGATCAGTGGGGCGGCGATACGGTGATGGTCGAGGTGTCGGCGAAGAAGCAACAAAACCTCGATGCGCTGCTCGAGATGATCTTGCTTACTTCTGATCTGCTCGAGCTCAAAGCAAATCCTGAACGTCTGGCCAACGGCGTTGTTCTCGAGGCCAAGCTCGACCGCGGCCGAGGAGCGGTTGCCACGTTGCTTGTGCAGCAAGGGACTCTGAGGGTCGGTGATCCGTTTATCGCCGGTCAAGTGTTCGGGCGGGTGCGAGCAATGTTTGACGATCGTGGACGGGCAATCGATGGGGCCGGTCCTTCGACGCCGGTTGAAGTGCTTGGTTTGCAGGGCGTTCCTCACGCGGGAGATCAGCTTCAGGTTGTTCAAGACCCGACGCAGGCCCAGCACATTGCGTCTCAGCGGCAGATGCAAGCGCGACAAGCTGCGATCGCTCGCACGTCGGCTCGCGGGCTCGAACAACTTTTCTCGGATAAGAATCAAGTCAAAGAGCTTCTGGTTATTCTAAAGGGCGACGTGCAGGGTTCAGTGGAAGCGGTGCGCGATGGTTTGAACAAGCTTTCTACCGAGCGGGTTAAGATTCGAATCATACGCTCCGGCGTCGGCGCAATTACCGAGTCCGATGTTATGCTGGCGGCAGCATCGGCGAACGATATGAACCGCGCGTCGGTGATCATCGGGTTCAACGTGCGTCCCGAAACGCGCGCGCGAGAGATCGCAGAAGCCGAACGAGTCGATATTCGGCTGCATACCGTTATCTACAAGATTGAAGAGGAAATACGCGCCGCGATGCTGGGACTGCTCGAAGCAACCAAGCGCGAGGTGATTACCGGTCATGCCGAAGTGCGCCAGGTCTTTCGAGTGCCACGCGTCGGTCAAATCGCGGGCTGTTACGTTACCGACGGCTCGCTCCGTCGTACTACCGCGCGAATCTTGCGAGATAACGTTGTTATTTTCGAAGGCAAGATAGACTCGCTGCGAAGATTCAAGGACGACGTGAGCGAGGTGAAGCAGGGCTTTGAATGCGGTTTATCGCTCGAGCGCTTCCAGGACGTCAAGCAAGGCGATGTGATAGAAGCCTACACAACTGAAGAAGTCGCTCCCACCCAGCTTTAACGGGCTGCAGGTTGTATTAATCCTTCCGATCGAAAAATAGAAAATAGAAAATGATTCGGTTGCATGTTCGGTGCTTTCCGTTTAGCATACTTAGTTTGATTGTCACCTCGATAGCTGACTGAGGATACTTATGCCGGGGAGAAGGCCTGAACGGCTCGCCGAACAGATCAAAGAAGAGGTCAGTCTTATCATCGCGGGCGAGGTCGAGGACCCCAGGGTTGGGTCGGTGACGGTCACCGATGCAAAACTGAGCGCCGATCTCCGCCACGCAAAGGTTTATGTCAGCGTGATCGGCACCGAGAACGAGGTGAAGGGTTCGCTTGCAGCACTTAGACATGCTAGTGGCTTTATCCGAGCACAGCTTGGCGCTGTGTTAAGAATGAGACACACTCCTGAGTTGCATTTCGCGCACGATGACGCAGAGTCGAGGGCTGCTAGGATCGAAGAATTACTCAGCGAGGAGGCAGCCGCGGCGCGGGAGCGAGATCGGAATTCAACGGACCAAGATTCTTTGGGTAATGGCCACGTTGACGAACGCGGATGAGGACGGACGTCATAGGCGAGCTGCGAGCTCGGATTCCAGGTCCAGCGATTCGACAACCCGAACCTTGAGACGACCAGCCGCCGGGAAATTCATGCTAAGTCAGGTTGTACAGCTTATCGAACAACAACAGCGTTTCATGATTACTTCACACATCCGCCCCGATGGGGATGGCCTGGGTTCTGGTCTGGCCCTCTACTGGATGCTTAGAGACCTTGGCAAAGAAGTCGACGTAGTCCTGCGTGACCGCGTTCCACCAGCGTATAACGTGCTTCCGGCCTCGGACCTCGTGCTCGTTCAGAACGATGTTACCCAGAAATACGACGCGGCTTTTATCATCGAATGCAGCGACGTTGATCGCCCGGGGCTGCCCAGTCTCAGGGAGCAATTCGTAGTAAACATCGATCATCACTCCACTACCATTCCGTTTGGCGATATTAACTGGATCGACCCCACCGCAGCTGCCGTCGGAGAAATGATCTACAACCTTTGTAAGGCGCTGGGAGTCGAGGTAACCAAAGAAATCGCGGAGTGCATATATACAGCGTTGCTGACTGACACCGGAAGTTTTCATTTCTCCAACACCACCGAGCGAACTCTTAAAATAGCGTCCGAACTTGTACGCCGAGGCGTCGAGCCGGCGCGCATCTCAGAGGCGCTGTTCTACTCAGGGCCCTTTTCGAAGGTCAAGTTGCTAGGGTTGGTGCTCTCAAACATCGAGCGTGATGAATCGGGTCGTATCGCCTGGATAACGATGGACCGTGCGGCGATGTATGAAGCCGATGCTTGCGAAGAGGATTCCGATGGCATCGTGAATCACGCTCTGTCCATCGGCGAGGTTGAAGCAGTCGCGTTCTTTAAGGAACTAACTCCGGGCGCTTACCGAATAAGCCTTCGTTCTAAGGGCAAAAACAACGTAGCCAAGGTTGCCGAATTGTTCGGCGGCGGCGGCCATCGCAACGCCGCCGGTTGCCGGATTGAGGGCGATTTCGAGGATGTAAAACGCAAGGTCATCGAAGGCCTTCAGAATTGTCTCGGTGTCGCGCCCGTATCGGCATAGCGTCTCCCCACTCGTCGTTCGGCCTCGTAGCAACGAATTTATTAGTTTCCCTGGTTGATCAGAATGCGATGTCCGGGAAACGAATAACTCGTTGCTTCGAGGCTGAACCCTAACAACACAAACCCCTCGATTGTATCCTCCTCTATCGCCATAAAAGTATTGATGACCAAGCACACATGGCTTACTCTGGGGACACCCTGCCCCTACGGATGGCGCCAGACACGGCACCAGGGATTCGTTCTGCACTAATCGGTCAATGGGTAAGCATCGCCGATTCTACGGCGGTTGGGGATGGGTATGTTTGAACGTAACGGGCCAAATCGCGGCGAACTCGCGAAAGCACAATTGACCTTGCAGGAGGCAGAGACGAAGCTCGAGCGCATCGTTGCCTTGTTGGCAGAGCGCCGTGAAGAGCGTCGAAGTCTGGCCACTCAAATTCAGGAAGTCTCCGCCACCGGCGATATGGATAAACTGGTCGATTTGCAGAATCGCGCGGTCGTGGTGGAGAAGATGATTGCGGAACTGACCAGCGCTGAAGGCGAGTGCACTCAGCGAGTCGAGTCAGCCCGCAGATACCTCTATACCCTTTATGTGCGGCTCGAGAAACTTCGTCAGGAGTTCTCCGGTCTCATGCGCAGATTGGCATTGGTTGATCAAGGTGAGAATGTACCGCCGGATGTGATGACCAGCCTGGGTCGCATCAAGATTCAGCTCAAAGCGATAACCGGTGAAAATAGCACTGGCCGTTTGTGATTTGTTCGAGATTCCACACCCACTAACACGGAGTAGCAGGCTTCATCGATGTTCGAGGGGATCCATGCAGGGTTCTCGCGGCTCCGGGTTTTGATCATACAACCGTCAGGGAGTTACGACCTGGGTTATTCAACCGATTGGTTGGCTTGGTCGCCGGAGCGGCGGCTCAGTGTTGCTCCCTGAGCGGACGCAGCGAGCACGGCGGCTTCAGTGGCCTCCTCGGGGTCCGGAAAGCTGCGCATCCACAGACCAGGCTCTTGCTTCAATTCGTTAACAATCCGAGCGCGCAAACGTCCCGCAAACGAGCGAGCGCCGGATGAGCCTGCATCCACTAGCAGGATTACTAAATCATTGCACTGGTTTGTCGAGGTGAGGTCGGATTCCCGCGTCAGTGCGTGAACCATGTCAAACAGCTTGAGAGCTTGACGCCCGCCCTCCGCAGTCATCTGGGGCAACCGACATCCCACTATTGAGATTGGAGCGCCGTCGTCCATCGCCTCTTTGACTCTTTTGTCGACTTCCGCGGCGAATTCAGAATAAGGCATGAACAGCTCCCTCTCAGGTTCTGGAGTAGCCGCCGGGCGCTCATAATTGGCAGAGGCATGTATGCCGCTCGAAGCGTTTACCGGGTTTATTATCCAGGAACTCAGGCCGCGATAACGCGCGATCAACTGTCGCGCTTTATGCTTCAACTCTTTCGTGTTAAACGGCTTGGTCAGGTAGTAGTCCGCCCCGAGCTCAGAAGCCATCACCCGATCGATCGCTCGCATCCGTGATCCAGATAGAATTATGATCGGGACGTTCAGAGCTGAACGAATAAGCGTAAGTATTTTAAAGCCGTCGATGACTGGAAGATCGAAATCCAGAACAACCAGGTCGGGTTTGAACGATATCAGCTTTGCGAGTCCGCTCACACCGTCATGTACTATTTCGACGGTGTATTCGCCGAGCGTCTGAGCTAACGAGGCACAGGTTTCCGGTTCGTCTTCGATGATAAGGACATTGAAATCACCGGGCCGGATGTCTGATTCCTTATCCGGTTCAGTCAAAACAGTTTTGTGAATCGCGCGCCGACTTACCGTTTGGCCTTCCGGCAATCCAAACTTGGAATCATCACTGACGTCTGAATCCGGCGGGTGTAACAACATTTCGACGGCTCGCGCTGCCATCGCCGAGTCGATCCTGATATCCGATGCCCGGCCGTGTCTTGTTGAGCGCGGCTTGGATTGACCTGCCTCACCGGAAGGTGTGTCCAGCAAATCGTCCGCCGCTAAAGGCTGTGTTGATCCTGCGGTTAGCTGTTCAGATTTGATCTCATCGCTGCCAGGTAGATCGAGAGCAGGGGTGTCAGCAGTACCAGGAA
>DASRIZ010000491.1:0-11925 GCA_035649735.1 Blastocatellia bacterium | reverse complement strand
AGGTGACGTTCACGTGCGCGAGTTCGACAACGCCGGGACCGCAACCGACGCCTGACATAGCAGTAGTGACCAGTTGTAAGTTAGACCGTGCAGAGGGAGGGGCGTTCTTCCTGGATGTGACGGGAACTAACATCAAGCAGGGAGCAGCAATAACGGTGGGAGGGGTGACACCTAAGAAGATCAAGGTCTTAGAGGTGGCGCCAGGAACGACGAACCCAACGAAGTTGAGGCTCAAGAAGAATGTATGCGGCGGCCTGCCTGGGAACGTGATAATCACGAATCCGGGAAGCGTTGCATCGCAACCGTTCAACTGCACGGAGAGATGTCCGGCGCAGTAAGGACGTATAGCAAGTACAGGCAGGTGAGAGGGAGACCTCTTGACCGAGCTTGGAAACAGAGGAGGGTCACGCGAGTGACCCTCCTCTTTATTTGTCCGCCCGGCAGCGCGTACTTCCTCCTGGCAGGTGACCTTTCGACAGCTCGCGAAGGGGGTTATGACCGTTGGCAGCGTAGCGCCACCTGTCGCTCGACTCGCGCGGAGGCGGGCAAACCTTGACAGATCACCGAGCGGTCTATAGTTTATAAGTTTCCGTTTTCACACGGGTTTTGTCATGTTCGACTCACTATCAGACAAGCTTAAGAAGGTCCTCAAGGACCTCCGTGGTCAGGGTCGGCTTTCGGAGGCGCACATAGAAGCCGCGATGCGCGAGATACGGATCGCGCTGCTTGAGGCCGACGTCAATTTCAAGGTCGTAAAGTCCTTTATCGACCGCGTAAAGGAAAAAGCGCTCGGCCAAGAGGTGATGGGCTCGCTTTCACCGGCTCAGCAAGTCGTAAAGGTCGTCTATGACGAGATGGTTGAAATGTTGGGCGGTACTTCAACGCAATTGTTATTTACAAAGCGAGTACCGAACGTCGTTATGATTGTTGGGCTTCAAGGCTCGGGCAAGACTACGACGACTGGAAAGTTAGCCCGGCTCCTCGTTGAAACTCAAAAAAGGCGTCCGCTCCTTCTTTCGGTAGACGTTTATCGCCCGGCGGCGCGTCAACAGCTTTCCATAATCGGGCAAGCCATCGGGCAACCCGTCTTCGAAGCGCCCGAAATCAACGACCCACTTGAACTCTGCAAACAAGCAGTTCGGGAGTGCGAACTTACGGGCTATGACACGCTCTTAGTCGATACAGCTGGCCGGTTGCACGTCGATGAAGAGTTGATGACTGAACTTCAGCGGATCAAGCGTGAGACCGTACCATCGGAGATTCTTTTTATAGCCGACGCGATGACCGGACAGGACGCGGTGCGCTCTGCTCAGGAGTTTCACCAGCAGGTCGGGCTGACCGGAGTTATCCTCACCAAGATGGAGGGTGACAGTCGCGGAGGCGCAGCGCTATCGATCAAAGAGGTAACCGGCCAGCCAATCAAGTTTCTTGGCGTGGGTGAGCGATACGACGCGATTGAACCTTTCTATCCGGATCGAATCGCACAGCGGATTCTTGGGATGGGCGATGTGCTTTCGCTCATTGAAAAGGTTCAGTCAGAGGTTGATCAAGAAAAGGCTCTGGAGCTGCAACAAAAGCTCGCCCGTGACAAGTTTTCGCTTGAGGATTTTCGCGATCAACTTCGTCAAATGAAGCGGCTAGGCTCATTGGATAAGCTTTTGGATATGCTGCCGTCAAATCTGCTGGGTGGGATGCGAATGACCCCCGAGCAGACCGCGGAGATGGAGCAGAAGCTCAAGATCACAGACGCGATCATTAGTTCGATGACTCCCGAGGAGCGGCGCGATCATACACTGCTCAACGGGTCACGTCGCAAGCGAATTGCGCGCGGCAGCGGCACGGCGGTCCAGGAAGTGAACCAGATGATCAATGAATACACCGAGATGCGCAAGATGATGCGAATGATGACCTCGGGTGGGCTCGGCGGGATGATGGGTGGACTGATGGGATCCGGGGTTCCAAGCTTTGGCTCGGGTGCGCGTCGCAAAGCGACCAAGAGAAGGAAAAAGAAAAAGAAACGGTGACATTTGATTTCGGGTATAATGGACGCCCGCCTGGTTCACGGAGACGTCGTCGGGCGTGACGCACGCGGCAGGTTTCGGATTGGGTAGTGGACCCACATTCCTGAATCAAACCGTCATCAATTATTCGAGGCAACTAAACGGATCGAGATCGACGATACGGTCAACCGACAAGTGGGCGGGTCTCGACAAGCTAGCACGGAGGTGCAATTTGCTTTCAATCAGGTTAACCAGGATGGGCGCGAAGAAGAAGCCCTTTTATCGCATAGTCGTCACCGAGAAGCGGTCGAAGCGTGACGGTCGCTTTGTCGAGTCCGTTGGCTATTATGATCCTTGCCGCAATCCGGCTGACGTGAAGATCGACCGCGAGCGGGTTAATTATTGGCTAGAGCGAGGGGCGCAGCCTTCGGACACGGTGCGCAGCTTAATCACCCGTAAAATTGAGCCCTCGAGCACCGCCGCCGTTGAATGACGTCGGGTGTTACCCTGACTTGCCCGCCCGAGCGTCCTTCCTTTCTCGCGAAGGCGTCGAAGGAGGCGAGGTATGAACGACAGGTCGTTGAAGGAAGTCGTCGAGACAATCGCGAAGGCGCTCGTCGACCAGCCGGGCGAGGTAGTTGTTTCCGAGATTGATGAAGATGGAGCAACGGTGCTTGAACTCAGAGTCGCTTCTGATGATCTCGGCAAAGTAATCGGAAAGCAGGGACGCACCGCGCGAGCGATGCGAACCTTGCTCCGCGCTGCGGGCATGAAGCTGAGAAAGCGATTCGTGCTTGAGATTCTCGAGTAGTGACTAGCAAGCCTTACAGAGAAGCGAGCGAAGAAGACGTAGTCATAGCTCGCATCATTAAGGCTCGTGGCATTCGAGGAGAGGTTGCATGCGTTCTCGAAACCGACTTTCCAGCGAGATTCTCGTCTTTGGAACAGGTCACTGTCTTAATGCCGGATGGGGTCCGGTTAAGACTGAGACTCGAGGATCACTGGTTTCATAACCATCGCTTGATCCTGAAGTTTGCAGGCTACGATACGATGACTGCGGCTCAGGATCTGACAGGCGGCTGTCTGGTTATCGCTGATGCGAATGTAGAACCTTTAGCTGACGGGCAATACCTGGAGCGACAAGTGGTGGGAGCGGAGGTTGTGACTGTTGATGGCAAAAAGGTGGGGCGGGTCAAAAGCGTAATGAGGACCGGCGGGACTGATCTCCTGGTCCTGGAGGGTGGCGACGGTAAAGAGCGACTGGTTCCGTTTGCTGATGAGATTTGCAGGGACGTTGACCTGACCGCGAAACGCATCACAATAGATCCGCCGGAGGGTTTGCTGGATTTGTGAAAGAATAAGAGATTGTGGATTGTAGGTTCGGATAGAGCATTCAAGATCCGGAATCCAAATGCGGTTCGACATAATCACTATCTTTCCGGAGATATTCAGCGAGGTCTTTGATTTTGGAATAGTTCGCCGCGCGGTCGAAGCGGGCTTGATAGAAATTCAAGTGCACGACCTTCGCGACTACGCTTTGGATCGTCATCGTCAGGTTGATGACCGCCCTTTTGGGGGCGGGGCAGGCATGGTGATGAAGCCCGAACCGTTGTTTCGGGCGGTTGAAGCGCTGACTGACCGAGACGTTCCAATAGCGCTCCTGTCGCCGCAGGGCCGTTTGTTCAGTCAATCGGTTGCGGAGGAGTACTCCCAGAGGCCCAGGCTCATTTTGATTTGTGGTCGCTACGAAGGGGTAGATGAGCGCGTTGTTGAGCATTTGGTTACCGACGAGGTGTCTATCGGTGACTATGTGCTCTCTGGAGGGGAGATTCCGGCAATGGTTGTGGTCGACGCGGTGACTCGCCTGATTCCCGGCGCCCTGGGATGCGGGGAATCCGCCGAACGCGAGTCGTTTATCAACGGGTTGCTCGACTACCCGCAATACACACGACCGGCTGAGTATCGCGGGTTGAAGCCTCCGGAGGTGCTGCTGAGCGGCAATCATGCTGAAATCGAACGCTGGCGCCGGAGTAAGGCCGTTGAGAAGACGATGCGTTGCAGGCCGGACCTGATCCGAAATCGCCCGCTAACGCAAGACGAGCTGCGAGAGTTTGAAGAGTCTCTGAAAGAGATCGATGAATAGATTATGAGGTGGGCTCGGCCTGCCAATACGAGGTAAGCTATGAATCCAACAGTACAGGTTGTCGAGGAACGTCAGCTACGCAATGATATTCCCTCGTTCCAGGCCGGGGACACCGTCCGCGTTCACGTGCGAATCAAGGAAGGCGACAAGGAACGCATTCAGGCGTTTGAGGGTGTCGTAATTGCCCGAAAGCACTCGGGCGTGCGCGAAACCATAACCGTGCGCAAGACCAGCTTTGGAGTAGGAGTGGAGAGGATTTTCCCTCTCCACGCGAGCGTTATCGATCGAATTGAGCTTGTGCGCCGAGGCCGAGTGCGTCGCGCGAAGCTTTACTATCTGCGCAAGCTTCGTGGGAAGGCCGCTCGAATCCGAGAGCGCGATACGCGAGGTGAGCGCGCGATGGCTGCCGCGGCTGCCGCCTCTGCTGCAGCAGAATCGGCAGAATCAGTGGGGACGACCGCGGAACCCGAGCCCGAGTCATAAATCGCCTGGACGATTCCGGGTGGGTTGCTTATCAGCCCGCTGCTGTCCTCCGTTTGTTCGCCGTCAATGGTGTCATGATTTCCCTGCTTGTTGGCGCATACGTTTTGGCAATACTCGTTCTCGTGTGCGCCTTCTGCCGGTACGCCAAGAGTCCGAACTAAGCGCGCACTTTTAGGTCTGGTAATTCGACCAAAGCAAATGAAAACGCGTAGAGAGATACTGGAATCGTTCGTGGCCGAAGACCCGAACGATTCGTTCTCGCGCTATGCCTTCGCGCTCGAGCTTGAGAAGGAGAGCGGAGCACAGGAGGCCTTGGCCCAGCTAAAAGAAGTCATATCGCGCGATCCAAACTACGTTGCGGCCTACCAGCAGCTCGGAAGACTGCTCGCGCAAAGCGAGCTCATCGATGAGGCGCGCGAAGTGTATCGGCGTGGAATCGAGTTGGCGAGTCGCTCAGGTGATCAGAGGTCTCGCAACGAAATGCAAGACTCGCTCGCGATGCTCGAATAACTTCTGCTGTACGCTTCCAGATGACCGCTTAATCATCAAAAACACCTTGTGATATAGTGCCCATCGCGCAACCAACCTGCGTCAACCTCTTGTAAATTGGGGGATCGTCATGAAGAAAACATTGTTTGCGTTTCTGCTGGTCTCGTTGCTTTCACCGTTCTCGGTTGCCCAGACGTCTCAGACACCCACGATCGAGCAATCGCTCAACCTCAAGAGCGCGGGCGGCCCACGCATTTCACCCGATGGACGCTATGTTGCGTATCAGGTTCAGAAAACCAACTGGGAAGACAATGCTTTCGAGACGGAGATCTGGATCGCAATTACCGCCACCGGCGAAACGTATCGACTGACAAACGCCAAGAAGTCGAGCTCCAATCCGCAATGGTCCCCCGACTCGCGCCGGCTCGCGTTCATTTCGGATCGCGACGGGAAGCGACAAATCTACCTCATCGCGCCTAACGGGGGTGAGTCTATACAATTGACCAACGTCGAAACCGGGGTTTCGAATCACAGTTGGTCGCCGGATGGACGCCGCATTGCATTCACCGCCGCAGATCCTGAAAGCAAGACGCGGAAAGATCGCAAGGAGAAGTACGGCGAGTATGAAGTCGTTCAGGCCGACTACACCTTCACTCATCTGTGGATGATTGATGTCCCGGCGGAGATCAAAGAAAAAAGGCCCGACCCTGCGCGGATGACCGAGGGCTCTAACTTTTCAGTAAATGGGTTCTCGTGGTCCCCGGACTCGGGACGAATTGCCTTTAGTGCCGCAAAAGATCCCGACATCAGCTCCTCGGCGACCGGCGACATTTATGTGCTGAGCATCGCTGACAAAGGGTTTAAACGGATCGTCGACACCAGAGGTCCTGACGGTAACCCGGTCTGGTCTCCGGACGGACGACGAATTGCGTATCAGACGGCGAACGGTCGTGAGTTTTTTTACTATGCCAACTCTTACATCGCGGTTACCGCGGCCGATGGCGGCGCGCCTCAAGTGTTAACCGAAAGCTTCGACGAATCGCCGGGATTGATTGAATGGTCAGTTGATGGCCTCTATTTCAGCGGGTTGCAAAAGACGTCGTCGCATCTGTTTCGCTTGAACCCGGCCACAAAGTCGATTGAACAAGTCAGCGGCCCAGCGAACTACGGCGCGTCTCAATTCTCTTTCACCTCCGACTTCAAACAGGTGGCGTTTGTAGGAGCAGGAGCCAATGACTATCCCGAAGTCTTCGTGTCTTCCGTGAAAACGTTTCAGCCGAAGCGACTCACAACGATGAGCGATCAGTTGACGGGGTTTCGGCTTGCTACGCGCGAAGTGATCCAATGGAAATCGACTGATGGCACCCAGATCGAAGGTGTGTTGATCAAGCCAGCTGGTTTCGATCCTGCCAAGAGGTATCCGCTGCTTGTTGTTATTCACGGCGGGCCAACGGGTGTTGACACACCAGCTGTCCGTGGCGACCGTTACTATCCGGTTGAGATGTTTGCCGCGAAGGGCGCGCTAATCCTTCGGCCAAATTATCGTGGCTCGGCGGGTTACGGGGAGAAGTTTCGATCACTAAACGTGCGCAATCTTGGCGTGGGTGACTACTGGGACGTAATTTCAGGTGTTGACCATTTGATCGCGCAAGGAATTGTTGACCGAGACCGGGTAGGCGCGATGGGCTGGAGCCAGGGCGGATACATCTCGGCATTCATCACCTGCAGCAGCGATCGCTTCAAAGCGGTATCGGTCGGCGCCGGGATTTCCGACTGGATGACTTACTACGTGAATACCGACATTCACCCTTTTACACGCCAATACCTGAAAGCAACGCCCTGGGATGATCCCGATATCTATCAAAAGACCTCGCCGATCTCATACGTTAAGAACGCGAAGACTCCGACGTTGATTCAGCACGGCGAGCTCGACAAACGGGTGCCAATCCCGAATGCGTATCAATTGCGGCAAGCGCTCGAAGATCGCGGGGTGCCTGTAAAAATGGTTGTCTACAAAGGATTCGGTCACGGCATCGATAAGCCAAAACAACATCGGGCGGTGCTGGAACAGAACTACGAGTGGTTCACGCAATGGATTTGGGGTGAGAAACCCGCCCAGGAAGGTAAATGACCAGTGGCGGACTCATTCTGAAGCGTAACGCAACGGGTCGCTTGCACCCGCCTCGGCGAAGCCCTTTAGTCTAAGACGACAGCTATCACACGCACCGCAAGCGATCCCTCCGGCGGTTGGGTCGTAACAGCTGTGGGTCATCGAATAATCTACGCCGAGTTTCAGACCCGTCCTGATGATCTCTGCTTTGGACATTGTTATCAGCGGAGCGTGTATCTTGAGCGGCATCCGACCTTCGACGCCGGCCTTTGTAGCCAGCGTCGCCATCTTTTCAAACGCCTCAATGTATTCCGGGCGGCAATCAGGATAACCACTGTAGTCAAGCGCGTTCACGCCGATAAAGATATCCTTAGCACCGAGAACCTCTGCCCAGGCAAGTGCGAACGACAGAAAAATCGTGTTGCGAGCGGGCACATAAGTCACCGGTACTCCGGATGCGATCTCCTCGGCCCTTCGTTCTTTCGGAACTTCTATCTGGTCAGTCAGGGCAGAACCGCCGATGGCTCGAAGATCAAAGGCGGCTACCAGGTGCTTTTCGACTTGCATCGACTTTGCTACTCGTCTTGCGCTCTCGAGCTCCAGTGAATGGCGCTGGCCGTAATCAAACGACATTGCGTATAGCTCAAACCCGGCCGCTCGCGCTATTGCAAGCGTGGTCGTTGAATCAAGACCGCCGCTTAACAGGACGACAGCCTTTTCACTCTGTGTCATGTGAATCATTGTAGAAGATCGGCTCGCGCTACCGCGAGGGTGCTTCGCGTGTTATCGTCTGAACAAATCCGAGGACATCATGAGCTACCAAACATTTCATCACAATCGCAACTACGGGTGCCGAATCACTGAGATGATCATTGAGGGGCATCGATGCATTGCGCTCGAGAATGAAAAGGTGCGGGTAACGATTATCGCCGACAAAGGAACGGATATTTACGAGTTCCTGTACAAACCTCGCGACGTCGACTTTATGTGGCGAACCTGGGTTGGCTTGCGCGAGCGGTCTCACTTTGTGCCCACGAGTGCGCGCGCCGCCGGGGCACATATGGATTACTACGAAGGCGGTTGGCAGGAGCTGTTTCCAAATTGTGGCAATCTCTCCGTACATCAAGGCACTGAAGTTGGACAACACGGCGAAGTTCTGTTGCTACCGTGGCGCTACACCATAGAGAAGGATGAACCCGGCGAGATCAGTGTGCGCTTCGAAGTCCGCACGGTCCGCACGCCTTTTCATCTGGTGAAGACGATCAGTCTGCGCAGCGGCGAGGCCATACTGCGCATACAGGAACGTGTGACCAACGAAGGCGGGCAAGAGGTGAACTTCACCTGGGGTCAACATCCGGCATTTGGTTGGCCTTTTGTTGACGAAAGCTGCAGAGTGGATTTACCTGCGTGTCGCATTCGGACTATCGCTGATTTCTCACCTTCGACTTCGAGACTTGCGCCTGACCAGTTAACCGACTGGCCCACAGCTCTGGGCAGCGATGGAGGACAGGTTGATCTTTCGCGGCTTCCCGGCCCCGATTCGGCGGCTAGCGATATGGTTTTCCTGGAGGGCATTACCGAGGGCTGGTATGCGCTGACAAACACGCGCATGGGTGTTGGCTTTGCGCTGCGATACCCTGCGGATGTGTTTAAGCATTTGTGGTATTGGCAAGTTTATCGCGGAGGACGGGACTATCCGTGGTGGAGCTCAACTTACAATATTGCTCTTGAACCGTGCGCCTCGCTGCCGGTTTTGTCTCACGCGGCGGCGCGTGGCGAGGCGCTGACGTTGGGAGCGGGCGAGAGCCGGGAGATCGAGCTCGTGGCCGTGGCTTTCGAAGGGGTTGACCGAATCACTCGAGTCACCCCGGAGGGGGCTATAAAGGTTTAGGGAGCGAAGGAAGCCCGGGTTTTTTGAGTTTATGAGCTGTCAAATTATCTTCAACTGCGGCGTTTAAGGTTTTGCCTGCTTTACGCGCTCGATCCCAGCTCGCGCGGTTTCATCTTTCTGACCTGAGGCGTCATAGGCTCGCTGGTAAACGGCAAGCGCTTTGTCGTATTGCTTATCGCTTTCATAGACGTAACCCAGCTCAAGATGAGCCGCCAAGTTCGTAGGGGCGAGTTTGACCGCTTTCTCTAGAGCCTCGGCCGCAGGTTTCCATTGCGAAGAGCGAGATAGCGATACCCCAAGGTTGTACCACGCTCCGCCCGAGTCAAGGTGTGCACGGGCGTACTTATCAAGCAGCGGAGCGGCCTTTGGATACTGTTTATCGATCAGATACGCTTGACCAAGCAGGCCCCACGCTCGCTCATCATCGCGAACCGCCATAAGCCGTTCACCTGTGGCAATCAACGGTTTGACTACGGCCGGGTTTTGACGAACCTGAGAGATGTAGATATCCGCCAGCAGCGTAAGCGAGTCGGCGTCTTTCGGATCGATTGAAAGACCCTGGTTCAGCGCAACGATAGCTTGATCCGCGCGACCAAGCTTGTTTTGTGCGAAGCCAATGTAATAGTAGTTTGTTGCGTTGGTCTTCATCTCGGTTGCGACGGATGTGAGCACTGGGATCGCCTCGGCAAAGCGATTAGTAAAGAGGTAAGAACGACCCAACGCAGCGCGGGCGTTCGTATCAACTTTTTGTTGTATCTTCTCCGATAGTGAAACGTATCGGGCTAGCGACGTGATGGCTTTATCATACTGCTTCGCCTGATAGTGTGACATCCCGATGTAATAGTGACCGGTGATCTGCGCCTTGTCGTCCTTTTCGGCGGTTTTGATGTAGTTCTGAAAAGCATCGATTGCATCATCGTAGCTTTGCAGTCCGAAGTGGCTGACCCCGATGTAATACCAGGATTGCCACGCATCAGGATTGGCTTTCAATACGGCGTGAAACTCTCGGATCGCCGGACGATACTGCTTCTGGTTGAAAAGCGAAACAGCACGATCCCAATCCTGGGCAAATGCTGCTGCTGATGACAAAACGATTAGCGCCACGACGGCTGCGGCTGAGTAAATCCTGGCTTTCATTTCGTTCCTCCCGTTTGGTCGGGTCGGGCTAGCACTAAGAATCCTGAAGGAATTCTAGCCGCCTCAGCACTGACGATACAAGACCTAATCCATCCATAGCGTGAGAGTCAGTTGCTCTCGTTTTGCGTTGCCTGATATGAGCAAGATACCGGTTTTGCCGTGTTGTGAAGCGCGACTTTGTATGACTTGCCAATGCCGCGGCCATCCTGCACAATATCCAACGCTGCAGTGGTTACTCCACCGAGACCCTGAATATTAAGAATAATGAGGTTGTCATGAGATCGATTAGCTCCAACTTCGTGAAGGCGGCCGCACTGCTGCTGACTGTGACTTGTTTGAGTACTACTCTGGTCGGGGCGTCAGCCGGCCCTTTACGCAATATCGCGCAGGATAAGGGAAAACAAGGCGCTCCGTCGGACGGCGAACAGAAAGCCCTTGCCAAAGTCGAGGCAGCGACTGATCTGACCGCAAAGCTCGCAGCGGCGAGCGAGTTTATAAAGAAATTCCCGAAGAGCGCGCTGCGGTCAAAGCTGGTGAGCCACATCGCTCAGGAAGTAGCCAAGATCCAGGATGCGCCCCAGCGAATCGCGCAGCTCGAGAACATGCTGGTCGTATTTAAAGAACCCAGCGATGCCGAAGTCATTAACCCCATCCTGATTGATTTGTATTTCAAGGAAAAACGCCCGGATGATGGGTTCCGCGTTGCAGCCGCTTATCTGGCGAAGTCGCCCAACGACGTGGCAGTTCTGACCCAGGTTGCGCTTGAAGGCGTTGAGCAGGCCAAAAAGAAGGAGGCAAAGTTTGCTCAGCAGAGCCTGCAATTTGGCGGCAAGGCAATCGAACTAATTGAGTCCGGCAAAAAGCCTGAGTCGTT
Source organism: Blastocatellia bacterium (assembly GCA_035649735.1). Classification (GTDB taxonomy): domain Bacteria; phylum Acidobacteriota; class Blastocatellia; order UBA7656; family UBA7656; genus Onstottus_A. The sequence continues at coordinate 798 of DASRIZ010000491.1, read as the reverse complement.
TGATGAAGCGCGATGGGGTGAGTTTAGAACCAATTGGTTGCCGCTTCTTTACCAACAGCTCGGGTTGCTGGCCATGATGACCGGAAATAAGGCTGATGCTAAGGCCAAACTTGAAAAGGCTGGATCACTCAATGCCAAAGATCCGTTTACCTATGTCTTACTTGGAAGCATGGTAAATGACGATTACCAGCAACTCGCGCAGCAGCATAGAGTGGCTGCGGCTGGTCCGCAGAAAGACGCGATTCTAACTCAGGCCCACACCAAAATGGATGAGGTTATTGAGCTCTTTGCTCGCGCCGTCGGACTCGCGGAGGGGAATCCAGCGTACAAGGAGCTTCACGATCAAATACTCCAGGATCTTCAGTCGTACTATAAATATCGTCACGCCGGCTCGACTGACGGACTGCAGCAACTGATCGATAAGTACAAGATGCCGTAGCAGGGTTCGGTTCCGCTCCCTGGTCCTTCTACAAGCCATAGTAAAGCTAATTACCTGGGTCGGAGTTGTGTCAATGCCCGTAAGCAAGGATGAGTTTCGCGCCGCGCTGAGCCGATTCATTAGCGGGGTGACAGTGGTCACCACCTTGGGGAACGACAATCGACCGGCGGGCATTACAGTCAGCGCATTTTCGTCAGTGTCCCTGGAACCGCCACTGGTCCTTGCCTGCATCGACAAACGCTCGTCTGTGCACGACCACCTGATCGAGGGCAGATACTTCGCTGTAAACATTCTCGCTGAAAACCAGCAGAGCATTTCTCGGCTGTTTGCCTCAAAGGAACAGAACCGGTTTGACAGCG
>DASRIZ010000490.1:0-13862 GCA_035649735.1 Blastocatellia bacterium | reverse complement strand
TCGATGGACCAGACTCTGCCGGTTTACGCCCTCAAACCGATGACCGAGTACCTTCACGATTCGCTCTCGCGGCGGCGTTTTAACCTGGTCTTGTTGAGCATCTTTGCGGCGGTTGCGTTGCTTCTTGCGGCAGTGGGAATTTACGGGGTTATCAGTTTTTCCGTAGCGCAGCGCACTCACGAAATCGGGATTCGAATGGCCATCGGGGCGCACGCGTCAAGCATTCTGAGGCTCGTGATCGGCCAGGCAATGGTGCTTACACTTAGCGGCATAGCTTTGGGAATTACTGCGGCGTTTGCGCTAACCCGATTGATGGAAAGCTTGTTGTTCGAAGTAAGCACAACCGATCCGCTGACATTCGCGGTTATTGCATTGATTCTGGCAGGAGTGGCACTGGCAGCCAGTCTTGTGCCCGCGCTGAGGGCAACGAAAGTAGATCCGATGGTGGCACTGAGATACGAGTAGTGCGAGCGTTGATCCTAGGAATGGAGACATTGTTATTCGGCGTGAGCGCGACTGATCCGATGACTTTCATTTTAATCTCAGTGCTTCTGACAGGCGTGGCTCTGGCCGCTTGTTTTGTGCCGGCACGCCGCGCTACGAAGGTGGATCCGATGGTTGCGCTTCGATATGAATAACGGGTTATTTTCTATTTTTTATTTGCGATTTCTATTTTCTATTTGGATTCGCTTCGTCGGTTTCGGGTGTGACGGTTCGACCTGAGACTTATGGGCAAACGAAAATAGAGAATCTCAAATAGAAAATAGAAAATATTAAATAGAAGGCGACGGATAGTTTTAGGTTAACGAGAAACCCATGAACACAATTTGGGGCGACCTTCGTTACGGCGTTCGGATTCTGCTAAAGACTCCGTCATTCAGCATTGTGGCGGTGCTAGCCCTGGCGCTGGGTATCGGGGCAAACTGTGCGATCTTCAGCGTAGTGAATGCGTTGCTGATCCGACCGTTGGCCTTTGGGGAGTCCGACCGGCTGGTGAAGGTCAATCACTGGGAAGCTATCCAAAACAGTGAGAGTGCGGTCTCACCGCCGGGCTTTGCCGACTACCGCAACCAAAGCCAGTCCTTCGAGAGCTTATCCGCAACTTATCTCGGCCAAACAGGACTGAACTACAGCGACGATGATGAACCAGAACGACTTTCCGGGGGACGCGTCTCGGCCGATTTCTTCAGGACTCTTCGCGTCGAACCTTTACTCGGTCGTGCGTTCCTTGATGAAGAAGACCAGCCCGGTCGTAATCGTGTGGTAGTGCTTAGCCATGGTCTCTGGCAGCGTCGGTTCGGCGGCGGGCGTGATGTCGTTGGGAAAGAGATCACGCTCAGCGGCCAGTCTTATACCGTAATCGGAGTGATGCCGCAGTCTTTCAAATGGAAAACCGATGATCTATGGAGGCCGCTTGCGCTCGCACCGGAGAGCTTTGCGGCGAACCAGCGCGGCAGTGAGTACCTCAGCGTGATAGCGCGACTCAAGCCAGGAGTAACGATCCAACAGGCGCAAGCGGAGATGAATACAATCGCTGAGACAATCAAGCAAAACAATCCAAGTTTCTATCCTTCGGAAGGCGGATGGGGATTGCGAGTCACCTCTCTGTTTGACGATGTCGTGGGTGGAATCAAGCCGGCTCTTTTGATCCTGCTAGGGGCGGTTGGATTGGTCTTGCTCATCGCGTGCGCTAACGTCGCGAACCTTTTGCTCGCTCGCGCTGCCGCGCGTCAAAGAGAGATCGCAATCCGCACCGCACTTGGCGCAAGCCGATTTCAGCTGATTCGACAATTGCTCGTTGAGAGCGTGGTGTTGGCACTTGTAGGTGGAGCTCTGGGTCTGCTGCTCGCGGTCTGGGGAATCGATTTACTGGTCGCCTTTAGTGGCGACAACATTCCCCGCGCAAACGAGATACGCATCGACGGCCAGGTCCTGGCTTTCACCCTGTCGGTTTCGCTGATGACGTCACTGGTCTTTGGATTGATGCCTGCGATACAGGCTTCAAAGACTGACGTTCAGACGATGCTTAAGGAAGGCGGCAGGGGCTCGACGACACTCAGGCAACGCGCCCGCGCCGCACTGGTCGTCGCCGATGTAGCCTTATCGCTGTTGTTGTTGATCGGCGCAGGACTGTTGATAAAGAGCTTCGCGACGTTGCAAAACGTTAATCCCGGATTTCAGCCTCAAGGTCTCCTGACGATGCAGGTGGCGCTCCCTGCGTTCAGATATCGTGAACCTGAACAGGTCAAGACGTTCTTCGAGCGATCGCTGGAGGAGATCAGGGCATTACCGGGCGTCCAATCCGCGGGGGCGGTATCCGATCTGCCTCTCAGCGGCTCAGTTCACTCGGGCAGCTTCAACATCGAGGACAGGCCCTCCGTCCCTGGGGAGGAAGGGCCGCACGCGGATATTCGAGCAGCCACTGCCGGCTACTTCGAGACGATGAAGATACCGCTTATCAAAGGCCGCTTCTTTACCGAAGAAGACACCAGAACCGCGCGTCCCGTTGCGATCATCGATGAGACGCTTGCACAGCGGTACTTCCCTGGGGAAGAACCGCTCGGTAAGCGCGTGGAGTTCCAACAAGGCAAGCCAATCTGGCGGGAGATAGTTGGGGTCGTCGGACGCGTAAAACATAAAGGACTCGATAGAGATTTCAAGGATCAACTGATAGCCCCGCACGCGCAGGTTTCCTATGCGACTATGGTACTGATAGCCCGCACGTCAAGTGATCCGGCCAGTCAGATCTCCGCAGTCCGAGGTGCAATCAGAAAGATTGATAAGGATCAACCTGTTTTCAAAGTGACAACGATGGAACAACTGCTCGCAAGTTCGCTAGGGCAACGGCGGTTGTCGGTGATTTTGTTTGGAGTATTTGCGGCGGTGGCTTTGGTTCTTGCGGCGGTAGGATTGTACGGGGTTATTTCGTATTCGGTGGCCCAGCGCACTAACGAGATAGGGATTCGAATGGCTCTCGGCGCGGAACGGCGCGACATCCTCAGAATGGTTGTTGAGCATGGCCTCAAGCTGACTCTGGCTGGTGTTGTGCTCGGTCTGGGCGGCGCCTACGCGTTGACGCGAGTGATGTCGAGCTTGTTATTCGAAGTCAGCGCTACCGATCCGTTGACGTTTGTCATAGTTCCTCTCTTGCTCGCGTTGGTGGCTCTGGCGGCTTGTTTGGTGCCGGCGCGTCGCGCAACGAAAGTCGATCCGATGATTGCGCTTAGATACGAATAACTTACTGGGTTCTAGTTTCTGGTTTCTAGTTTCTGGTTTCTGGTTTCTGGTTCCGGTTAGGGCCAAACCGACGAACATCAAAGGAGAAGCTTGAGCAACCAGAAACGAGAAACCAGAAACTATAAGGGCGAGAATTCATGGAGACATTCTGGAGGGACTTGCGCTACGGATTTCGGACGCTGATCAAGAATCCAGGCTTTTCGATTATTGCCGTAGTCTCCCTCGCGCTTGGGATAGGCGCGAACACTGCGATCTTCAGTCTGGTGAATGTCGTCTTGCTCAAGCCGTTGGCGTTCGCTGAACCCGAACGGTTGGTCCTGGTATGGGAAGATCAGTCGGCCATTGGGTTTCCGCGAAGTGACGCCGCGCCGGCCAACTACGTCGACTGGAAGAACCAGAATCTAGTCTTTGAGGACATGGCGGCGCTCAACTGGAAGGACTTCAATCTGACCGGGGATGGCGAGCCGGAGAGAATTCTGGCCCACGGAGTAACTGCCAACTTCTTTACGCTGCTCGGAGTTCAACCGATCATCGGGCGCAATTTCGTATCGGAGGAAGACAAACCGGAATCCGCCAAAGTCGCGATTCTCGGCTACGGTCTGTGGAAGGGACGCTACGGAGGCGATCCGGCAACCGTCGGCCGAGACATTCAGCTCAACGGCGAGAAATATACCGTTATAGGAATCATGCCCGCGGCGTTTCAGTTTCTGGCAGGCGACATTGGCCTGTGGGTTCCCATCGCCCTCACTCCGTTTCAACTCGCCGATCGCGACAATCACTACCTGACGATCGCCGCGCGAACGAGGCGCGGAGTTTCCGCCGATCAGGCGCAGGCCGACATTCAAGCCATCACCCAGCGGATCGCTCGCGATTATCCGGACGACGCCGCGAACTTGAAATCAGCGGTCGTGCCGCTGCGCGAACAAATTGCAGGAAGGGTCCGCCAACCGCTTATCGTTTTGCTGGTCGCGGTAGGATTCGTGCTGCTGATCGCCTGCGCCAACGTAGCCGGCCTTCTGCTGTCGCGCGCCGCCGCCCGTCGCAAAGAAATAGCCGTGCGAACGGCGCTGGGTGCCAGCCGCACGCGAATCATTCGGCAATTGCTGACCGAGAGCACTTTGCTTGCGGGAGCGGGCGGTGCACTGGGTCTATTAGTCGCTGTGTGGAGCTTCAAACTGCTCAAGCAACTCATCCCCGACGGCATGGTGTATTCGATTGAATTGAAGATCGATCTGCCGGTGCTCGGGTATGCGATGGCGGTGTCTTTGCTCACCGGCGTTGTCTTCGGTTTGGCGCCGGCCTTACAAGCATCGAAGATCGACTTAAATCAGGCATTGAAGCAAGGCGGCGGGCGTACCAGCTTCGGTGCAGCTGGACACAAACTGCGGAGCGCATTCGTTGTTATTGAGGTGGCGCTGGCGTTGGTGCTGTTGATCGGAGCGGGGTTGATGATTCGAACTGTCTACAATCTCCGTGGTCAATACTCGGTCTTTCAACCGGAACAGTTGTTGAAGTTGAGGACCACGCTGCCAGACAACAAGTACCGCGACCTGGGAGAGTACATCAGGACTGAACACCCCAGGCGCCTCGCCTTCTACTCGCAGGTGCTGGAACGCGTAGGCGCGCTGCCCGGTGTTGTTTCGGTGGGCTATACCACTTCTGTGCCGCTGGGATGGAAGGGCGGCGCTAACGGTTTCATCATCGAAGGCCGTCAGCAGGAACTCGGGTTAACTCCGAATGCCATTCACCGTCAGGTCAGCGCGGCTTATTTTCAGACGATGGGGATTGACCTCCGCGCGGGTCGCTATTTTGATGACCGCGACTCTGAACAATCGTTGCCGGTTGCGATCGTCAACGAATCGATGGCGCGGTCTTACTGGCCAAACGATGACGCCGTGGGAAGGCGATTTAAGCTGGGAGCGCCCAATGCGCCGTGGCTGACAATTGTGGGAATAGTCGCCGATGTCAGGCAGATGGGGATGGACATTCCGGTGAAGGCCGAAATGTACCTGCCTTACCGTCAGATGGCCACACACCCATGGTTTGGACCGCGTGATCTGATTGTTCGCACTTCTAGTGACCCAATGAGCGTGGTCGCCGGAGTGCGCGAGGTGATTCGAGGAGTCGATCCCGATCAACCGGTTTCGAGCATCGTGACGATGGAACAGCTGTTAACGAAGGAGACGGGATCGCGCCGGCTGGGGATGATCTTGTTATCGGGTTACGCCGGCCTCGCTTTATTGCTCGCCTCGCTTGGGATCTACGGCGTGCTTTCCTATCTTGTCGTGCAACAGACGCCGGAAATCGGAGTGCGACTGGCGCTTGGTGCGTCACGCGGTGACGTACTCGGGTTGGTACTAAAGAGGGGCGCAGTTCTGGTGTTGAGCGGGGTGGCGATCGGCGCGGTCGCAGCGTTCGCGTTGACCCGCTTGATGGCAAGCTTGCTGTTCGGCGTGGGCGCGACCGATCCAATTGTCTTTGTAGGGATTTCGCTGTTATTGACAGGAGTGGCTCTGGCAGCCTGTTTCGTGCCTGCCCGCCGGGCGACAAAGGTTGATCCGATGGTGGCGCTTCGATACGAATAAGTTTCTGGTTTGTGGTTTCTGGTTTGTGGTTTCTGGTTTGTCGTTCTGGTTCATAGTTTGTGTTTTGGGACCCAGAAACTACAAACCAGAAACAGAAGTTCGGAGGTTGAATGATGGAAGTATTGATACAAGATCTTCGCTACACGGTTCGCGTTCTTCTCAAGAAGCCCGCGTTCACGGCGATAGTCGTTCTGGCGCTGGCCATTGGCATCGGCGCCAACACGGCGATTTTCAGCGTGGTCAACGCAATCCTCCTTCGCCCGCTGCCCTATAAAGACTTCGACCGAATCTCGATGATTTGGATGGACAACCCCAAGCTTGGCGTCAAGGAAGACTGGCATTCCTACCCAAACTATGTCGACTACAAAGAGCAGAACCAGGTCTTCGAAGAGATGGCCGCTTTTAACAATCGTAGTTTCAACCTCACTGGTGTTGGGGACCCGGTGCGGATTCTAGGCGCCTGGAACACGGCGAGCCTCTTTTCGGTGCTGGGTGTCGCGCCAGCCGCAGGCCGCGTGTTCACCGAAGAAGAAGAGGAACCGGGCAAGGATCTTGTCGCGGTGTTGAGCAACGGACTGTGGCGCAGTAGATTCGGAAGCGACCCCAACATCATCGGGCAGCTCATTAGCATGAACGGCGTGAATCGAACCGTGATCGGCGTGATGCCCGCCGGCTTTAGCTTTCCCGATAAGACAACTGAAGTGTGGGTGCCGCTCGCCCTTCCGCCTCAGCGAAAGCAGGCGCGAGGCCCAATCTCCTACAAAGCCGTCGGGCGTTTAAAGCCCGGCGTCTCGATGGCTCAGGCCTGGGCGGACATGGGCGCCATCGCAAAGAGACTTGATGAGCAATATTCTCGATCGGATTACGGTGTGAATCTCGTGCTTCTTCGCGACCAGGAGACGCGGAGCGTGAAACCGGCTCTGCTGGTGCTCCTCGGAGCCGTCGCATTTGTTTTGCTGATAGCGTGCGCCAACGTCGCCAACCTGCTGCTGGCGCGAGCAGCCATCCGAGAGAAAGAGATTGCCATTCGCGTCGCTCTTGGCGCGCGCCGGTCGAGGATCGTTCGACAGCTTCTGACCGAAAGCGCAGTGCTCGGACTCACTGGTGGCGCCGCCGGATTGTTAATGGCGGTGGTGGGGTTGAAAGTCCTCGTCGCGTTAAGTCCCGGAGACATTCCCCGTTTCGATCAGGCCGGGATTGACGGGCGTGTATTGGTCTTTACCCTGGTCGTTTCACTGCTGACCGGCCTCGTCTTCGGACTCGTCCCATCGCTTCAGACTTCGAAGCCAGATCTGAACAACACTCTCAAGGATGGCGGCCGCGGAACAACTGGAGGAGCGGGAGGCGTGCGAGTGCGCAATCTGCTGGTTGTGTCCGAGATTGCTTTGTCGCTTGTGCTACTGGTCGGAGCCGGATTGTTGATTCGAAGCTTCATAAGGCTTCAACAGTTTGATTTGGGCTTCAATCCCGACAATCTTGCGACGATGCGGATTCAGTTGCCGGGCTCAAAGTATCGCGAGCCGCAGCAGGTCGACGCTTTTTATGAGCAGTTGCTGGAAAGGATCGAGTCCGTGCCTGGAGTTCAATCCGTCGGCGCGATCTCAGACGTCTTCCTGACAGATACCCCAAACTCAACCAACTTCTCAATCGAGGGTCGTCCGGTGCCGACTGGAGTGGATTCTATCGAGGTTCCCTTCGATTCGGTATCGCCCGGTTACTTCAGGACGATGGGTATCCCGCTGCAAAGAGGGCGTGAGTTTGACGAACGTGACGTTCGCGGCTCAACCCCGGTTGTGATCGTCAACGAAACGTTCGCGCGGCGGTTCTTCCCCGATGAAGATCCGCTCGGCAAGCGCTTCGTCTACGGTGGAGCCGCCCCGGACAACAATCAATGGATCACGATTGTAGGGGTGGTCGGGGATATGCGGCGTACCGGATTTGATCGGCCGGTCCGTCCTGAAACCTTCTTGCCACAGTCCCAGAACCCGAGCGGCATTTTAACGGTTATCGCACGCACTGCCGGAAAACCTGAGAGTGTCTCGAGTACACTGCGCACCGAAGTCTGGGCCGTCGACAAAGACCAATCCGTCTTCGATCTCAAGACAATGGACCAGATTCTGTCCGAGATGTCGTCTCAACGCCGGTTCAATATGCTACTGCTTGGAGTCTTCGCGTCGCTTGCGTTGACGCTTGCGGCGGTTGGCATCTACGGAGTGATGTCGTACTCGGTGGCGCAACGGACTCACGAGATCGGGATCCGAATGGCGTTGGGCGCGCGTCGTATGGATGTGCTGGGAATGGTCGTGATGCGTGGGATGATGCTGACGGCGGCCGGCATAGGTGTCGGTCTGATCGGAGCGATAGGGTTAACCTGGCTGATGTCCAGCCTGCTCTACGGCGTAAGCCCGACCGACCCGCTCACCTTTGTGGTGATTCCGATTCTGCTTGGGGCAGTAGCTCTGGGAGCCTGTTTCGTGCCGGCTCGCAGGGCTACAAAGGTCGATCCGATGATCGCGCTGCGATATGAATAGGTTCTTAGTTTCTGGTTTGTGGTTTTTAGTTTGTGGTTTGTGGTTTCTGGTTTGTGGTTTCTGGTTCTGGTTTGTGGTTTCTGGTTACCGTTTCGTGGTTCGGGAGAAGCATACCAGCGCGATATCCAGCTGGTCCTGAAGCTAGAGTAGAAACCAGAAACTACAAACCAGAAACTACAAACCAGAAACTACAAACCAGAAACTACAAACCAGAAACCAGAAACCCAAAACCACAATCCTGGAGGGCTCGATGGAAACCTTGCTGCGAGACTTACGATACGGATTGAGAATGCTGGTCAAGAGACCAGGATTCACGATCGTCGCAGTTATGGCGCTGGCGCTGGGTATTGGCGCCAACACCGCGATTTTCAGCGTGGTGAACGCATTGATGCTCAGGCCGCTGCCCTTCTCAAACCCTGAGAAGCTTGTCGCAGTGGCCTCGATCAATTCAAACAACCCTCAAGGTGATCTTGAAGGTGTCTCGCCTGCCGACTTCTGGGACATGAAAGAGCGGAGCCAAACATTCGAACAGCTGGCGACGCACTCGGGGGGCGCCGCATTCAGCATCCGGGATGCCGATCCTCCTGATGTTTTCAATGGAGCTCGAGTGTCATTCAATTTCTTCGACACCTTCGGAGTCCGGCCGCTGCTTGGACGCACCTTCGTCGCTGAAGACGGACAGCTCAATGCACCTGATACTGTGATCTTGAGTCATCGATTATGGATGCGGCGGTTTGGCGGCGATCCATCGGTGGTCGGTAAGACGTTCATGACCGCGGAACGCGGAACCACGGTCATAGGGATAATGCCGCCCGACTTCAAGTTTCCCAGCTACGTCGAAGTATGGAAGCCGCTGGCGCGCGATGCGTCGGAAATGCGCAATCGGGCGAACCGCTATTTCAATGTTGTGGGCAGGATCAAGGCCGATCAGTCAATCGAGAGCGCCCAGGCAGAGCTAAGGGGGATTGCCGCCCAACTCGAAGTGGAGCACACCAGAAACAAAGGCTGGACATCGCGGCTGACCCCTTTGCGAGAAAGTTTGATGGGCGGCACGAAAACCGCGTTACTCGTGCTGCTCGGCGCTGTCGGTTGTGTGTTGTTAATCGCCTGTACCAATGTAGCGAATCTGTTGCTGGCGCGGGCGTCGTCTCGTCGCAAGGAAATGGCTATCCGCCTTGCGCTAGGAGCGGGGAGAGGCCGGCTTATGCGGCAACTGCTGACCGAGAGTGTCGTGCTTGGCCTGGTTGGAGGCGCGGTCGGTCTGCTGCTTGCAATATGGGGGCTGGATCTTCTAATCGGGATATTGCCTTCCAAACAAGCCTTTCAGTTTCCGGTCAATATACAAATCGATCGAATTGTCATTGTGTTTACGCTGGCGATATCGATCCTGACCGGAATTGTTTTTGGGCTTGCGCCGGCACTGCAAGCGTCGCGGCCGGACGTCGGCGAATGGCTCAAAGAAGGCGGCCGCGCCGGATCAAACCGGAGCCACCAGCGAACACGCAGCGCGCTTATCGTAGCCGAAATTGCCGTCGCCCTTGTATTGCTGATCGGGGCAGGGTTGCTGGTTCAGAGCTTTGTAAAATTGAGACAGGTAGACCTGGGATTTGATCCAAAGGGTCTGCTTACGATGTGGGTGTCGGCTTCACCTACCAGATACGCAACTGACGAAGCCAGGAGCAATTTCTTCAAACGAGTTATTGAACACGTGTCTCAAACACCCGGCACGGAAGGCGTCACTGCAAGCTCATCGGCGTGGTTCGGTTTCCTAAGTTTCCAATTCAACCGTGCGGATGATCCATTACCAGAGGGCGACACAAACGTGCGTTACAGTGCGGTCACGCCGAAATACTTTAACGTACTCAAGGCTAGGATCGTCGAGGGTCGGGACTTTGACGATCGCGACGACAGTCGAGCGCCATCTGTTGCGATTATCAACGAATCACTTGCTAAGCGGTACTTCCCCGACGGTAAACCGATTGGGAGGAAGATCGTGCTTGGATACCTCGGCCGCCGGCTTGTTAAGGAGATCGTCGGCGTATCGAGCGACATGAAACAAGAAGAACTAGGCGCGCCAACCAAACCTGAGCTGTACGTTCCGTATCAACAGATGCCGTGGTTCGGAATTGCCCTTGTGATTCGAGCTTCCAGTGGCGATCCGATGAGATTGAAAAAGGATCTTCAACACGCGATCTGGGAGGTCGACAAGGATCTCCCGGTTTCGTCGGCCGAAACGGTTGAGACCCATTTAGCAGCTCTGGTCGACGAGCCCCGACTCTACACATTGCTGCTGGGAGTATTTGCAGTTGTGGCCTTGGTGCTGGCCTCGGTTGGAATCTATGGAGTCATGTCCTACTCGGTCACCGAGCGCACCCACGAGATAGGTATTCGCATGGCATTGGGGGCTAAGCAACAAGACGTCCTCTCGCTTGTGGTGAGGCAAGGCATGGCGCTGGCGCTCGGAGGTGTGGCGGTTGGACTGGCGGTAGCGTTCGCGTTGACGAGAGTGATGTCGAGCTTGCTGTACGGGGTGACAGCTACGGATCCGTTAACTTTTCTGCTGATTCCGATCCTGCTTGCGTCGGTAGCACTGTTAGCGTGTTATTTGCCGGCTCGGCGGGCAATGAAAGTCGATCCAATGATCGCGCTGAGATATGAATAAATTGTTTCCTGGTTTCTGGTTTTTGGTTTCTAGTTCTGGGTGCAGGTTCCGGGTTCAGGGTTCAGAGTTCCGGGTTCAGGGTTCACGGTTCGTTCAGAGTGTTGTTTTTAGTTTCTGGACCCGGAACCCTGAACCCTGAACCCGGAACCCTGAACCCGGAACTCTGAACCCGGAACTCTGAACCCTGAACCTGAACCCGGAACTCTGAACCCTGAACCTGAACCCTGAACCCGGAACCCGGAACTAGCAACCAGAAACCGTTTTTCGGAGGACTGATGGAAACGCTTTGGCTTGATCTGCGCTACGGCGCTCGAATCTTGATGAAAAAACCGGGGTTCACCCTGATTGCCGTGGCCACACTGGCACTCGGCATAGGCGCAACCACCGCGATCTTCAGCGTAGTTAACGGCGTCTTGCTCCGCCCGTTTGAATATCACGATGCCCAACAGATCGTTACCCTCCTGAACCACGGACGAGGACCGGTCTCGCCGGCGAACTTCCTCGACTTCCGCAACCAGAGTAAGAGTTTTGACCAGATGGCAGCGGCCGAAGCCTGGGGCGGAACGATCGTGACCAGTGGTAACCCCGAAGAAATCAGCGGTCTGCGGATGGGGGACGGTCTCTTCGAACTGCTCGGAGTTGAGCCGTTCCTTGGCCGCACTTTGCAATCCGAGGACTTCAAACCGGGGAAGGATCACGTAGTCATTCTGAGCCACAAACTGTGGAAGCGCGCGTTTGGGGGCGACGCCGCCGTAGTGGGTCAGCCACTTACGCTAAACGGCGAAAGCTACGTGGTGGCCGGCGTGATGCCGCCGTACTTTCATTTTCCGCCGTTCTGGTCGACCCGCGCTGAGATGTGGGCCCCGCTTGATTTAACAAATCGCGCAACGGCCCGGGGAGGCAATTCACTCCGCGTGTTTGCGCGGCTCAAACCGGGCATTAGCCTCGCGCAAGCGCAAGCCGAAGTAGATGCAATGAATGTTCAGCTAGCCGATGCTTACCCGGAAGCCAACACGGGAATAAACATCCGCGTAGATCCGTTGAATGAAAAAGTAGTCGGCAATGTGCGCCGGGCGCTTCTGGTTTTGTCTGGCGCGGTCGGATTTGTATTGTTGATCGCTTGTGCGAATGTGGCTTGTTTGCTGCTGGCACATGCCTCAGCACGACAAAAGGAGACTGCTGTCAGGGTGGCGCTGGGCGCGAGCCGCTTGCGCATTTTTAGACAGATGTTGACCGAGAGCTTAGTGCTCTCGTTGTGCGGCGCAGTGGTCGGCATACTCATCGCAGTGTGGGGCGTAGATTTGTTGACCACGCTACTCGCGGGAAACACCAGTAGTTTTAACGTTCGGTTGCCTCGGTTGACCGAGATCAAGGTTGACGCCACGGCGTTTGGGTTTACGCTCGGTATTTCCCTACTGACCAGTCTGGTTTTCGGAATGGCTCCGGCGCTCAGCGCGTCAAAGCCGGATTTGAATCAGGTGCTAAAAGAGAGCGGGCGCGGGACGACCGGTGCACGACGCCGTTTGCGAGAAACGCTGGTCGTGGCCGAGCTCGCGTTAGCGTTGGTCATGTTGATCGGCGCCGGTTTGTTGATGAACAGCTTTGTGAATTTGCAACGAGTCGATCCGGGGTTCAATCCGCGCAATTTGTTGACGATGACAACCTCTCTTGCAGGCAATGCGCAATACGTTGGTTCGACACGAGAGGCGTTCTACAGGCAGCTAACAGATCGGCTCACGGCTTTGCCGGGTGTGGAGTCGGCGAGCGCAATCAATCATCTGCCGCTCGCAGGTGACAGATGGGGCAGCGCGCTTGCGATTGAAGGGAGGCCGTTGCCGGAGCCCGGACACGGCGTCGAAGTAACTTTTAGAGTAAGCCGCCCGGACTATTTTCAAACGATGGGAATCCCGCTGCGCGCCGGGCGCGACTTCACGGATCGCGACTCGGTCGATGCGCCCGGCGTGGTGATCGTAAACGAAACTCTCGCACGACGTCAGTGGCCGGATGAGGACCCAATCGGCAAGCGCGTGACGCTCGACGATCCTCGTGATATTTCGCAAGCGCCGAGGTGGTTATCGATTGTCGGCGTAACGAAGGATGTCAAACAGGAAAGTTGGGTGGACGCGCCGTCGAATGAGATCTATGTGCCGTTTCAGCAGAGCCGAGGTTTTTTTGCAGGCACCGCCCGGCAGTTCACCTCGATGACCATCGTAGTCCGGACAAGGGTCGAGCCGAGGAGTCTCGCTGCTGCGGCGCAGGAGACGTTGGGGTCACTCGATCGCGGTCTGCCTGTCTCAAACGTGGTGACGATGGAGCAGGTAATCGCCGACTCGCTTTGGCAGCCGCGTTTCAATCTGCAGCTGATTGGTGTGTTTGCGACTCTGGCATTGGCGCTCGCGGTAATCGGCCTCTACGGAGTGATGTCGTACTCCGTGGCCCAGCGCACACACGAGGTTGGCTTGCGGATGGCACTCGGTGCGCAGCGAGGCGATGTAATCAAGCTGGTGCTGAAGCAGGGTATGAAGCTTGCCTTCCTGGGCGTAACACTTGGGTTATTGGCGTCGGCTGCGTTGACACGTCTGATGGCCAACTTGTTGTTCGGGACAAGCGCCACGGACCCCGTGACCTTCACGTCGATCGCGTTGGTGCTCTTGTTAGTGGCGTTACTGGCGTGCTTTGTGCCGGCGCGTCGCGCCACCAGAGTCGACCCGATGATCGCGTTGCGATATGAGTAATCCGTGGATTGCACGCTTCTCTGCGGCTTTGCGTTCCTTGGCGTCTTTGCGCTGAACCACCCTTTTGGAGCCCAATGTTTAACGCAAAGACGCAAAGGACCGCCAAGACGCA
>DASRIZ010000489.1:0-6140 GCA_035649735.1 Blastocatellia bacterium | reverse complement strand
GAAAGGGACTCAAACGAATGGAAATTCAATCACTTCGCAAACGTCCCGCGTTAATTTGGATGAATGTCTGCCTGCTGTCCGGACGTTCATTCGGTCAACCAGGCGCTTGCCCGTTTCTGCATTTGGTTTCGAGCTTCCGATGCCCATCACTCACTACCCTCCTGAGCCAGAACTTTTTTCAATGCCGAATTGGAAAGCGTCATGGGTTTTCCGGGGCGAAACTTATAGGGCCCAGCTGGTCGCTGCCTTGCGGCTTGGGCAAGCGTTCGAGGTCCGGCTCCGCGATGAAGCGCCCTCAGGCGTCTGAGCACATGCCGTGTCGTAGCGTAGGTGAACGGTCCACCGCTTGGCGCTAGAAGGCCCCTGTCATTCAGACATTTTGCCAGCTGGCGGATGTCACAAACTCCGGCAGACCGGAGCTCATTTATTATGGGAGCTAACGACGTAACCGCTATATCGAGATGCCGGCCACGGTTGCCACGGACATCGACATGTTGTTGCGGCTTTTCAGAATGCACCGGCATATTGCACCTTGTGTTTATCTTCCCGCAGAGCGCGTCCAGATTTCAGTTGATGACCGATTCACTTAGGCCAGGAGCATTGAGGTTTGGAGTGCAGGCGATGCCCCACGTCTCGGCAACGTAACGCGCTGCTTCACCGCGGCGAAGATACCGACTCGGCAGACCGTCGGCGGATGGGTCCATCATCTAGGTCTTCCACATCAATCCCAAGTCAACTGGATCGTTTGGGAGAACTCCGACTATCTCGCCGCCGAGAGAAGGGGGAAATTACTGTTGGTGTAATTTACCCCTGCCGTTAGAAACCAGCGGCCACAGCTTCGACAATCCACCCGGCTCAGCGGCGAATTTGCCAACGTTTGATATGGCCTTGCATCGCTGATTAAACTCCGCTGTATGGAGCATTCTGATCGTTGCTCGAGTTTTCCCCGTCAGGATGTAGGCGTATCGATTAGACGCTTGGTGATCTTCGGCGTTGAAGCACTCCTGGTTGCTTCCGCCAGCCTTCCTCAGACGGCGCGGAAGCAGGACGGAAGCAGAAGAAAGCAAAATGGGTACACGGCCATTTCGGTAGCGCGGCGCGCCAAACACAATGGGACAGACATGAGCCTGAAGATGGAACCACCGAAGAAGCCAGAGTGGCTCCCCGACTGGAAAGACAAAAGCAATTATCCAGATCCGAAGAAGGCCGGCGGGCGAGTATGGGCTTGGGAATTTCTTCGCCGAAACCCGCAGTATCAGCAGCTATGGGAGGAGTATGCGGTACTGCCCCCTGGCCCCATTTACAGCGGTCATTCTGCCAATGCGTTAATGGATATTATTGAGCGTTTTAAACAAGACTTCGGGTTATGGAAACCAGCGCCACCAGCAATGACGACCGCGGATCCCGAGTTCAAGTGGCGACCCAAGTTCATTAACCAGAAGCCGAGACATTGGGGTTTACCAGTCAACAGCTCTGATGATGACGACGGTTTCGAAATGCCCGAGATAGATCTCGAAGATCCAGCAGAGGTCGTCGTGAAGTTCGACCTTCGCTCGCAGATAAATCCTCAGCTGTCTTATGTTGCTAAACTACTAAAGAAGGAAGTCAAACGCCTCACCGATGCCGGGGTATTGAGTGGAGAACCACGCGCCCGGTTCGCAAAGTATGCTAATTATTTGCGGGTTCTGGATGCAAAATTGAGCGGGGTAAGCAACAAGACGATAGGGGCGGAGATTCTCGGGGTGAAGAATCTTGAATACCAAAAAGAAAACGCGGACTTCGCCTTCAAGTCGGCCCAACGTCTACGAGACGGAGGTTATCGCTTCTTAGCAGCCCTGTGACTGAAATAAGCAGGAGGGATTATTTCACTCTCCCCCGCATTTCCGAATGCTGCTTTAAACTTCCTCGCATTCTCCTGGTGGGGACTCAAATTGACCGAGCAGACTTTATCGCACCGACCTTTGCGGCGAATTCAAGCCGCCAAGTACGTGACGGACAAGTACAACATCCCGTGCAGCCCGAAGACTCTCGCCAAGCTGGCCTGCACAGGCGAAGGCCCTCTGCATCGGCTGGCGGGCAGATTCCCGCTCTATGAACCCGAGGACCTGGATGAATGGTGCCGCTCACGTATTGGCCCAAAGCGGCGTTCAACTTCCGATCGGTCTAACTACGAGCCAAACAAGCCGACTCGCGAGATGGGCCATGTCTAATCTGAGTAATGGCTTTGCATTCAACTGCAATCTGGGCGCGAGCGCAAAGATTCTGAGATGTGCCGGCAACGGTAAGGCAAGGGATCATGTCAGTTCGATGCTGGAGGGGATTCGCGCCGCGCATCTCGCCGGAAGGCGCAAGAGAGTTGCTTACCTGAGCAATCTGTACCTGAACTCGTATCACGCCCGACTCGCCGCGACCGAGATGGCCCGTCGCGCGATGAAACCGAACCGTTCTCTGCCGAAAACCCTGGTCCCCTCTATTGCCTCTTCTTTGGACCCCTGGCAGGGCAGCACGGAGGAGGTCCGCGTCAGCTTGATTCCGAAAGGTCACGACCGCGATGAACGCCGGGTGACGATGGACTTTGGGGTTAAGAATCGGGCTCTTTAACACCTAGTCCTCGGTCTTTTGAAAACAGTCGCCAATCTGCATGCACACCAATTCGGGAATGGGAATGGAGGAATGCACGAAGCGATAAAACAGGTCACCCAAGCGATGAAAGAGGGCTTCGACTGGGCCATCGAGATTGACATTGAAGACTGCTTTCCGAGCTTCGAAGGGGATAAGGTTCGAGACCTGATCCCGCTTCCGAAGGAGGTGACGGAGCAAGTGCTACTGGCCCGGAACCTCAACCTAGTGCCCGGCAATCTACTCGACTTGTTCGAGGGAGAGACGGGAGACGCACATGGAGGTGATCAGCTAGCACAACACACAATCGGGCAAACACACTTCGGTCCTGCGGGCGGTTTCAGTATCCTTACTGCTGAGGTCCTTGCAGAGGCTCGGCGAGGCATTCCTCAAGGGTCGGCCGCATCGTCGCTTTTAGCCGAGATGTTGTTGGCACCCGTACGCCAGCAGCTCCCCACGGGGGGCAAGGTGTTCGGATATGTCGACAATTTTCTCGTCATGGCGAGGAGTGAAAAGGACGCGGTGTCGATGACAAAAGCCTTGGATAGTGCCCTAAGGGCACACCCCGCCGGGCCGCTACGACCGAAGATAAAGGGCCGTTTCCGCCCTGGCGAGCCAATCGACGCCTTGGGTCACCGGCTGACCGCCCAACACGCGACCGTGATGATTCAGCCGACTCCGCTCAATCTGCAGCGATTCAAACTCAAGATGAGACGAGAACTGTCACGAATCAATTTCCTTACCACAAGTGCGCGAGCCAGGAAGCTCCGCGACCTTAAGACCTATGTTCGTTCGTGGACAGCCGCTTTTTTGCTCTGGCCTCACGTGGAGACCCACAAGAAGGAGTGGCTTGCCAAAATTGACAATTGCATTTGATTGCAACTGGGCAGCCTAGCGATCTCTGCCGAACCGTCTTCAACAGCCCTAGTGATCCCCGTTAACTGTTACTGCCTCTTCTCCGTTCCACGTCAAAGGGAAAACGCCGCCGTTTGCCATTACACGTCAGGGTGACAGCCTATGCACAGTCTTGTGCAGCCACATATCCATTGGAGAATAACATGAGACACCATCAAAATTCGCCCACCGCAAACATGCATGCCATACTGGAATGCATATTTGTCGACTACGCGAATCAATTGCGGGCAGAGTATCCCGGCCGGAACATCCGAAACGCCGCAGTATTCGCATCCGGCATTCCGGTATTTGAGCGATTTGGCTACATTGAGTTGGTCAATGCCAAAACGGGGATACGTAAAGGTATTCCGGAATTTTTGATCCGTAGAATCAAACGTTCCAAACGTCAGCCCATTTGGATTCCGAGTACAAATTTTCCTGTCGACCTTTCTGACATTGATAAGGAGATGAAGGCTTCAATGCATGGCGATGCCGTAGTCTGGCGGCACACTGGATCGGAATGTCGTAGAATTGGCCAACTCAAGGACATTGAGACAACTCAGGAACATTGAGTGTCTGCACTCCCTTCGCCAAAATTTTGGTTCGTTAAAGTCCTCGACCAAAAATCAAACCGTGATTTCAAATGACCAGAAAACGCCACATCGTTGCCGGGTACGCATCTCACAAGAATGTCCCGGTTCATTGCCCCGCGTGTGATCGGATCGTCGAGCGCCGTTCACGGCAGCAAATCTTTTGCTCAACGCGATGCCGAAGCCGAGCGCATAAGACGCCCTGGAAACTAGAATCACCTATCGGCTACCCGGCAGCAACGAACCCCCATCATTTGCCCAATGAAGTCAATGCTCGGAGTTTACAAGAACACGGTGGCTACCCTGCCGGCGGGGAGGGAACGACCCCCCCCCTAAACTATCGAATGAAACCAATGTCCTGCAGTGGCCAAAAACGGGGTCGAGCCTTTTCTGTACTGGCCCGCTGAACCTCCTTGGAGGGGGCAGCTGGAAATGGCCTACAGCTGGTCGGCTGGACCGCAAGACAGTTGCGAAAATTCGATGATGTGAAGTCGGTCAGAACGGCGATTTGAGTGACCAGAGCGGTGAGTAATGCACGGGCGACGTGTAAGTGCAGTTATGGACCATTCTTGTGGAAACACGATGAGTAGATTTCGCGAAATCCTTCCCCGATTGCCGGTCGTGTTCGGACTCCCCGAGCCAGAAGCAGCCGCTTCCGTTGGCCTTTCCGCGTCCAAATTTCGCGAACTTGTGGCCGATGGCCGCATGCCACAACCGCGACGGATTGATGGCAAGCTGGTCTATGACGTTGACGAACTTCGTTCGGCATTCAAGAATCTACCGCACAATAGTGACACGGAGGCAGACTCTTGGGCGGACTTGGCATAAGATTGAAGTTCGTCCATGCTTTCGTCGACCGACATGGTCACGCACGGTTCTATTTCCGGCGCAAAGGCCGGAGGATCAAGCTTCCAGGCGCATTTGGATCACGCGAATTTCTTGACGCATACGCTGAGGCGCTTGCTGATCAACTAGAAGATAATCGTCAGCCGCGCAAGGCGGCCTCCCATGGGACGTTCTCAGCGCTTGCCGCTCGCTATTATGCATCGCCGCAGTTTCTTACTCTGTCGTCAACCAGTCGCACCGGATACCGACGCGCTATAGACCGCTTCCTGCACGAACAAGGCCATCGGCGAGTCGAGCAAATGCGACGCGAGCACGTTGACGTGATCATTGGCAAGTTCGCCGCAAAGCCGGGCGCGGGTATAATTATGCTCAAGCGACTGCGGACGTTGCTGCGCTATGCCGTCGTGATTGGCTGGCGTGAGACTGACCCGAGTGCTGGCGTGCGCCCATACAAGTCGCGCGAGTTCCACAGTTGGACCGAAGGTGAAATTGAGCAATTCGAGCACCGATGGCCGATTGGAACAAAACAGCGGCTTGGATTTGATCTTCTGCTCTATAGTGGCCAGCGCGGATCAGACGTGGCGCGCATGGCGCGACCGGCGTCAGGGGATAAGATTCGCGTGGCCCAGCAAAAGACGGGTGCCAAGTTGGCCATCACCGTCCATCCGAATCTGCGGCGCTCGCTCGACGCATGCCCCAGCGGTCACGTTGCTGCGATTGCGACAGCCTATGGTCGGCCGTTTTCGGTCAAGGGACTTGGTCAATTCATTTCCGACGCAATTCGCGAAGCAGGACTGCCGACGCATTGCAAGGCGCACGGCTTGCGCAAAGCTGCCGCACGTCGACTGGCGGAAGCCGGATGCAGCACGCATGAGATCGCCGCTGTGACGGGGCACAAGACCTTGTCAGAGATTGAGCGTTACACTCGGGCCACATCGCAGGAAACCCTGAACGCGAGCGCGATTGAGAAACAAGCGCGAACAAACAAGTGGCAACCCTGCCGCTCCGAATTGGCAACCCCACTGAAAAATAAAAAGAAAATGTAGCAGGTGGCGGTCCCGAGAGGAGTCGAACCTCCGACCTTCGGTTTAGGAAACCGCTGCTCTATCCTGCTGAGCTACGGGACCGCTCGGGCCGCGATGTAGCACAGGCGGACGCACTCCGCACCCGTCAGACGGCTAGTCGATCTTT
>DASRIZ010000488.1:0-7206 GCA_035649735.1 Blastocatellia bacterium | reverse complement strand
GCGACCGACGTGATTTGTGTCGAGGGCGCTTATCATGGGAACACGACGTCGCTTATTGACATCAGCCCGTACAAGTTCGATGGTCCGGGTGGATCCGGCGCGCCGCCTCACGTCCACAAAGTGATGATGCCCGACACCTATAGGGGGCCTTACAAGGCCGATGACCTTGAAGCGGGTCCGAAATACGCTAAACAGGTGGCCAAAGCCGTCGAACATATTCAGAACACCGGGAAGCGACTATCGGCATTCATATGCGAGTCCGCGCTCGGCTGCGGCGGTCAGATCATTTTGCCGGACGGCTATCTCAGAGAAGCATACCGTGCAGTTAGAGAAGCCGGCGGCGTGTGCATCGCCGATGAGGTGCAAACGGGTTTAGGACGAGTCGGCACGCATTTTTGGGCGTTCGAAACGCAGGATGTCATTCCGGACATCGTCACCATCGGCAAACCGCTCGGCAACGGGCATCCGCTTGCGGCTGTAGTGACAACGCCAGAGATCGCGGCTTCATTTAACAACGGGATGGAATACTTCAACTCGTTTGGCGGGAACCCCGTTTCGTGCGCGGTCGGACTTGCTGTGTTGGATGTGATTGAAGACGAGAAGCTGCAAGAAAATGCGCTCAAGGTGGGCGCTTACTTGAAGGCGGGACTTGAAGGACTAAGAAGCAGACATCCGTTGATCGGAGATGTAAGAGGGATGGGTTTGTTTATGGGAGTCGAACTCGTACTCGATCAGGAAACAAGGATGCCGGCTGTTAAACAAGCAGCTTTCCTGGTTGAGCGGATGAAAGAACGTGGCGTTCTGATAAGCACAGACGGCCCGATGCACAATGTATTGAAGATCAAGCCGCCGATGGTGTTTTCCGAAGCGAACGCTGACGATTTGATTGGCGCACTCAACCGAAGTCTCACTGAGGGAATCTACTAGAGGACTACTTTGACTCGCTCCCCGAGGGGCGAAGATGCGAATCTTTATTTGGAGTGCGCCGCCCTCGTCAGCATTCAGCGCCATTCGCATGTGTGGCGGCGCTTTCGTAGTGTGGTGTAGGGCTCAGGAATACTCTAGAGAGTTGCAATTCGCGGAGAATAGAGTTGTGGGCTCAAAGCCGGCGTGACGAACCGCTATAGAATTTTTCTAGGCACTTGCACCATACTACAAAAGCGCCGCCACGCATGCGAATGTCGCCGAATGCTGGAGAGGGCGGCGCACTCCAAATGAGGTGTCGAATTCGTACGCGGACACCTCTAGCGCAAAATAAACCCATCCTTCAACGGGTCATCCGGCGCGATCACAAACTCATGCCGTCCGGTGATCCACGCGCTGCCCTCTACTTCGGGAACCACGGCGGGATATCCTCCGAAACTGGTCTCGCGAACAACTCGACCGGTAAAGCTCGTCCCAATCAGGCTCTCGATCACAAACGGCTCGCCGACGCTCACATTTCCCTTCGCGTGTTCGAGCGCTACGCGACCGCTAACTCCAGTGCCTGTCGGCGAGCGATCCACCTCGCCGTTCGCGAAAATGCATACGTTGCGGCTGTCAGCGTTCTCGCCCACCGGAGGGCCGTCGATGATCGTCCCGTATAAGAAGCTAAGTTCCTTTTCAAACGGGTGCGTGATCTCGACCGAGTCCATCACCGCCTGCTTGACCGCCATCCCTGCGTCAATCAATTTGCGGAACTCGTCGGGAACGATCCGCACGCCGAGTTCTTCGGCTTTGCAATAAGCGTAGAACGCGCCGCCAAAACCAATATCACAGCGAACCTCGCCGATGCCGGGCACTTCGATCGCGCGATCGAGTTCATACGCAAACGATGGTACGTTTTCAAAGGCCACGCTGCGAACTCGCTGACCTTGCAGGTTGGCTCGTGCGGTCACCCGTCCGGCCGGCGTGTCTAGCCGGATCACATCGCGTGCTTCGAGCATTGCTGTTTCCAACAGCACAGTCACAACCGCGATCACGCCGTGCCCGCACATAGTGCTGTAGCCCTCGTTGTGCATAAACAGCACACCGAAGTCACCATCCGGCGTGACCGGTTCAGTAAGGATGCAGCCGTACATATCGGCGTGGCCGCGCGGCTCGAACATTAGCGCCTTGCGCAGATGCTCCAGGTTTTCGCGAGCATAGCGTCGTTTGGCGAGAATCGTGTTTCCGAGGATTGGCGGCAAACCAGCGGTGATCACCCGAAGCGGTTCGCCCGCAGCATGTGCGTCGATCGCGGTGATGCGAGTCCAATCGGCGGGAGGTGTCCAAGTCATTGGAGAAAGCAATATAGGTCTTATAGGTCCGATTGGTCCTATATTCTTATTGGTAAAACTTCCAACTCGACACAAAATCTCGGGTCAGCTTTTGCTTTGTGAGGCTTGCCCGTACCATCTCGATTGGGATGCGGTTCTCTTTCAACACAGCATCGTGAAAAGCACGATTTGTCATTTTGCCCGAATCGACAAGCTCTCGACGCAGCGCGCGAATCTGCAACCCGCCCAGCAGATAGGCGCATTGATACAACGGCCCGTAAGCACCACCAAAAGAGCGCCGGACCTCGGCTGTCGCGTTATCGACTTCGTGGCCAACTTTCTTCACCAGTAGATCAATGCATTCCTGTGGAGTCATCTTTTCGAGATGAAAGCTAAGCGAAAAGATAATCCGGGCAGAGCGATGCATACGCCAGAAAAGCATACCAATCCGGTTTTCGGGTGATTTCGCGAAGTTCATGTCCCACAACAGCATCTCCCAGTAAAGTGCGCCGCCTTCAGTCCAGAAAGGGGTGCTGAACGGCTGCCGATATGTCCGGTAGCGATTCGCCATAAATCCCTGGAGATGATGACCCGGGATCAACTCGTGGTGCACCGTTGCGCGAGAAAAATGGATATTGTTCCCGCGCATGCTCATCATCTTCGCTTCGTGACCCATGGAATTTGTAGGATATGACACCTGGATCGTCTCGCCTCCAAGAAAGAACGGGCTGACCAACTGCCGCTCCGGGGACATCATCTCCATCCGCCAGGTGTCGCGGGCCAGTTGCGGAACCGTCACCAGATCGTGATCGTCCACGAACTTGATTGCCTCCACTGCCAACTGACGGATCAGCTCGGGCTGTTTGCCCGGTTCAACATACAACGTCTTTACGTATTCGAGCGCTTTCATCCAATCGTCACCGTAGCCAAGTTCCCGAGACGCGCGCTTCATCTCTGCTTCACACCACGCATACTCTTTGTTGGCGATTGTAATCAATTCTTCAGGGGTGTAAGGAATCATCTCGTACGCCAGCTCGCTCATAAGCGCGTCGTGCCCGATCGGATCGCCGACGATCTCGGTCGTGTCGCCAGGTTTTAACCCGAGCACTTTTTCGCGCAGAAACGCTGCGTATTTTTCGAGCGCTTGATCGACCGATTTGTACGGCTCAGCCACCCACCACGTAAAAATCGGATCATAGCCGTTGTAAAACCCGTACCAGTTTCGCAGCGTGTTGCGAAGGCTCACGATCGCCGCGACCCCGCGGTTAACAACAGTCTTCTTTGCTTTGATCGCTTCGGGCTTTGCGTCGGGTTTGAGGCCAGCCTCGACCGCTTTGCCCGTCGCGTCGATCTGCCTGGCCATCCTTGTGAACAATGCAGCGGTCTTGGCCGAGTCAATGGATTCCATACGCCTTCGCGCATCTTCGAGATCGGTGATTGTTTGGCCAAAGGGCAACAGCGGGGCGACTTCGGCCAGCGCTTTGATCTGCAGGTCCAGCGAGCGCAGTTCGTGATCGAGATGATTTTTAAACAGCAGGTAGTCGATGCCGCCGTCCTGACTCATCGAATCGAAATCAGCCTTCGCGAGCGTAGCAAGCCACTCGGTGTAAAACTGTTTCATTCGCGCATTTCGGACCGACGACGCTTCGACCGAATAAAACCGGGCAAGGCTTCCGCGGTCTGAGGTGTATCTCTCGATAATGCCGCGCAACTCGCTTTGCTTCGAGTCAACGTCATTCAACCCGGGAATCGCATCGTTTGTCTTTTTCGACGCGGCCGAGTCGATGCTTCTTTGAGCGGGTTTGTTCTGCGAACGCGCGGAGGAGCTGCTAAATCCGCCAGCCGCAAGGATCGCTATTAAGATATTTATTACCGAAAGTCGTACGTGTCTCATCATCTTCACCTCGCCGCAGCTGTTTTGCTCTTACGGCCAGAACTCAGTCAGCACTTATCCCACAACTCACTCGATACCCGCAACGCTTCGGTAACGCGCCCCCTATCCCCTTCTCCCCCTCTCTCCTTCTCCCTTTGAGGCGACAGGAATCTGCGGTATAGTGACGCGCCGCTAGTTCGTCAGGACGAGTTCAACCCCTAATCCGAGGTGATATCAATGATTCAGCAACAGAAGGACGAAGAACCATACCCACCACAAGGCTACGCCTGGTACGTGGTTGGCGTGCTTACGTTCGTTTACATATTCTCGTTTATCGACCGCCAGATTCTAAATTTGCTTGTGCGGCCGATTCGGCGCGATCTTGGTATTACCGACTTTCAGATGAGCTTGTTGATGGGATTCAGCTTTGCGCTCTTTTACACGTTTTTTGGCATTCCGCTTGGGAGGCTTGCCGATTCACGAAGCCGCCGGACTATCATCGCCGTAGGATTCGCGGTCTGGAGCCTGATGACCGCGGGATGCGGGCTGGCCAGAAACTTCGTTCAGATGCTGTTGCTGCGAGTTGGAGTGGGAGTCGGCGAAGCCGCTTTGTCGCCGGCGGCCTACTCGATCATCACCGACTACTTCCCTCCCAAACGCCGCGCGACCGCCATAAGCGTTTATTCGATGGGTATCTATATTGGATCTGGCATTGCGTTCATCGTCGGTGGTCTTGTTGCAGGACTGGCCGCGGCGCAGGAGACGTGGAACGTGCCGCTGGTTGGGGCAACGCGGCCCTGGCAAGTGGTGTTTTTTATTGTCGGTATTCCGGGAGTGTTCCTCGCGCTTCTTATGTACACAGTCCGTGAGCCCGTACGCCGCGGGATCAAGACGATGACCGCAGCTGACGGCAAGACAAGAGTCGCGCAAATCCCGATGAACGAAGTGTTCGCTTACATCAAAATGAACTGGCGCACCTTTGTTTGTCACAACGTTGGGTTTGCGTTGTTGTCATTTTCGTCCTATGGCAGCAGCGCCTGGATTCCGACTTTCTTTGTGCGGAACCACGGCTGGACGGAATCCCAGGCCGGTCAGATTTACGGCTGGATCGTAGCAATAGCCAGCACGATTGGGATCGTCGCCGGAGGAAGGCTTGCGGACTGGATGGTCGAACGGGGTTACCGAGATGCGACGATGCGCGTCGGGCTGATCGTGTCACTCGCGTGGCTCCCCTTCGGGCTGCTTTATCCGCTGGTTCCGAGTGGTTACTGGGCGGCGGTGTTGCTGGTTCCGGCGGCGTTTCTAGCCAGCGCGCCGTTTGGTGTGTCTGCTGCCGCGATTCAGCAGATGATGCCGAATTCCATGCGCGGCCAGGCTTCGGCGATCTATTTGTTTGTAGTCAACCTTATTGGACTCGGGTTGGGTCCATCGGCGGTCGCGGCGGCAACCGATTTCATTTTTGAAGACGATCAGGCGGTCCGCTATTCACTAGTAAGCGTCGCCACTTTTGCACATTTCGCAGCGGCCGGTTTGCTTTGGGCGGGTCTAAAACCGTTTATAGCGAGTCTCGATCGGTTGAAGCAGTGGAACGCAGCTAATGCGTGAGATGAACTGATCGAAGATGGAGGATGGAAGATAGAGGATGGAAGATAGGGGATGGAAGATAGAGGATACAGGATTGAAAATGCTCGGTCGTCGATCCTCGATCCTCCATCTTCTATCCTCCATCCTCTAACCTCAATCCTCCATCCTCTATCCCCGTCGCCTCACGCCCCTCGTTCCTTGTTGAATGTCATTGTCTCCGGATTCCATTCATAGGTCCTGTTGTCGAAGTAACTTCGATTGGTTAGCAGAGCCGGGCCAGCCGCGCGAAAACCAAATATTGCATCCTCGACAACCGGCTTTCGAGTTCTCATCCCCTCAAAGAACGCAGCAAAGTGATCGACCGAGTCGCTGTAGCCGGAAGGCGCGGCATAGGTATCCTGACTCGCAGCGTTGATCTCCTGTTTGTTCTCGGGATACTTGGCTCGATACTCCTTCAGGAATGCCTCTTGAGTAGCTTTTGGAAACGTGTCGATCGTGTAGCCGGGTTCCTTCGCCTTTTGTCTCTTGTTCAGCGTGACCGTGCCCGAAACAGTCATCACTCCGTCATTGCCTATGAATCGGAACCCGGAACTCTCATTCGCGCCGGCGGCAAAATTGACTCTAAGCAATAAATTGAAGGCCGGAATACTCGCGGTCTTCGGATAGTCATACAACGCGAGCATGACATCCGGCACATCGCGTCCGTCCTTCCAGTAACGCGTCCCGCCTGTCGCCATCACTCTTGTAGGGCCGGTCGTTCCCACGATGAAGTGCAACCCGGAAAAGAGGTGCACGAACAGATCTCCGGCGACTCCGGTGCCGTAGTCGCGGTAGTTCCGCCAGCGGAAAAATCGCGTGGCATCGAACTCACGCTTCGGCGCGTCGCCGAGGAAACGATCCCAGTCAACGGTGGCCGGCGAGGCGTCAGGCGGAATGGAATACTGCCACGCGCCGATCGCGCTGCTGCGGTCCCACCAGCATTCAACCGTGTTTAGCTCGCCTATCGCTCCGGAAGCGAGAAGATCTTTGGCCTTCTTGTAGACGATCGAGCTGACTCGCTGGCTGCCGACCTGCAGAATGCGATTCGTCTTCTGTGCTGTCTCGATGACACTCTTCCCCTGGTCCAGCGTCTGGACCATAGGCTTCTCGCAGTAGACGTCTTTGCCGGCTTTCATCGCATCGTTCGAAATGCGCATATGCCAGTGATCGGGGGTCGCAATGATCACCGCGTCGATGTCCGGACGTGCAAGGATCTCGCGATAGTCACGAGTTGTGACGAGCTGGTTCCCCCAGATTTCCTTGGCGCGGATCAGACGGCCGTCGTACAGATCGGCCGCGGCAATGAGCTCGATTCCCGGGTTCTTCAAAGCTTCACGCGTGTCGCCCATTCCCTGCCCGCCCGCTCCGATCAGACCGAGCCTTATCTTGTCGCTCGGCGCAACTCGTTCAGGCCGCCAGTGTTCTTCGGCGGCAAGTATCGTGGTTGAGGTCGCGGCGGTCACAGTCGCGGCC
>DASRIZ010000487.1:0-26151 GCA_035649735.1 Blastocatellia bacterium | reverse complement strand
CGGAGCAGATAAACGAGGGCTTGAGGCCGTGGCAAGTAAAGAAGCTGTACCTGCGTTCGTTTGATGGCGCTGCAAGTCCTCGCGAGTTCTTACCTTCGCTTGCAACACTCTCGCTGAACACCGGCGAATACGATCCGCTGCTTGGGTGCAGCTATTATGAACTTGCTGCGAGGGGACGAAGCCAGCACCGATCTCAGGACCAGGGAACCATCGAAGCCAGAGGGCCGCGATATTCGAGATTGAGATTGATCGACTCGAAAGTTGGGGCGATCAAGAATGAGAAAGACATCTTCGAAGACATCGATACGTCGCTGGGTGGAATCGCGGCTTATGCCGGATCCGCATCTGAATGGTTGCGGAGTCAGTTGGCTGAAGTACAAAACGCGGCGAACGAAGCAGGGGCAAAGTTCAACCCACTGCAGCCGCGTTTGGTAACTGAGATTATTGCCCGAGGTGTAAAAAAGCTGCGACAAATCCGTGCTTACCTCGAAACGGGGGTCTCTAAACAGAGCCCAACCGAGCGTGCCGAAACTGACTACTTACTTGCACAAAAGGAAGCGGACTTCGTCGACGCGCTGTTGAAATCCGAGGGCGTTGTTATCGACTGTCTCGCCGATGATGAAATCGTAACTCCAGGTCAGACCTTTACGATAACTCTGAGCATCTACGCTAACGCCGACGCAAAGCTTGTTGGGTTTGGCTTGACGCCAGCTCCGGGCTGGACAGTGGTGAAGAAGAGCGACAAGACAACCGAGACTGACGGCAGACTTCTTTCACAATCAGAGTACACCGTGACTGTTGGAGCCGATGTCGAGCCAACCCGGCCTTACTGGTTGAATGCAGCGCGGAGCGGCGACATGTTTACCGTTGATAAGCCGGCAAAGGGCGCCACCGGGATCGAGCCGATCGCGCCATCCGCGTTGATCGGTATCGCGGACTTCACTATTGCCGGCGAGCCGGTGAAAGCCAGTCAGGAGGTTGAGTATCGGTACGCCGATCGAGCAGTAGGCGAGATTCGGCGCGATCTCAAGGTGGCGCCGCCCGTCTCCATCAATGTCTCGCCTGACATTCTGGTCTATCCGAAGTCTGCAAACGCCGTCGAGCGCGAAATGACTGTGTCGGTAACTAACAATCAGAAGCGCGGTGTACAAGGGTCTCTTGCGCTTGAGAAACCGGATAACTGGTTGGTTGCTCCGGCGTCCTCCACCTTTGACTTGAAACGTGAAGGCGAGCGAGCCGTTTTCAAATTTGCGGTGAAAGCACCAGCAGGGACCCAGGAGTCTCACCGATCAATCACGGCAGTGGCGAGCCTGGGAGGGCGGTCATATCGGGAGGGATATCAAGTTGTCGCTTATCCTCACATCGGTTCTCGATTCATGTATGGCCAAGCCCAAGCGCAGACCGAGGTGATCGATGTCAAGGTTTCGCCCGGGTTGCGCGTAGGTTACATCGAAGGGGCGGGCGACGATCTTGGCGCCGCGCTCGAACGCATTGGAGTTAGCGTTAAGACAATTGATGCCCGGGAACTCGCGTCAGGCAACTTGAGTGTTTATGACGTTATTGTCGCCGGCGTTCGGGTGTATGAAGTGCGCCCCGACGTGATCGCGAATAACGCGCGGCTGATGGATTATGTAAATAGCGGCGGCACATACATCGTTCAATACAGCCGCGGCAACTTCGAAACCGGCGGGTTTGCGCCGTACAGAACCGGTCGGGAAGAAAGGCAAAGCGGACAATCCCAGCGAGATCGTCAGGGGGAGCCACGAATCTTATATCTGAGCGAGAGTGAAATCGCCGGAGCTCTGTCGAAGTCTGCGACAAAGCCTCGAGTCGGGTTTATCGGAGCCGCTGGGAATAATGCGCTTGATTCTTTGCGCAAGGCGGGGCTCGACGCGCGGCCGCTTGGAGCTGCAGAGCTTGGAGGCGATTTGTCGCAATTCGATGTAATAGTTGTCGGCTCGGACTCGTCACGCAACTCGGAGTTGGCTCAATACAACGCCGCTCTGCTCGACTACTCGCGGCGGAGACTGGTTATCGCGGCTTACTCTCAAGCGCAGTTCTTGAGCGGTGAATTCCCGTCGTATCCTAAACCGGAGGCGCGTCCCTTCCGGGTAACTGATGAACTGGCGAAGGTCACCATACTGGAACCAAATCATCCGCGGTTCAATTCTCCCAACAAGATCACCCAGCGCGATTTCGATGGTTGGGTTCAAGAACGAGGCGCATATTTTCTGGGCGATTGGGACGCGCGTTTCAAACCAATGATGGCGAGTCACGATCCGGGTGAACCGGACTT
This sequence comes from Blastocatellia bacterium, assembly GCA_035649735.1. Lineage (GTDB taxonomy): Bacteria > Acidobacteriota > Blastocatellia > UBA7656 > UBA7656 > Onstottus_A. The sequence continues at coordinate 23,855 of DASRIZ010000487.1, read as the reverse complement.
ACAGGGCGGGGAAGTGATTGTCGAGTACGGCAAGGGGCTTTACGTCTACACCGCGTATGCGTGGTTCAGGCAACTGCCCAAAGGCGTTCCCGGCGCTTATCGGCTTATTGCAAATTTGGTCAGTCTTCCGAAGACGGCTGGGGTGCGTGGGCAGCCCGCCCGATAGCGGGTTTGGGTCGAGCATCCTGTCACGTAGTAACGAATCTATTCGTTCTTGTGAATAGGCGCACTCGAAAGGTGGAGCGAATAAATTCGTTACTACGTGGCGTTAGTGGGAGCTACGAGAGTACGACAAAGCAGAGCTGTTTCTCATTTCCGGTTTCATTTTCAAGAAGCGCTCGGCCTCTTCCAGGACTGCATCGCGACGTGTTTGAAGGTCACTGATTGTAAGCTCGACTGTTTTGTCTGGGATTACGCCCGTTCCTTCGAAGCTGTTTTCTTGCGGTGACAAATAGCCGTACTCGCTCACGGCGAGCTCGCCTCCTCCTTTGACCTTTTTGAATTCCGAGATCCCGAGCACGCAGCCGCAACTCCTCCGGCCGACCACCGCTGCCCGCCCCAGCTCCTGCATCACGCCGGCGAACAGCTCTGAGCCGCTGCCCGATCCTTCATTAACAAGAATTGCCAGCGGACCTTTGTACACTCGATCATCGTTGTCGGTTCGCAGATAAATAGCTTTACCGGAGCGCTTACTAAATCTACCGAAGGAGACGTGCGTGTTGAAAAAGAAACTCGCTATTTTCACGACCTCATCCGCTTCGCCTCCGGGGTTTCCTCGAAGGTCTATCAACACACCTTGCGCATCCCGGAGATGTTCAAGTGCCTTTTTGAAATCTTTTCGGACCGGCGACTTCCACAGTGTCAACCGGATATAACCGTAGCCGGAAGCCAGCCGGCGCGAAGTAACTACAGCCACGTCGGCAACAACCTTCCTGGTCAATGCGACGTCGATCGACGAGCCGTCGGCACGGGCAAGTCTCAATCGAAGAGTGGAGCCCGGATCGCCGTCGGTGATCATTCTGTAAAGTCTAAGGCGGATCGCCCGATCCGAGGACGTACCAGCAACGCTGGCCCGAGCTTCAGCAAGGCGTTCGGCAACAGGTTTGCCGTCAATCGTCAGCACGATCATTCCGGGTTCGACGCCCGCCCGGCTCGCGTCTGAATCGGCTTCGACAGCCACAACGACGGTCTTACCCTCCACTTCAAAAAGAGATACTCCGGTGCTTACGGCTTGGAGTCGCTCGCGCTCGCGTCTTTGATCGGGTGTGTGAAAACGAGTGTGTGCATCTCGAAGCTCGCCTACCATTCGTTTGAGAACGACGTAGAAGTCTGCGTCTGTAGCGGCCTCTTCGACAAGCGGCCGGTACCGATTTCGGACCGCCCGCCAATCGACCCCGTTAAAAGATGCGTCATAGTATTTCTCGTATACTGTCTCCCAGACTTCCTCGAAGACCTCGACTCGATCCTTGAGCGACAACAATTCCTGCCCAATCGCGTGCGCGGAGGCGGGGGCAAAGCTTTGCGCGCCAGTCGCAATTATCGCTAGCGTGACGGCCAGGAGCGTTATATGTCGAGTGAATCTTCGCATACGATTATTAAATCGGACTCGTGTTGGATGCTTATCGAGAGTGTTTTTGTCGTCTCACGCGGTTCCAATCACTGTCAGAGTCGAATATACCAATTGTGGTTTTGTTACCACAATGACCATGTTGAGAGAGGGTGAGCGTCAGGTTTCGAGTATACCCACCTCGTGAGAGAGGTGGGTCCTTGTTGCTGCGACCTACAATCCCAGGCCCGGCCCAGTTCCTCTCACGAGGTGGGTATGCCGTTACAGCCTACAAGAGTCCCTTGGATGCTCTGAGATCTGTCGCCAGGGTGGTGTCGACAGAATGTGCTTCGATGCGATTTGGTTGACCGGCGTGGAATCGGGTTGATAACGTTAATGCCGTCAAAATCGAGGCTAAAGAGAGGAACTCATCATATGCTTCCGCCATTTCAAAATGAGCCATTTGTGGACTTCAGCAACGAGCGCAATGCCGCGGTGATGCGTGAAGCCATTGCTAACGTCGAATCGCAATTCGGGCGTGAGTATCCGCTGGTAATCGGGGGCAAGCGTTATACGACCGGCGATATGCTGGCTTCGGTGAACCCGTCCAACTACGACGAAGTTATCGGCCTGGTTCATAAGGCCAACGCAGAACTCGCGGACAAAGCTATCGAAGCAGCCACTGATGCATTCAAATCGTGGAAACACGTTGCGCCCGAAGTTCGAGCACGCTATGTGTTGAAGGTTGCTGCGCTCTTGCGAAAACACAAAGCCGAGTTCACCGCATTGATCGTCCTGGAAGTTGGAAAATCCTGGGCGGAGGCAGATGGCGACGTCGCCGAAGCCATCGATTTCGCGGAATTCTATGCGCGCGAGATGATTCGCTACGGCGGCGAGCATCCGTTGACTCCGTTTCCGGGCGAGCAAAACGAACTGTTCTACATACCGCTTGGCGTTGGCGTTGTTATACCTCCGTGGAATTTTCCTCTGGCGATTTTAGTCGGAATGACCCTGGCTTCGGTTGTTACCGGCAACACCGTGGTGCTCAAACCCTCGAGTGAAAGCCCTATTGTTTCTGCCCGGTTTGCCGATCTCCTTGAAGAAGCGTCGCTTCCCGCGGGGGTGGTCAACTTCGTTCCGGGCAGCGGGTCAAAGATCGGCGATTACCTGGTGGGGAATCCACGAACACGATTTATCGCTTTTACCGGCTCAAAAGAGGTCGGTCTTCACATAAATGAGCTTGCCTCTAAAACGGCCGAGGGGCAGCTATGGATAAAGCGCGTTGTTTCGGAGATGGGCGGCAAGGATACGATCGTCGTCGATGAAACCGCGGACCTTGATGCTGCTGTGGATGGGGTAGTCGCTTCGGCATTCGGTTATTCCGGCCAGAAGTGCTCTGCGTGCTCGCGAGTTGTTGTCGTCGATAAGGTCTATGACGAGTTGGTGGGTCGCGTGGCCGATCGCGCGAGCAAGCTAAAAGTCGGGCCAGTCAAAGAGCAAGAGAATTGGATGGGGCCTGTTTCCAGCAAGAGCGCATATGAGTCGATATCGAACTATGTCGAGATAGGAAAGAGCGAGGGCAAGTTGATGACCGGAGGCGGACCGTTAGCTGAACAACAACACGGCTGGTTTATCAAGCCAACGGTGATCGGAGACGTGGATCCAATGGCACGAGTTTCACAGGAAGAGATATTCGGCCCGGTGCTTGCGGCATTTCGGGCGCGAGACTTCGACGCGGCCCTCGAGATCGCTAACAACACACAATACGGCCTGACCGGCGCGCTATTTAGCCGCGAGCGCGACAGACTCGAGCGAGCGCGGCGCGACTTCCACGTCGGCAATCTCTACTTGAACCGAAAGTGTACCGGCGCATTTGTAGGTGTTCAGCCTTTCGGCGGGTTCAACATGTCCGGAACGGATTCAAAAGCCGGCGGGCGCGACTATCTTTCACTTTTTTTGCAGGCCAAGTCGGTCTCGGAGAAACTTTGAGGTTCGCTACCAGACCGAGGAGACTGGATCGGGAACGCTTGCTTCACCTCCTTCTGGTTCCCGCGTGAGGCAACGAGGGACAAACAGGGAGCGATCGCAGGGCTCAGTTGACCGCTCTTTTGTCACACCGTTAAAGTTTATTACTATGTTGAGATCAATTCATATCTCCTTACTAGCTGCATGTGTGATTGCGGGGGCTCAAGCGCAACAGGCTCCCCAAGCGAAGAAGACCGAGCAATCCGCGCCGGCAAAGACGGTAGCTGGGTTCATCCTTCCTTCGGACGCCAACGTGCGCATCGCGCCCGACGTCAGGACATTTGTCGTGATGGCTGCATTGAATGCCGCCGGGTTTGATTTTGAGACTGGTGGTCAGCCGCTGTCGCTGGCGCGAGCGGAATTAAGAAAGGATCTTGCGGGACTTGATCCGACGCTTAAAGAGAAACTCGCGTCGTTTTATCGTGCTCATAGACGTCCGGGTGTGGACGAAACAAGCGATGCGGCTCGGTATGCTGCTCTGAGCGTAATGATGACCGAGCCCCCGGGTTTTACTGTGTATCAATCCAGCGACCGGCCGGTTCCCGAAGACTTGCGGTCTTTGATCGCAGATGAGGAGGGCCTAAGGGAAGGTTTCGTTTCTCTTGTTCGGGAGTTTTACGTCAAAGGAAAAATCCGAGAGCTCATTCCAAAGTACATGGCGTTTGCAGAAAAATACGCGGCTGCGTATCGGACTCCAGTCGGCAACGTCATTTACGATGTTCTTGACTACTTTCATACAAGGCCTGAGACGGTAATCAACATGCGTCCGCTTGTCGTTACCACTGGCCAAATCGAAGGTAAGAAACAAAAAGAGACTATAGTCACCCGCACACGTACCAGGCAGGTTTTTGTAATTCCCGATCCGCTAGCGCCGCTCGATACCTCGATCGTTCGCGGAGACATTTTGAATCAGAAGGAAGATCTGCTTGCGCGCAGAATCGGCGACGACTACATCGTGATAGTGGGGCCATCGCGAACTGCAAATACGGAGTCGGTTCGCCAGGCGGTGATCCGATTCGTAATCGACCCCATGGTAGAGCGCCACCTTAAGGCTTCGCTCGAGTACAAAGACCAGATATCGAAGCTGGTTGGTACGGTGCCGACAGCCGCAAGACAATACGCGGGGAGCGTATATCTCGTGATTCGCGAATCGCTCGCGCAGGCGACTGAAGCCAGGATGCGGCGAATTAACGCGATTGCGACCCGCGGATCCTACAGTGAGGATGATGCGGTATTCGATCTGGCACAGGCTTATCTTCGCGGCGCGGTGCTTAGCTTTCATTTCTATGAATCATTGGAGGGTTTGGAGAAAGTTGGAATTGGAATGGAAGACTTCTTCGATCACATGGTCAGCACCGCTAAGTTCGAGCGCGAAGCGACCCGTATGAAGGAGTTTGAGGCGGTCGTAGCGCGCGTTTCGACGAGACGCTCAAAACCGACGCGAATCGAGGTCAGCGAAGGTGCAGCGGCGGAAGCGGTGATTGGCGCAATGGGAGCGAGTATTCTGAAGTCGGATGACCTGATCCGCCAGAAGCGCTTTAAGGAAGCCGGTTCGATACTGGACCAGGTGCTGGCGGCTGAACCTAACAACGCCAGAGCGCTGTATGGAATGGCGCAGGTAGTAACTCAAACCCCGTCGGCCAGCGAGCTCGACCCCAAAGCTGAAGAGAACGACAAGATTCAGATGCAACACGATCGGCTTGAACGAGCGATCAAACTCTATCGGAGGGTGATCGCGAATGCCTCGAAGGATTCCGAGCGATGGTTGATTCAATGGAGCCATGTGTTTCTGGGGAGAATCTACGATTTTCAGGAATTCCGGGAGGATGCGATCAAAGAATACGAAAAAGCTATTGCATTCGGGGAAGTGCCCAATGGCGCCTACAAAGAGGCACTGGAAGGAAAACAGCGGCCCTTTGGACAAAAGTGACCACCTCGTTTCGAATTCGGACTCGGGGTTGGACCAGCTCCGGAACTTAAAGATTCAAGTGAAACTCTTGACGCAGCTGGCCGTGACAGCTATTATCGACGCCGAATAACAACAACAAGAGACCGCAGGACCTGCCCTCGTTTACAAACTGTCCTCACACGACTTTACCAGGGGAAAGGTGAGTATATGTCTGTAAGCTTGGCCTTGAACGGTTCCGCGTCCGCAGGTGTGCGGGTTGTTGCAGGTGAGAGTCTGGCGCTGCGCATCGCCGCCTACGATCCAAACGGGATCAGCAAGATATTCGTTCAGTGTTTTCAGTTCAGCATGGCGAGCTCCAGCAAAACGAAGCTGGCAGTGGGTGAAGTGGTGGTGCAGGCTGAGCAGAGCTACTCTCAGACAAGCTTCGACGTCACGATTCCGATTCCTGAGAATGCCGCCCTGGGAAAATGGGGCGTGCAGTTGATCGAGTTCACAAATCAGCGAGGGTACAAGTCATCGTTTTATAGAGGCCACGGAAAGTTCGATAAAGTGGTTTTTGAAGTAGTGCCGCCGCCAAGCAAAGAGGATGAGTTGCTGCGTTTCGATGGGGTTGAGATTGCCGGACACGGACGCTGTGCGTGAGCGGAAACTGGTTATTTCCCATTGTTCATTTTCCATTCGTCACCTAACAGCACTACTGGCTTGCAGCTTTGTCTTTGTCATACGTTTGCAGCAACTCATACGCAACCTTGATTGGTACTCCAAAGTTCGAACCGCCAAAACTTTGATTCCCATCCACCGTTGATAGGATCGCTGAGTTAATTGCAATTACCCGGCTGTCACGGTCGAAAATTGGACTGCCCGATCCTCCTTCGGTCGTTTGAGCGCTGTGCACAATCCGACCGGGCAGCGCATCACTTATGGTCCCAGTCGTCGTAAGCGGTCTGATCAAACCACTGGCTGCAAGCCCGCTGGCAACTTGCATCGCGCTTTGCCCGTGTGTTCGCAGAATCTCACGCTTTTCAGCTTCTTCAATTCTCTGAAGCAAGCCGTCAACCCCGGTTGGATAGCCCAACAGAACAACCGGTTCACCGATTATCGATGTGGGGTCTTCGTTGCTCATCGGGAAAACCGGCAACGCAGCATCTCCCTGCTCAAACTTGCAAAGCGCAATGTCGTATCGAGGGGAAGTCGCGGCCACCTTCAAACCAAATGGTGCCTGCCGGGAAGGGAAGAACGCTTCCAGGGTATCGAGCCTCGGAGCCAACCCTCCGCCCTGATGAAGAATGATCTGCGCCATCTGATCGGTTACCCAAGGCTGAACCACATGCTTGTTAGTCGCAATCACGCCGCCCGGCTCCACGACGAATCCCGTTCCGGTGTAGTCGATTTGTACCGGAGGACCCGCTCCGTCAACCGAAGCCTGAAGGTTGCCATTCCGGTCTACTGGCATGTCGCTGATGCGATCTGCGGTTTCGTATCGGAGCACGCGCCCGCTGCCGCGCTCGACAAACGTATAGCTTCCGACTATCAAACACACTCCAGGGCTATACAACTCGGCGATCTTCTGAGTAAATCGGCGCATTTGATCGCTGACTTCGCGAAGCCGTTCGATCTCCTCCTGCTGCTTGCGGATGAGCTTCTGGTCCTGCTCGCGCATCTCCTGAGCACCGGCAAACTGTTCTCCAAGTCGATCGGTCTTGTTGGTGTTGCGGATAAGCGTGATGAGGCTGAAAACCAGCACACCGATGACCAGCAACGAAATCGCGGACAACAGTGTCAATCCGGTAAGTTTTGCCTTTCGAGGAATCTCCGCCCAAAGGCTCGCTGTGAGTTCCTTGACGAATAAAGTCGCGGTTAGAGGGTGAACAGACTGTCCCGATACCGTGTCAACTTGAGCGACGTTGCGTCGTACCGGATGAGTTGACGAGAAGTTTTCCGGCATCACCTGGAATAGCACGCTTGCGCCCGCGCGAGTGCCGCCAAAATGAACCGTATCCCCGTCGCGCAACGTGTGGCCGGCGCCCGTATCATCTGTCCCAAGTTCGGCACCGTTAATCGTGATTTCAAAATCGTCCTGCCCGAGATGAGGCACGAGGTGAAACGTGTTTTCGTCATCGTACACGTCGGCGAGTATACCTTCGGGCAGCACACCGTCATCGTCCGGCACGAGTTTCAGATCGCAGGCATCTGAGGTCCCCAGTGTGACGTGGTCTTGAGTGAAGATCCTTGTCTTACCTTTCTCGGTGCCCGAAAGGTAGACGAACATCAATCGGCTCATTGTTTATCGCGCCTCGCTTCCTGAATCATATCATTTGTAATTTGAACTTGCAGCGGAAAGTTTAAAAAGGCATTCAGTTCTTGTTCTTAGTTGCTCGATTGTTTCGCAGGTTGCCTGGCAATCACCCGAGTCTTTCAAGATTGCAGCGCGGCTCAACCAGAATTGTCTTAAACGAAGAGAGCCGGACCAAGCCGGGCTTGGACCGCGGCGGTTTTGAGACAAATTTCTTTTGAGCATAGTGAACCGCCGCTTTGCCTTCGTGCTTCGCCTGAGAATAAAAGGCGGCCAGCTCTGCCGCTTCGGTGATGGTCCGATGTGGCGGAGGCTCGCGAGTTGGATTGCGAATGATCGCGTGAGAACCAGGATAATCCGCCGCGTGCAGCCAGATGTCATTCGGCTTAGCAACCCGGAATGTTAGAGCGTCATTGTCGCGATCGTTTCGACCGACGACGATTTCGTAACCGTCGCTTGATTTGAACCTGCGGCCAAACGCCGGCACGTTCTTGCCTCGCGTTGGTTTATCTTTTCCAGACCGGGCGGCTCCGGTCGTCCCAAGGAGCTTATCGAGAGATTCGCTTACTTGATCAATGCAACCGGCCGTAGGCTCGTTCTCAAGTCGATGCAAGAGCTGCTTCAAAGGAGCGAGACCGCTCGATACTTCTTGCGCTCTGGAAGCGATAGCGGCGAGGGCCCGGCGTGCCTTCTGATACCTGGCGAAATAGATTGAGGCGGCTTCCTGTAACGTGGCGCCTTCCGGAATCGCGATCTGTATCTCAGGCTGCGTAGGATCGTAATAGTCGGTAACTGTGGCAAAGCCTTCTTTGATTCGCGCCTTGGCGAGATTCGCCAGAATCAAATCGCCGTACTGCTTGAGTTTCTCAGGTTGATCGAACCGAGAGCGGTCTGTCTCAATCGCGCTGAGCACAGAAACACGCCTGGAGATCTCCCGAGCCAGTGTCTGTTTTAGTGAGCCATACTCGGAACGGAGAGCCAGCGCCGGTCCTCGAAGGTTGTAGTATGTGTCCGCTGCTTCCGACAGCGAGGGATACTGCAAGCGCAACATTCCGCGCGCCTGTGCGAGTTCGATGTGCGATAACAGTAGATCGGTTTTTGGATTTATCACCCGGTCTCTGATCTGCTCTGGCGGCAGCTTAGAGTAGACCAGCGCAATCGCTTTCTTGTGAAGCAGATCGTCGATCAATGATTCAAGAGCTAGAAGCGGACTCGCATTTTCGCTGCGGACTAAGAACTCATTCTTTAATTGAGGACCGAAGACTGATCCGGTTCCAAAAATCTTATCCAACACTTCGGACCTGGTTGTCGATTCGCTCAACTGGCGAGTGAGCGTTGCAGGGTCAATCATCCCGCCTCCAGGAGATTGCGGCTCGAATCGGTCAGAAATCCCCTGGTCAAACAGCATCCCGATCACGCTTCCCGAGGCGTCGGTCACATAAGCGTTTGAAGAGCGACCGGTGAACATTAGCCGAAGCGAGAACCGCACTCTGTTGTCACCTGGGTCCAGGTTCTCGAACTCAAGGAGAACTATCCGGTCCAAGGGCTCTTTCCAAACCTTCAAGAGTTTTGCGCCGACGAGATGTTTGCGAACGAGCGCAAGAAAAAACGTTGTACCCCGCTTCGTCCTGGACACATCCGGAGCACGTTCGTTGGACAGGTAGAGAGCGGGAGTAGTTCGATCCACGGACGCCAGCAGTTGCCGGCCAGAAGCCAAACGCAAATCGATGTGGAGCGTGGAGTCTTCCAGAGCCGCGCGGGAAACGGTACGCCCCGCCACCTCTGCTGCCATTTCTGCTACCACCGCAGACAGATAAAAGTTATCCACGAAGCAATACTACTTGAGGAGAAGTTTGGAAGAAATGATTAGTCGAAAAACCACGTCAGTGAGGGGTTTTTGATTTTAGAAATCCCGCACCACCACGGTTCCTGAGATGAAATCCTGCCAGCCTCGATGCTTGTGATTGAGCGCGGCCCAACTGATACCCACAAGCGCCGGCGCCGCGGCGATGAAATATCCACCGGTCCTTAGCAATGCTTGAGAAGCGGAAGGAGCTTCAAACGTCTGCGCGTCGACGATCCGGGTATTCGTCAGCATCATGCCGAACGTTCTGCCACACAAACATTGTGTCAACGCAAAGTAGAAGAAAGCAATGAACGCGACCATCGCGCCGGTGGCGAGTCTGGTCTCCGTTATGGCTAAGCTCCCGTCGGCAATCAGTACGATTGCCACGAAGGGCGAGCAACTCACTACAACGGCAATCAGATCCACGATACCAATCACCGCGTGGGTGAATATTGAGGGGCTCTCATTTCGCTTGAACTCAGCACCAAGCGCTTTATCAACCTTGCGAACCTCGGCCTCCAGATAATCGAGCGGCTCAATCTCTTCGAGGACCAAAATCGGCTTTGGCTGAACAGCAGTCTCGGCCTCTACAGCTGACGATATGGTGGGTTCTTGGATAGCCGGCGATTCGACGCGCTCGGGAACAATAACCGGAGGTGGAACAAGGACGGTTGGATGAACGGCCTCGGGTCGTGGTGTCGGCTTGAACTCGACGCTCGGTTCAATCTCGGTTACCGGATCCAGAGCTCTCGCAGTTGCATGCCGATCGACCGCAAGTGACCCCTGCGTAGTCGGCTGAATTGACCGTGCTGGTTCAATCTTCGGAAGCGCGGCGCGGCTGGCATTTTCAGAAGCGCGCTTAACTCGTGTCAGCGCTGCTTCCACAATGTTATTGCTGGATCGGCGGCCTGTGCCTGCAAACGATGTAGCGGGTTGGTTCGACTCGGGTCGAGAAGCTGCGGCGTGGGCGCCCGAATTCCTGTCGTAAAAGCTTCGGCTCTCATCCTGCCGCATGCCGGCAATGGTCGAGCGAGAGTCCGCTTCGACTTGCTTCACAGCTTCTTCGGCCGGCTGCTCTGCGGTTGAAGTCGAAGCGCCACGATTCGCTCTGATTGCTCGGACCTTCTCGTTTAGTTCAACCCGCCAGGAGGGAAGCACAGGCGCTGTCGCTTCGACAGGCGGGGCCACGCGAGCTCTTCGCGGAAACTCAAGCAATCTCGAGTCGGTAGATGTGCGGCCTCGCCGCGATGTGGAACGATGACAACGTGGACACCGCGCAGATGTGCTTACAAACTCATGCCCGCAACCATGACATTTCATTGTTGAAACCACCTCGAAGATTGGGGGCAATCCTGGTGAGTCGCGCGCGATAGTATCAGAAACTTCGAACCGAGGTCAACAGCAAAGTGTTGGGGAAACTGCAGATGCCGACGTGTTCGTTTGATGAGAGCGCCGGCGTTCAGGTCTGCGAATGAATCGCTAACGATTCTTTCCGTCTACCAAAACGCAAACACTAATACCGGCGCTCTCATACCTTATTCCTTAGACGCAGCCTTCTTCGATGGACCGGCTGTCGCGCCCGCGGCCGATTCCTCCGATACTGCAGCCGGAAGACCGAGTGCCTGGCGGACCTCTGACTCTATTCGACGCGCTATGTCGTGGTCAGACTTGATTAAGTTCTTGGCGTTTTCTCGACCCTGGCCCAGCCGATCGCCCTTGAAGCTGAACCAGGCGCCGCTCTTTTCAACTATCTTGTTCTCAACTGCCAGATCCAACAAATCGCCCTCGTGTGAAATCCCTTCGCCGTACATGATGTCAAACTCGGATTCTCTGAACGGAGGGGCGACTTTGTTCTTAACAACTTTCACCCTTGTGCGATTGCCGACGACTGCATCCCCATCCTTGATTGAACTGGTGCGTCGAATATCGAGCCGCACAGAGGAGTAGAACTTCAGCGCTCGTCCTCCTGATGTCGTCTCCGGGTTGCCGAACATTACACCGATCTTTTCGCGTATCTGGTTGATGAAGATCAGACAGGTGTTTGAGCGAGCGACTACCGCCGTCAGCTTCCTGAGCGCTTGCGACATCAGCCGTGCTTGAAGGCCCGGCAGGGAGTCCCCCATCTCGCCCTCAAGCTCGGCTCTCGGAACCAGCGCCGCAACCGAGTCGATAACCAGAACATCAACGCCGCCCGAGCGAACCAAAGCTTCGGCGATCTCAAGGGCTTGCTCGCCTGAATCCGGTTGCGAAATAAACAGGTCATCAACGTTGACCCCCAGTTTCTTCGCATACTGCGCATCCATCGCATGCTCGGCATCGATGTAAGCGGCCACGCCGCCGGCGCGCTGGGCCTGTGAAACAATGTGAAGTGCAAGCGTTGTTTTTCCGCCTGACTCCGGCCCGTAGATCTCTACGATTCGGCCCCGAGGAACGCCTCCGATTCCAATTGCCGCGTCGAGACTTAGACACGAAGTGGATATCGCTGGGACGTCCATAACCTTCTTCTCGCCAAGTCTCATTATTGAGCCCTTGCCGAACTGCTTCTCTATGCTTGCAATCGCCATGTCTATGGCGCGATTGCGCTCACTACGATCATCAGCCATTTTTGGTGATCCCTTTCTGTCTTGAGGTAGCCCAGGAGCGTCACTATATCACAACCAAAAACCAACTTCCCAAACCAATCGGCGAGATTTTCTACGACGGCTTTATTTGGAGTGCGGCACTCATTTCCGCATTGGTTGACGATCGCATGCGCGGCGGCGCTTTTGGAGGTGGATCGAAGTGCTGGTGTAAAAGTTTCAAGTGTCAAGAGGACAAAGCGCCGCCACGCACGCCACAGTCAACCAATGCGGAAAGGGCGACGCACTCCAAATATGGTCTAAAAATTCGCGTATTTTGAGGTGTAGGCAACCTGTTGGCACGGAGGTTGCACAAACGCATTGCGGTTACCACTGGAAAGTGGGAACACGCCGAGTCGCTTCGCCGTGCAGGAGGCAACTCGAAGTTCTTGAAACAAACGAATCCGTGTCGCGTTTGAGCGGGGGGATATCGCGCATTTACAAGTGCTTTGACGCGCGACAGTCCCGAGATGGTACGGTACGAACGGGTTCAGAACAGGAGGGTGGGATCGAAAATGGCTAGAAACATTCAAACAAAACAAATGAACAGGAAGGTTCACTCAGCCACCGTGAGCTGGTCCGAGGTTGACGCCGGCGAGTTGAAGGAAGTAGTTAGGGACGGGTTGGTCGCTATGAATGTAACGGAGCGGGAGGAGTTTATCGCAACTCTCGAAAGCGAGATGAGGCGTGCCGGCCTGAACATGCGGGCTTATCTGATACCGCTTGGCATTCCCGGCAGAAGCCCTGAGGACCTCACCCCAACCGAGATAGCTCATATGATGAGATTTCTCAAACTCAACGTTCCTCAGGCAATGCCCGCGATCGAGCGCTCTCTTGCGGGCTACGGGGTCTTTAGCAATCTAATAGGCGAAAACGGCCACCGCATCGCGGCATAATTGGTAAGGCGTTTCGTAGTCCCGCCTTTAGGCGGAATCTTCTTTCGTGTTCGAGACCATCGATGAAGATTCCGCCTGAAGGCGGGACTACTAAACAAAGAACGTCTGCAGAATCTTCGACTCATGACAACGATCAGATTCGCCTTTCCGCTCGATCTGCAAGTTCGCCTCATTCTGGTCGCTCGACGGGGCCGTTTTGTCATCGCGAACCTGATACGGCTCCAGCCTTTCTAAACCACTTTTACCTGCTGTAGTATTCCTGTGCAGCGGCGAATCAAATCGCACTAGTCCCCTGCCGCAATAGTACTAAAGAATGAGAAAGAGCTTTGTCGTAATCTGTCTAATTCTGGTTGCCTGGCTCTCGGCGGTTGCCGCTCCCGGGCAACAGGCGCCGAGCGCCCGAGACGATGCCCCGACGCCGGCGTTTGCACGGGTTCAACAGCTCGCAGCTCTGATTGCTTCAAAAGACCCCAACGCGTCCTCCAAACTCAGGCAGGCACTGTCCGATGAAAACTGGTACGTCAGAGGAGAAGCGGCAAGAGGGCTCGGACAACTTGGCGATAAGTCAGCGGGTCAAATCCTGCTACCTCTGCTTCAAGATCAAAGCTGGTTTGTCCGCAGCGCAGCGCTTGAAGCTCTTTTTACGCTCGGAGTCTCGGCAGATGCCGGGGCCCTCCGGGATTTGGCGGCACGCAACGATGCTTATGTTAAGGCGCGTGCTCTCCGCACGTCCGATCTCACCGCCGTACCCGTCGACTCCCTGATCAAAGCGCTTGACGATGATCACGAGCTTGTTCGGCGCACGGCGACAGTCGCTCTCGGCGATCAGAAGGCATCGGCCGCGGTTGACGCGCTCCTGGGCCGCTTGAAGGATGAGGATCCAGGCGTTCGAAGCGCTGCCGCGGTTGCCCTGGGGCGAATCGGGGACAAGCGAGCCGCAAGCGCCGTGCTTGCTTCAGCTCAACAGGCTGGACCGGGACAGTGGGAATACGCAGCCGCGCTTTATCGATTGGGAAATCGCGAACATATCGACCAGATAACCGCGGCGCTACGAAGCGAATACCCGGATACTCGGCGCGGCGCACTCACGACCCTTCTGGAATTCGGCGATGATCGGGCTCTCCCCGCTCTGCTGGCGCTCGCCGCCAATGAGGGATCTTCGCCAAGAAGCGATGGTCTCAATGTCCGCCGCGCGTTAGCCAGCGGGCTGGCTGCATTTGGAAGCGAGGAATCTCGAATCGCGCTGGTAAAGATGCTTGGGGACGAGGAGCCCGCCGTGCGAGCCGCTGCTGTAACATCGCTTTCAAAGACCAGCCGGCCAGACCCTAAGAGTGATGCTTCGCAGCGCTCCCTCGTAGCGATTGTTGGCGCTCTGAAAAAAGAGAGTTCGCCCATTGTCGCCGATGCGATGATTGATGCGTTGGCCTCCTTTGATCAAGCTCGGGTTACCGACCTGCTGCTGGACGCTCGAGATGCGGAAGGAAAGCTTAGCCCTGGCGTGCTAAAAGCGTTGGCCGCGGTCGGAGTCACCGCGGAGAGTCAGTCTTTGCAGTTGAAGGCTGCAGATGTCCTGGATCGCGTGCGCGCGGCCGAGCGGTTAGCGCGTCTCGGCGATGTAAAAGCGGTTGAGCCGTTGATTGCTGCGCTCTCAAGCTCTAATGAAGTTCAAGTTAGAGTCAAAGCGGCGGAAGGCCTCGGCGCGCTGCGCGATCGTCGCGCGGTTGACCCCTTGATGACCGCCGCGCTTGCGACCCAACCCCAGGTCAGGGCCGCTGCAGTTACGGCTCTGGGATTGATCGCCGATCACGTCGCCGCCGAAGCGTTGTTTGGCGCCGCCCGCGATGAAGACTCACGAGTCCGAGAGGCAGCGGTTCGCTCGCTATCAGCTTTGGGGATATCGGTTGAGAAAGTCGCCTCAGATCTTTCGAGCTCAAACTGGCAGGTGCGCACCGCAGCCGTCACCACGCTTGGACGGCTGGGAGATCCGGCCGGAATACCGTCAATCCTCTCGGCATTGAAAGACGGAGATAGCCGCGTGCGCTCGGAGGCCGCACGAACGCTGGGTGCGTTCAACTCACCGCGCTCGACCGATGCCTTGATAAATTCTTTGAACGATCCGAGCGCAGATGTGCGAGTCGAGGCTACATTTTCGCTCGGTAGGATAAAAGATGCTCGCGCTCTCGCACCGTTGACTTCTTTGTTAAGCGATCGTGATTCGCGCGTAAACCTGGCGGCAGCGGAGGCGTTAGCGCGGTTGCAGGATCCGCGCGCGACGCGGGTGCTGATCGATTCACTTTCGAGCGCGGATTGGCGAGTGCGTTCGCGAGCCACGCAAGTACTCGCTCGGGTTGCTTCCGAAGGCTCGCTCGATCAGGCGATCACACCACTGGCAACCGCGCTTTCAGACAAAGACCCGGTTGTTCGTTACTACGCCGCAGAGGCTTTGGCAGGTATTGGAGAAAAAGCCGTCCCCGCGTTGATTGAGGCTCTGAGGGCTCAACGCGAAAGCGACCGTGATCGGGCGGCGCGTGTCTTGTGGCGGATCGGCGCACCGGCGGTTGATCCTCTTCTCTTGGTTTTGCAGGATAAGAACTCGACGCCCGAGATTCGCGCGGCCTCCGCACGCACGCTTGGAATCATAGGTGATAAGCGTGCAATAAAAGGCCTCGCGCTGGTACTTCGTGATGATCGCTATTTTGTTCGGCAGCAGGCAGCAATAGCGTTAGGTCAAATGGGCGAACCCGCCGTAGCATTGCTTCTCGAGAGCGCCAGCTCATCGACGCCTTCGATCCGAGAAGCAGCCATCGAGGCGTTGGGAATTACCGGCTCGGCGCGAGCGTTCGATCGAGTTATCGAGGCGCTATCCGATTCAAACCAGACCGTCAGGTCTGCTGCGGTTCGAGCGCTCGGCGAAAGCTCGAACGAACGCGCGGTGCCCCACCTGATTGCTGTCGTGCGGGATGAAACCAGCACGCTGCGAGGACCGGCGGCTGCGGCGCTTGGACGACTGGGCCCTGTTGCGCTTCAGAGCCTGGTTCAAGCGCTTAAAGACGGCAAGCCGTCGGTTCGGCAACTCGCGGCTGCGGCGCTTGGCGATATTGGTTCCAGAGATGCGGTCGGACCGCTGATCGATCTGATTACCGCGGATCAGTCAGGAGCGCGCCCGGAGGCAATCGAAGCCCTCGGAAAGATTGGCGATCCTGCTGCAATTACTCCGATCCTCTCGGTGCTTCGCACCGCCTCGGTCGCCGTAAGAAAACGAGCGATTGGCGCGCTATCCAGGTTCCGCGATGCGCGTGTGATCGACGCGTTGACTGTGGCACTTTTGGATCAGAACGAAGAGGTGAGACAATCAGCTGCGGCAGGCTTGGGGGAAGTTGGAGACGAACGAGTGGTTTCAAAGCTCGAGCAGCTTGCCGACAATGATTCAAGCTCTGACGTGCGCACGGCGGCGGTGCAGGCTATTGAACGCATTCGGCAAGGTCAGAAGACGGGAACGCCAAAACCCTCTCGGCCCTGATCTTCACAATCAGGATTATTCGCGATCATAAGATGAAAACGATCAATTGCGTCCTACTGGTGTTGTCGGTGCTGCTTCTGGGCAGTTGCAAATCTGGAAATTCAGCTTCGAACAACGCTGCGACTGCCGGCTCGACGGGCAACTCAAACACCACCGGTTCGGCGCGCGATGCCAACAACAACGCTTCGCGGCAAGCCGATGCGATCCCTGCACCGAACCCCAACGAACCAGCACAACTCATCGGTACGTATGAGTCACGAGAAGTACACGACCAGGGAGTTGTGACTTTGATGAGCCAGCTCAAGACCCTTTGGAATTTTACAGCGGACGGAACATACCAGCGGAGGGCGGAGGTCAAAGGGAAGCCTTATCACGCGGATTCGGGTACGTTCCGGATAGAGTCGCCTGACAAACTGGTGCTGACTATTCAGGCCAGCGGTGTTGGGCCCAACCGCAAGATACAGAACCCGCCGCTTACCAAGACGCACAAATTCAGCTTGTCTCCGAACGGCGATGAATTGAGACTGACATCTGAAAAGGGCTCGATTGGAATTTTTGAGCGGATCGCCAAACCCCAGCCTCGGTGAGTGTAATCCCCCAACCGGAAACGTATTGACGTTCACCCAAGTCTTTTGAGGCAGAACAGCCTAGGCAGAAAAGGTTGGGGATTAGTGTGTCGATGGGCTTTGACGGATGGTGGTTCTGCGTTGATGGTAACCGCGTAGCGGTGTCCTATCGGTAGCTCGCGGTGGGTTGGCGGACCCCCGGGCCGCGTAGCGGTCACCTATTTCTGTCCAAACCGATTCGTAGTCAAGTAGGTGACCGCTACGCGGCCCGGGGTCCGCCAACCCACCGCGAGCTACCGATAGGACACAGCTACGCGGTTATCCTTTGTGTGTTTGTTGAACTTGGCGAGCGAACGTTTCGATCTCCGTAGGCAAGAGTGAAAAGATCCCCAACCTTTTTCCCGGTTGTGGTATTAGGTGCGGCGCTGATCGCTCGCGAGATCGCAACTTTCTTGCGGTTCCGCTTTTTGCTTTTCGTCACTCACCTCTTGCGCTATGATTGCCATAGCTTTTTTGAAGACACCTCAACCGAGGTCAGGTAGTAACAAGGAGCGCTAAGCTCCGCAGCCGTTTCGCACTTTGGGAGAACCACAATGCGCGCCTATGAAATAAAGGCGGAGCGAGGGCGCGAAGTTACTTTAGAGACGCCCGACTTTCTCGAACAAGCACGTCAGCTATTGTCCCGCAGCCTGCCGGTCGAGCTGCGCATGAGCGGAAGCTGCATGCGGCCCGCCATCGAGGACGGAGATATCATTACCCTCGAACCCGTCAACGGCGACCCCATCAAGCAGGGCGACATCGTTCTCTACCATAGCCGGTTTGATACCGCCGTCATCCACCGGGTTATTCGCCTCGAACGCGCTTCATCCGAACGATGCATAGTCACGCGAGGCGACGCGGCTTCCCACAACGATTCACCGGTTCCGCTTCACAGGATTCTGGGCCGTGTAAAGCGTGTCGAGCGGGCCGGCGAACGAATCAGGATGGTAGTACCCAAGCGCAGCTTTTCTCAAACTCTTGTCGCCTGGCTGCACCGCTTGAAATTCTGGTAGCCGCACTCCGCTGCAGTGCTTTTATCTCAAGCCGTTACGCTGGCTGCTATTGCGGCCTTGGAGCTCGCAAGTCATCTTGCCAGCGCTCGCCCGGAAACAACCAGCCAGATCAACAGCAGCCCCAGCGCTATTCGATACGCGACGAACGCGTAAGTCGTATGGCGCTGAAGATATTTGAGAAGAAATGCGATCGAAAGATAACCAGAAATGCCAGACACTACCGTCGCCACCGCAATAGGAGCCCATCCGGTGCTTATCGAATGAAGGGCTTTTGGCAGCTCCAGCAATCCGCTCGCGGCAATCGCGGGGATGGACAACAGGAATGAAAAGCGGGCGGCGGTCTCGCGCTTCAAACCTGAAAACAACCCGCCGGTTATGGTGCTGCCCGATCTCGACGAGCCGGGTATCAATGCCAGGACTTGAGCGAACCCAACCACGATCGCGTCCGCGATCCGCAGGTGCCTCATATCTCTCTGTTGTTTGCCGGTGATTTCGGCAAGCGTGAGAAGCACCGCCAATCCAATCAAACTTCCGGCAATAATCCGCAGGTCCTTGGTAAGCATGCCTTCGATCTGATGACGGAAGAGGAGACCGACGACGGCAACCGGCAGAGTCCCGATTATCACAAGCCAACCGAGTTTGGCGTATTCTCTATGAGATTCGTTCACGGCTCGGCCGGAGAACCTCGCAAGGTTCGCGGTGACGAAACCGACTATGATTTTTATGATGTCGGTCCAAAAATAAACGATCACGGCGATGAGAGTGCCAAGTTGGATCACTGCGATAAAGGCTGTCCATTGATCCGGGTGTTGAGGATCTATGAGGTTCATCCATTTGCCGGCGAGTGTGAGATGGGCAGTGCTGCTTACGGGTATGAATTCAGTCAGGCCCTGGATGAGACCGAGGATAATGGCTTGGAGAATAGACATTGGGCGATTAGTCCTTGCTTGTGGGTCAACGGGCGAGTGATAGTAGCTAGCGGCATCGTTACTGTCAACGATTGAGAAGGTGTTGGAGATTCCTTGGCGTCTTAGCGGTCCTTTTGCGTCTTTGCGCTGAATGACTATGAGTAAAGGTGAGAACACAGAATCCAAGACCGAAGAAGGGAAGCGGGAGCTCAAGATATTCCTGGAGTTCTGGTTATTGATCGCGGTGCTGGCGGCGTTCAACCTGTACAGCTACTTCAGCGGCGGCAGCAAGATGTTTCTCGTGGTTGGGATCATCTGTGTTCTCGGATTTATTGGGTGGGCAACGTTTTATCTGTTTTATGTGCGCCGCCGCCGCTGAGAGTGCTTGAGGTTGTAAGGTGCTGGCGAGTTGTAACGTGTTGAGGGTTGTAAAGTTGACAGTGTTGAGAATGATTGTTTAAGATCACGACTTGATTTTGAGCGGCACGAAGACACCGATCGTGGCCAGGTAGCTCAGTTGGTAGAGCAGCGGACTGAAAATCCGCGTGTCGGCGGTTCAACTCCGTCCCTGGCCACCACTCATCCCCAACGTCCCAATTGATTTTCCCCTCTCTGCCTAGATCGTAACCACCGAAACAGCTACTCTCTCAGCCGGGAGACCGTCGCGACCATACGAACTCGGGGCTCCGGTCAGATTCGTTCGCAGCGTTGCGTCTTCCAAATTCCAAACTCAGAAAGGGAGTGTTGATATGACAAAATTAGTGGCCGCTGGTGCAGCAGGAGTCTTGATTTTAGTGATTGTCATCTGGTGCTTTTCGGGCCTCATTTACGCCACAGAAGGGGAGCGCGTTGTTGCTCTGAAGTGGGGCAAGATTCAACAGGTTATCGCCCCCGATGACGGATGGGTCTTTCTGCTTAGCCCCGGTTGGGACACCTACACGATCAATATCAAATCGTTCACAAGCAAAGCAACGGCTAAGGTTACCTCAAAGGACAATGCCGCAGTTCAGGTCGAAGTAGCCGTGACGGGCGCTACCGATGGCGGACCAGAGTCGCTCAAAGAATACGTCCGAGCTTTTGGAATAGACGAAGAAGGGCGGCACAGACGCCGCGACGAAATACTTGCCGGCATTATCCAGACCGAAGCGCGAAACGCCTTCGTCGAGTACACCGCGTATGACATCTACGCGAACCAGGAGGCAATTCAGAAGAAGTTGTATGAGGCGGTACGGGCCCAAGCAGAAAAACAGCTCTTCGTTCGGATGGACTCCGTCCAGATCGGCAACCCCGACTTCCTGGATGACCGAATCGAGCAAGCTGCGTCCGCGGTCGTCGCCAATCAAAAGGCAAAGGAAGCGTCCCAGGCTGCGTACGAGGCGTCTAAAATCGATAACGAACGAAAGATCCTGGAAGCGCAGACTTATGCAAACCCCGCGGCATTCACGATAAAGAAGCTTGAGCTGCAGCTGGAAATCGAGCGCGCACGTTCCGAAGGCATCAAGGGCCATCAGGGAACTTTGTATCTGAACTACGGAAGCGGCGGCCCCGCAGTCGTTACGTCGCTAAAGGAGTAAATTTTATGCGACTCCTGGTAACTCTCGTTGCGGTCCTGTTGATTGCGGCAATCTCATTTGTAGCTGGAATTCAGGTCGGCAGGAATTTACAAAACCCCAAGAGGCGAGACGACTCGCCGCCGCCGCCGACTTCGGCAGTCGGTTAATTGAGTTACATCACCTGGATCGGCTCTCCATTCTCGTGGCTTTCACCGAGGGTCTCGGTGGAATCCTGGGACTCTGATGTTGGGTGCGCGGGAATGGGCTCAGTGGACGGGCTCAACAGGCGAGCTCGGGCAACATACTCAGCGGCGCGGCCAGTTTCGCCTCGCGCAAGATAAATCGCTGCGATGTTCACGCATTCATCGCCGGCCCGGTCGCTCATCTCCGATCTGAGATAAATGTCCTTTAGTTTTTCGCGTGTTTGAATGTGATCGGGTTGGTCCTGCAAACTCCGTCTGAGCAACGCGATGGCTCGATCGACCTGGCCACAACCAACCAAAAACTCGGCGACAGCAATTTGCCGGACTATCGCGTCCTCATCGCTAGCCGGCACGAATTCCCGCTGAAACAGAGAATCATCAACATCCGCGACCTCTGAATAGACACTCGGTTCCGGCTGAGTATCGATCTCGGCGCAAAGATCTTCAGATACATCAGGAATTGAAATCATAATCGGCGTCAGCTCGATATGTACCTTCTTTTTCTCCGGCTCGGCAATGACGGGCGGTTCCATCTCTCGTTTTATGAATTCCAGAGCCGCTTTCGCCTGACGGCTGTCGGGTTCGACTTCCAACGCTCTCTGATTCATCCCGATGGCTGAGGCCATATTACCTTCGCGCCAGAAGCCGGCTCCCGCTTCAATAAAGGCGTCGTGCGCCGCGCCAATCGCCTTGTCGTGCAAGTGCAGCTCGCCCAGATTCATTTGAGCTCGCGGGTTTGTTGCATCAAGCTTGAGCGCTTTGTTCAGGATATACGCCGCGCTTTTGGCGGAACCACCGCGCAAAAAGTTTCCAGCAATTCGCGAGAAATGATCCACGGCATCCGATGTGCGGTTTGCTTTGATATAAAGATCACCGAGCACACTTATGGTGTTGAGATCCGTCGGATCCTCGTCGACGACCTGCTGATAGAGCTTTATCGCCTGCGACACCCGGCCGTCCTCGAGAAGCTTTTGTGCCTGGCGCAGATTTCCGGTCTTAGTCAAAGAATATTCCTCAATTAACCAAGGTATCTCCAATGTTGTCCTTAGTCTAGACTTTTAACCTGTCCCGCCCACCGATACATCATAATCCTGGCAAGTTCTGCTGCTCATGGCGTTCTTCATACGAGCTTTGATAAATCAGCTCGAGTTGTATAGACGCTTGCAGGATCGAGCGCCAAAAAAGAGAATCGGCTCATTAGCCATTGGAACTTTTCAGGCTAATGGGCGTCTAGTAAAGACAGCCGCGCGCCGCAGCTTGCCATAGGAGTCGACCAGTCATGAAAGTGCTCACAATCAGAAGCATCATTGCGCTGTTTATCGTAGGCATCGGAATTGGAGTAGCCCAGGCTTGGTTCACTGACGCGTCCGAACCTGGTCGATCACCCACGCCGCCGGTGGAGGAGCAGTCTCAGGATATTACAAACGGAAACTCCACGCTGGAGATGGTTTTTGTACTCGATACTACCGGTTCGATGGGCGGACTCCTCGAGGGAGCGAAGCAGCGAATCTGGGGCATCGTGAACGAAGTGATGCAATCTGCTTCGAAACCAACCGTTCGAGTCGGGCTCGTGGCTTATAGGGATCGAGGCGATGAATACGTGTCCAAGGTCTTCCCGGTCACAACCGATCTGGATCAGGTCTACTCGACGCTGATGAATTATCGCGCTGAAGGCGGCGGTGATGGACCGGAGAATGTGCGGCGTGCGCTTGCCGATGCGGTGCAAAGCGCCGGGTGGTCGCCTCGCACGCAGGATATGGCTCAGATTATCTTTCTCGTGGGCGATGCGCCGCCACACGACGACTATGAAGACGAGCCAAGCACCGCGACAACAACCGCCGAAGCCGTAAAGGCGGGGATGATCGTCAATACAATTCAATGCGGGGACATGCCGGGAACCAAATCGGTTTGGCAGTCGATTGCTCAGAATGGTGAAGGACAATACTTCGCTATCGCCCAGGACGGCGGCGTTGTAGCGATCGCGACACCTTACGACAAGGAGTTGTCAGAGCTCGGCGCGAAAATCGGATCAACGTTTGTCGCGTATGGCGGAGGAGCGGGGGTGGCGGGCGCCAGGTATCGCTCGCTGGCGAGCCTGGGACAAGCTGAAATGGAGAAGACCATTGTCGCAAGCGCGTCGCCTGCGGCGGCGGCTGATCGGGCAACGAACAAAGCATTGAACAAGGAAGCTTATAAGGGCGACTTGCTGACAAGCCTGGAAAACGGCTCGCTCAAGCCCGAGTCAATAAAGGATGAGGACTTACCTGAAGATCTGAAAAAGCTTGAACCGGCAGCGCGTCAGAAGGAGATTGATAAGCGACTCGCCGAGCGCAAATCCATTCGTGACCAGATCCTCAGACTCTCAAAGCTTCGTGACGAGTTCATCGCCAACGCCAGAAAGAAGCAATCGACAAAATCAAGCTTTGACTCAGCCGTCGCTACCGCGTTGAGAGAGCAATTGAATAGAAAAAGGAAATAAGTGAGCCGCTTTCGCTGGCGCCCATCACTCGGCGCAAATCCCTGCTGACCGGGCTTCAGCCGCGTGGTGCTTCAATTTCAACCTACGAGCACGCGCGACGCGAACTCAGACACCACCGGCTTCAGCCGCGTGGTGCTTCAATTTCAGCCTACGAGCACGCGCGACGCGAACCCAGACACCACCGGCTTTAGCCGCGTGGTGCTTCAATTTCAACCTACGACGAAGCTAGGCGTCCCCAGACACCACCGGCTTCAGCCGAGTGGTGCTTCAATTCAGCCTACCAACCGCACCGCGGCCTCCTAGGTTGAAATTGAAGCACCACGCGGCTGAAGCCGGTGGTGTCTGGGGACGCCTAGCTTCGTCGTAGGTTGAAACTGAAACACCACGCGGCTGAAGCCGGTGGTGTCTGGGGACGCCTAGCTTCGTCGTAGGTTGAAATTG